>CAYSFN010000001.1:0-9182 GCA_964430045.1 uncultured Gemmatimonadaceae bacterium
TCGAGCCCGAGGTGCTGCTGATGGACGAGCCCGCGTCCGCGCTCGACCCCATTGCCACGCAGAAGATCGAGGACCTGATCTACCAGTTGCGCGCCGAGTACACGATCGTGATCGTGACGCACAACATGCAGCAGGCGGCGCGCGTCTCGGACTACACCGCCTTCCTGTACATGGGCGAAGTGATCGAGTACGGTCCGACCAATGGTCTGTTCACCAACCCGCGCGTGGAGCGGACCGAAGCATACATCACCGGGAGGTTCGGATGAGCCAGCGCCATTTGCAGGACGATCTCGACAAGCTCAACCGCGCCCTCGTGCAGATGGGGGAGACGGCGCAGCACGCCGTGCGGATGGCCGTCGAGGCGCTGCGGGAAGGGAACCGGGCCAAGGCCTACCAGGTCATCGACGAGGACGGCAAGCTCGACGCGCTGGAACTCGAGATCGAGGACATGGCGGTCGGGATGCTCGCGCTGCAGCAGCCGATGGCGCGCGACCTGCGCTTCATCACCACGGCCATGAAGATCGCCAACGACCTCGAGCGCGTGGGAGACCACGCGGTCAACGTCGCCGAGACGGTGCATTACATCCTCGAGGGCCCGCGGTTCCCCACGCTGCCCGAGATCGACGAGATGGCGCGCGCCGCGACCGAGATGCTCAGTCAGGCGCTCGACGCCTTCCTGCGCGGCGACGTCGTGCTGGCGCGCGACGTCCTGCGCCGTGACGATCGCGTGGACGAGATCCACGGCAACAACTTCCGCATCCTGCTCACGCACATCATGGAAGACCCCCGCCGCATCGGCGTGGGGATGGACCTCCTGCTGGTGTCCGGCAACCTCGAGCGCATCGCCGATCTCGCGACGAACATCTCCGAGGACACGGTCTATCTCGTCGAAGGGCGTTCGATCAAGCACAACGCCGGGCGCGGGCGCCCCGGCACCGACCGGCCCTCGACGAGCTAGTCGTCGCCAGGCTCCGGTGGAACAAAGGGCGTTCCATCGGGGCCCGTCAGCTCGACCGGCAGCCCGGCGACGGCCCCGAGCAACCCGGCCTTGCGGGCCGCACCCCACAATTCGAGCCGCAGGTTCCCGCCACCGCGCCGAGGCGTCGCACTCACGCGGATCACGCGCGGGCCCCAGCGGACCCTGACCCCGGCGACCGCGCCGACGTGACCGCGGTCCAGGCCGTCGGCAATGCGCAGCATCGCCGTCAGGGCGGTGATGCGCCGTTGGATGCTGGTGTCCAGCCCCGCGAACGCGGCGTGCTTCTTCCGGGGGTCCGCCCCGCGGTGATACCGCGCGATGAGCGCGATCATCGTCTTCTCCTCGGGCGACATCCCCAGCAGCTCGGCGTGCGTGATCAGGTGGTACGAATGCTTGTGGTGCTTGTCGTAGCTGATGTGGTAGCCGACGTCGTGCAGCAGCGCCGCGTCGGAGAGGATCTGCCGATCCTCGGGCGTGAGCTGCAGGCGTCGCGCCATCGCGTCGAAGAGCTGGAGCGCGAGGCGCTGCACCTGTTCGGCGTGCGGCTGCTCGTAGTGGCAGCGCTCGGCGAACTCACGCACCGAACGCGCCCGTGCTTCGCCGCGGTCCGCGATCGCCGGTCGCACCCGCGCCGCGTCCAGGAGGATCCCCTCGCGGATGCCGTACGCCGAGACCTGGAGCTCGGAGGCTTCGAGCCGCGACAGCACCTCGGCGACCACCGTCAACCCGGCGACGATGATGTCGGCCCGCGCCGGACTCAGGCCGGGCACCGACGCGCGCTCCGCGGGTGTGAGTTCCGCGAGCCACTCGAGGATGTGCAGCAGGTCGGCCCGCGGAATGCGCGTCCCCTGCGGGCTGCGCGCCTCGAGCCCGCGGCGCGCCAGGTAGATGCCCGCGAGGTTCGTGAAGGTGCCGCCGGAGCCGATGACGGTCGCGCCACGCCAGTCGCGGATCGGCAGCGCCTTGCGCAACTCCGGCCGAATGTGCTTGCGCAGGCGCTCCACGTCCTTCTGCCGCGGCGTGGGTCCGAGGAACTCCTCCGTCAGCCGCAGGGCGCCGAAGGGCAGCGACGTCAGCCGCTCGAGCAATCCGTCGGCGCTCAGCGCCAGCTCCAGCGATCCGCCGCCGATGTCCATCACGACCGCGCGTCCCGTCCCGATCTCGAAGTGCGCGAGCGCCGAGCGGAACGCGAGCATCGCCTCCTCCTCGCCCGACAGGATGCGGACCCGGAGCCCGGTGACGCGCCTGGTCCGCGTGACGAAGTCCGCCGCGTTCGTCGCCTCGCGCACGGCGCTGGTCGCGACGACGTCGAGGCGCTTCGCGCCCGAGTGCGCGGCGAGCTTCGCCATGCGCCCCAGCGCCTCCAGGGCCTGCCCCATCGCGCTTTCGCTCAACGCGCCGGTCTCCGCCACGCCCGCGCCGAGCCGGGGCGAGGCCTTCATCTCGTCGATCACGCGGATGCTGCCCTGCGGCGACACGTCGGCAATGATCTGCCGGATCGAGTTGGAACCGATGTCGATCGCGGCGATGCGCTGATCGGCCCGTCGGCGGGCGCTCGGAACGGCCGGGCGCGTGATGCGGTGGCGTGTAGTCATCGCGTGGTCCCGAGTGCGGCCAGGGAATCCACCAGCGTCTCGACGCGCTGGCGAACCGCCGTCGGGACGGGCGCGTAGCCCAGCGCCGCCGCCTCCGCGCTGCCCGACGCGAGCGCCCAGCGCACGAACTGCAGGAGGGCGCTGCGTGCGCCCGGCGAACTCGCGACCTGCGGGATCACGATCCAACTGAACTCGGCGATCGGGTAGGCCTCGGGGGCCGTGGCGCCGAGGAGCGAGGCGGGCAGCCCGTCGCCACGCGTCGGACCAGCCGCCGAGTTCGCCGCGGCGATCAGCGACGAGGCGGTCGCCGCGACGAAGGTGCCGCTGCTGTTCCGCACGCGCGCCGTGGGCAGCCGGTTGAGCATCGCGTAGGACTGTTCCACGTAGCCGATCGCGCCGTGGGTGACCTTGACCTCGCTGGCGACCCCTTCGTTCCCCGCGCGCGTCATCCCCGCGGGAAAGGCGACGGAGAGCCCCACGCCCGGCGACCCTTGCCACGGGGGGCTGTTCGCCGCGAGAAAGCGCGTGAACACGAGGGTCGTGCCCGACGGGTCCAGACGCGTGATGATCCGGATGGGCAGGTTCGGCAGCGCGACGTCGGGGTTGTGCGCGCGGATTCGCGCATCGTTCCAGCGGGCGACGCGTCCCGCGAAGATCTCGGCGAGCAGGGCGCCGTCCAGTTGCAGCGCCGACGTCACTTCGGGCACGTTGTAGGTGACGACCACGCCACCGACGACCAGCGGGAGCTGCAGCAAGGCCCCGTCGGCCTCGACCGCGTCGAGCGGGGCGTCGGAGGCACCGAAGTCCACGGTGCCCGCCGCGACCGCCGCCAGCCCCTGCCCTGTGCCCACCGAACGGTAGTTGATCCGCAGGCCGGTCTCGCCGGCGAAGCGCGAGATCCAGCGCGCATAGACGGGGTAGGGGAAGGTCGCCCCGGCGCCCGTGAGGTCGACGATGGTGTCGTTGGGCCGCGGCGTGCCTGGCTCAGGGCGGTCGCGGCCGGCTTCGCCGCAGGCCATCAGGCCCAGCGTGAGCAGGAGCATCGACCGACCGGCACCGGGGCGCGGCATCAGAACTCGTTGGCGTACGAGACGAACTTGAAGCGACCGCCCAGCTCGAAGATGCCGCTGAACAACCGCCGCTGCTTGCTGACGCCGTCAAGATCGTCGACGGTGACCACGCACGCAGCGTGCACGGTGCCGCGGCCGATCGGCGTGGCCTCGGCGGATGGGCACGCGTAGCCCTTGTAGTTGAGGGGTCGCCCACCCAGTCGTTCCAGCACGCGCCCGGCGCCCTTGGCCGACCCCTGTTCGATCTGGAACCAGAACAGCGCCGGTGGCAGATCGTACGGCGGCGCGGAAAACTGATGGGACGGGGCGTACAGCCACGCGAACTCGGCCTGGGTGACCTGGAGCGCCGCAACGGTTGCAGTGTCCCGCTGCTCCACCGCCGCGATGAAGCGCTGGATCAACGCCTCGCGGCTGGCTTCGCCCCCGGACAGTTCGGTGACTTCCGGGATGTCCGCCCGAAAGCGGCGGAACTGTTCGTCCATGGGGAAGATCGAATCGATGACATCGCCGGGCTGGCGCCACGGAGCGTCGGACACCGTCTCAGTGGCCGGTGTGCGGTCACTGCATCCGGTACTGATCAGCAGTGCGAGGAAAAGGAGCGGATGTCGCATCGGTCCCGAAAGCTAGAGGAGAGAGGAGGGAGATGCACTGCGGCCGGCGCCCCGCAAGGAGCGCCGGCCGCAGTGGGTCCTGCGGGAGCGCGATCAGTTGGTCGCGTAGTTCGTCCAGCCAGCCCACCACTTGGCACCGTTCGGATCCGCGGCGCCGCGGTACGTGGTCGGGGTGACGGCGGAGCCGGCCTTCGCCGCAATCGCGCCGGAGAACGTGCTGAGCCCCCCCGTGCGCTGCGGTGCCGACGCCGACGGCGACCAGTCGAGCTGCGCGGTCGCGTTCGGCAGCGCGGTCCAGGCGGTGAACAGCGACGACGTCGCGGTCGCCGCCTCATGCGTGATGGCGTTCGCCGCCGGGTCGATGGAGACGCGCCCCTGCCCGGCTTCGAACAGCACGGCACCGTCCGTCGCGAGGATGTTGCGGAGCACCAGCGTGCCGTCGGCGACCCGGTCACCGGTCGCGGTCGAGCTCACCGCACCGGACGTCACGGTGTTCCGCAGCGCGATCGCGCCGTTGGGGAAGCGCGAGACGTGTCCGTTGATGTAATAGCCGCCCGTGCCGCGGCGCAGCATCATGCCGATGCCCGACGTCGCATTCGGGACGACGCCGGGGCCGGTGCCGACCAGCGTGAAGTTGGCCACCAGCGGAATGGTGAACGGCTCCGACACCTCGCCCGCCGTGCATCCCGGGCCGTTGCAGCCGTCATTCTCGATCCCCTGCGGGTCGGACGACGGCGAGCCCGCGGCGGGGCGCGGGGGAATGATCCGCGACTGGAACGCGATCAGGTGCTGCAAACGCCCCGAGAAGCCCTCGGACATGTCAAAGTGGTCATCGGCCGATTCATAGGACACCAGGTACTTCGCGTCCGCCGTGCCACCGAACCACTCGAAGTGATCGTCCAACCCCGCCAGCGCCTGCAGGTACTCCATCTGGGTACCGGAGCCCACGGCCGCGAACGTGAAGGAGTTCAGCTCCTGGTCCTGCGCGGTCGCATACCCGGCGAACTCGACGCGCACGTACCGAAGCACACCTGAATTGTCGAGGTCGTTCGTGCCGCCGGAGTAGACGACGGCAGGGTTCGTCGCCTCGTTCGTCCCGGTGCCCTCCAGGGCGATATTGCCCGTGCGGTTGATGCGCGCGTTGCCGACGATGATCAGACCACCCCAGTCACCAGGCTGACGCTGGCCGACCGGACGCGAGGACGTGAACACGATGGGGGCCTCCGCCGTGCCGTTCGCGACGATGCGCGCGCCGCGCAGCACGAAGAGCGACGCCCCGAGCGTGGCGAAGTCGCCCTCGATGCGCGTGCCCGCCTGCACCGTGAGCGTGGCGCCGTTCGCGACCTTGATGAAGCCCTTCAGCACGTAGATGTTGTCCGAGGTCCACGTGGTGTTCGTGGTGATGTCCTGCGTGACGTCGATGGGCGCCGGTGCGCCGGTCGTCGCGTTGCTCTCGCCGGAGAAGCTGCTCTGGCCCACCGCGTTGACCGCGGCCACCCGGTACCGGTACAGCGTCGTCACGGCCAGCCCGTTGTCCGTGAAGGTCGGCGTCGTGCTGGTGCCGGCATCGGCGAACGTGCCGGCGGCACCCAGTGCACGCTGGATCACGTACGACGTGGCGCCGGCCGACGCGGTCCAGGTGACTTGAATGGACGTGGCCGACTGCGACGCCGCAACGACGTTGGTCGGCGCGGCTGGCGCGGTCGGCTGCGGGTCGGTGCCGTTGTCGTCAGAACACGCTGCGGCCATCGACAGGCCGGCGAGCAGCGAAGCGCTGAACATTCTACGAGTGAAGGAGATCATGCCGAGTTGTCCTATCGTGCGGATCCAGGGTCAGGCTGCGTGGCCACCGAGTGTGACCGACACGCGAAAAGTGCAGCGATGGTGTCACCAACACAGCAACGTCCTGTCACGAGAAGGTCACGCGCCGCGGGAACGACACTGTTCCGCAACGCGCCGCCCGCCTCAGCTACTGCCAGCTCAACCCGACGCTGTACACCCGGCCGGCCCGCCACGATTCGCGCACCACGGGGCCCTGCGTGAAACGGTACGGCGCATCCAGCAGGTTCTTCGCGTCGAAGCGCACGCCCACACGGCTCATGAGCGGGACGCGCAGCGAGAGGTCCAGCACATTGCGCGCTTCTTCATAGACATCGGGCAGCGGGATCTCCCCCGCATCCTGAATCCGCCGACCAACGCGATTGAACAGGATCGTCGCGCTGGCACTGCTGGTGGGGGCGGTGTAGGTGATGCCCGTGTTCAGCACGTACGGGGCCTGCCCGACCATCGGCCGGTTCGCACGGGTCAGGGACGCACGCTCCTCATCCAACTCGATCCGGGAGTTCATCACCGTGACGTTCGTGAACACGACGACGGGATCCAGGATGCGCGCCAGGCCACCGAGCTCCTTGCGCGCTTCGAGCTCGACGCCGTAGTTCGACGCACCGTTCGCGTTCTGGAACGAGATGATGCGGGTGCCGGACGTCCCCAGGTACACGCGCTCGATCGGATTGTCGAACTGCTTGCCGAAGAACGACACGCTGAGGATCTCGGAGCGCGACGGGTACCACTCCCAGCGGATGTCGGCATTGCGGACCAGCGTCCGCACGAGATCGGGATTGCCGCGCACGTTGTCGAACCCGATCACCTCGCGGTACTGGATGGGCGCCAGCTCCCGGTACTCCGGGCGTGACAGCGTCTGCGACGCGGCGAAGCGCAGCGCCTGGTTCTCGGTGAGGCGCACGTTCAGCGCCAGCGAAGGCAGCACGTCGGAGAAGCTCGGCGTGGTGACCGTGGCCGCACCGACGGTCGGCGAGGCGAGCACACGCACCCGCGACGCCTCGTAGCGTGCACCAAGCACCACCGAGTAGCGGTCATTCAGCGCATAATCGGTCATGACGTAGGCGGCGCTCAGGCGGTCTTCGGCCGTATACGAGCCGCCCTGCGACAGGGGCACCACGCGGAAATTGTTCATGCCCGGCGAGGTGAAGCGGCCGTCGAAGATCTCCTGCGGCCGCAACTGACGGTCCGCCTCGCTCAGCGTGAACGACTGCAGGGAGAAGACGCGGTTGTCCGCCGTGCGGTCCACGCGGCGGTTCAGCACGCCGACCTTGACGGAGCGCGGCTGCCCGCCGAAGCCGAAGGTGAACTTGTAGTCGAACCGGGCCTCGAGCGCCGATTCGTCCAGGTCGCCGAAGGTGCGCACGGCGGCCTCGGTCGACCCGCCCAGCCACCGGGGCGCGGCACCCGGGTCGATTTCACTGCGGGTGTACACGACTTCCGAGCGGTCCGGCTCGCGGCGTGCGACGCCCGAGCTCGTGAGCGAATACTCGATCCGGTGCGCATCGCTCAGCTCGTGCGTCAGGCCCAGCTGCGAGCTGCGGATCACGCGCTCCACGTAGCGCAGGCGTTCGATCTCGAGCGGCGCCGCCAGATTCGCCGAGAAGCCCTGCTCGGCGCGCCCCTCGTTGTCCATCGTGCGGTTATAGGTGTTGTTCAGGGCGATGCGCGTCCGGGTGCCCACGAGCGTGGACAGGTTGGCGATGCCGCCGAACTGCGCGCTGGTGCGCCCGAACTGGCCTTCGAAGCGGTCGACTTCGGCGACCTGGTCGGCCGTCGCGGCGAACGCCAGGCCGCGGCGCAGATCCACGCGCGCCTCCTCGGAGTAGCCGTAGGTGCCGGAAAAGACGTAGCCGACGTCGTGCCCCAGCACCGGATCGCTGCCGCCGACCGTGACCCCCATCGAGCCATTGCCGACCGCCTGGCGCGGGCGGGTCGACCAGGCATTGCGCAGGTCGTTGAGCATGCCGTTCACCGCGTCGGGTGACGGCGTCGCGTCCAGCTCCCCGGCCGCCAGCAGGCTCGTCGGCACCGACCGCTGCCGCCCGCCCATCGCGAACAGGTCCCCGCCCACGTGGGGGGCGAAGGCCAGGCTCCGCCCCGTCACCGCATCCCCCACGCCGAACCCGGTCGAGAACGTCACCACCCGGTTCGCCGGAAACTCCTTCGTCTTGATGTCCACCGACGCCCCCGAGAAATCCCCCGGCTGGTCCGCCGTGAACGTCTTGCTCGTCGTCACCGACTGGATCAGGGAGCTCGGGAACAGGTCCAGCGGCACGATCTTCTTCTCCGGCTCCGGGCTCGGGATGCGCGCGCCGTTCAACGACGCCGTCGTATACCGGTCGCCCAGGCCGCGCACGAACACGTACTTGCCGTCCTGCACCGTCACGCCGCTGACGCGCTGCACGGCCTGCGCGGCGTCGCCGTCCGGGCTCTTGGCGATCTGCTCGGAGGTGATCGAGTTGATGATGTTCGAGGCCTTGCGCTGCGCGTCGAGCGCGTCAGCCACCGTGCCGCGCTCGACCGAGGCGCTCACGGTCACGGCCTCCAACTGGATCTGCACGCTCGAGAGCGCGATGTCCTGCTCGACCGACTTCCCGGCGATCACGAGGATCCCGGTCACGGTCTTCGGGGAGACCCCGATGCGGCGCGCCAGCAGCGACACGCTGCCTTCCGGAACGTTCGGAATGCTGTAGCGGCCATCCACGCCGCTGACGGTGAACAACGTGGTGCCGACGACCTGGATCTGGACATCGGTGAGGCCGCTGCCGTTGGACTCATCGATGATCCGGCCGACGATGCGGCCGGTGCCCTGCGCCGGGAGGGACGGTGCGACCAGCAGCACCGCGAGAACGGCAAGGGTGGAACGAACGAAGCGAAGTGACATATGCAGGTGAGCGAGGCTCGAGTGAGGATCCTCGGACCACGGATGGTCACGGGGATTGCTCGAAACGTGTCGCCCTTCGGCGACGCCTTCGTCACCGCTCTGTCACACCCGCGTAACGCCGTGCTCCGGAAAGATCCCGGCGATCGTCGTGCCCACCCCGACGACGCTTTCGGCCCGGACGGACCCGCCTGGCCCTACGAG
>CAYSFN010000001.1:9192-44653 GCA_964430045.1 uncultured Gemmatimonadaceae bacterium
ACCCGCCGTGCGCCTCCACCATGTGCCGGACGATCGCGAGCCCCAGGCCGGTCCCGCCCTCGGCCCGGGAGCGACCCGCATCGGCGCGGTAGAAGCGCTCGAAGATGCGCGGCAGATGCTCGGGCGGGATGCCGGCCCCCGTGTCGCGGACGCCGATCTCGATGCCCGGCATCACGCGTCGCGAATAGGCGATGACCGTCCCTGCCGCCGGGGTGTGGCGGATCGCATTGTCCACGAGGTTGCCGATGATCTGGCGCACCGCCGTCGCGTCGGCGAACACCGAGCGCGCGTTCGGGGCGATGTCGACCGTCAGATGCACGCCCTTCGCCGCCGCCGCGGCGCTTGCCTCGAGGACCGCCTCGTTCGCGCAGTCGCGCAGGTCGATCGACACCGGCATCGGCGTCCATCCGCCCGACTCGATCCGCGACAGGTCCAGCAGGTCGTCCACGATCCGCTGCATCCGCTGCGTGTTGCGCAGGATCCCGGCGGCGAACTGCTGCCGCACCTCCACCGGCGGGTCGTCCCCCGCGATGGCTTCCGCAAAGCCGCTCACGATCGTCAGCGGCGTGCGCAGCTCGTGGGACACGTTCGCGACGAAATCACGGCGCACCGCCTCGACCCGCCGGATCGGCGACAGGTCGAACAGCGCGATCACCACCCCGCCGTCCTCCAGCGCGCGCGCGGTCAGGCGCGTCGTGATGCCGCGCACGTCGGTCTCGATGCCGTCGGTCGAGGTGCCCTGCAAGCCCGCGGCGATCGCCCCATGCAGCGCCGCCTCCTCGGGCAAGCGGTGCATCGGGAACGGCAGCGCGTCGGGCACGCCCAGCAACGTGCGGGCGCGCTCGTTGATCCGCACCACCGCGCCGGAGGCCGCGACGGCGAAGACCCCCTCGTTCAGCGACTCGGTGAGCTGGGCCACGAGGGCCTCCTCGCTGCGCAGCGCATCGATCCGGTGCGACAACTGATCCCCAAGCTGGTGCAGCGCGCCCGCCAGCTCGCCGACCTCGCCGGGCGCGGTCAGCCGCGGCCGGCGCGACAGGTCACCGCGCGCCATCGCGGTGGCCACGTCGCGCAGTTGCTCGATCGGCTGCGACACCGCCCGCGAGAACAGCAACGCCACCAGCAGGGCGCAGAGCAGCGCGAGGAAGCCCGTCACCAGCACGTCCCGCTGCGAGGCCCGCACGATCGGGTCCAACTGCGAGGTCGGGATCGACACCCGCGCGACACCGGCACGCGCCTCCACCGCGACGTAGAGCTCCTCGCGCCCCGTCGAGGCGCTGATGCGCCGCGCCGACCCCTCCCGTGCCCGTGCCTGCACCACCTCCGGCCGGGTGTCGTGCGGCGCCAGCGACCGCAGGGCACTGTCGTTGAATTCGCTGTCGCCCACCACGCGCCCCGAGTGGTCGATCAGGGTCACCCGGGTGCGCAGCGCCGCGCCCGCCGCATCCGCCAGCGAGTCGACATCCAGGCCGGGACGCCAGGCCTGCGCGATGTACGTGGCCTGGTTCCGCAGGGTCGCGGCCGCCTGGTCCAGCAATCGCGCCCGAAGCTGACGGTCCACCACCGTGACCATCACCGTCACGAGCGTACCGACGATCAGGAGCGAGCCGACGAGCAATCGTTGGGTGAGCCGCACCCCGGAAGGTTACGCGCTGCGCGGCTGCGGCGCCCGCATCCGGTACCCGAAGCCCCGGACCGTCTCGATCAGCTCGCCGGCGCTGCCCAGCTTCGTGCGCAGCCGCTGCACGTGCATGTCCACGGTGCGGGTCTGGATGTCCGGTGCGGCCTCCCACACGGTCTCCAGCAGGTGCGCGCGCGCCTGCACCCGGCCGCGCCGCTCCGCCAGCATCCGCAGCAGCTTGTACTCCGTCGGCGTCAGCTCGACCTCGTCGCCGTCGACGGTCACGCGGTGCGAACTGTTGTCGATCAGCACCGGCCCGATCCGCACCGTGTCGCCCACCGGCTCCTGCGCCGCGTTCACGCGCCGGAGAATGGCCGCCACCCGCAGGGCCAGCTCCGCCGCCGAGAAGGGCTTGGTGAGGTAGTCGTCCGCGCCCAGCGTCAGGCCGCGCAGACGGTCCGGCTCGTCCTTGCGCGCCGTGAGCATCAGCACGCCGACGTCACGCGTGACCGGGTCGGCGCGGATCTGCTCCAGCACCTCGAAGCCCGACAGCCCCGGCAGCATCAGGTCCAGCACGATCAGCGACGGACGCTCGCGCCGGACCGCCGCCAGCGCATCCGGGCCGGAGACCGCCGTGGACACGCGATACCCGGCCTTGGCCAACTGGTACACGACGAGCGCGACGATCTCCGGCTCATCGTCAACGACGAGAACGTGCTCGGCCTGCTGGTTCGCGGTAGCTGGGTACGCGGGGGATGACACCTGGACTCTCAGCGCTGAGGAGGCCTGCGACGATGGGTGGTGATGCACTGTGTAAAGATGGCGTCCCGTGGCGGGCTCGGACAGCGGCGCGACGGTCACGATCCTGCAACGACACCCGGAGTGTCACGGGCGTGTCACGGCGCCGGGCCCTCGAATCGAGCGCCCGGATCGAGTATCTTTCAGGGATGAGCGAGTCCGCCGCCCCGCCGCGCGCCCTGCGCGTCTTCGTCAACGGGCGGGGCGTCGATGCACCGCCGGGCGCCACCGCGCTGCACGCGGTACACGCCGCGGACGACGCCGAGGCCAGCGCGATCACCGCCGGGCACCGCGCCATCACGGACAGCCGCGGGCTGCCCGTCGACCCCTGGTCGCCCGCATACGCGGGCGCGATCTACCGCACGGTCCGTGCCCGTCCTGCGACGGCCTGACGGATCGGGTCGCACCTCCCACCGCGCCATGCGCCGCGCGGGCCCGTCGCGCACAGCACTCAGCCCGCCACCGGGGCCGCCACGAAGTGATTGAGCGGCCCGTGCCCGGCACCAAGTCCGGGCGCCTCGCGCAGCGCCCGGTGCACGAAATCCAGCCCGCCACGCACCGCGTCGGGCAGGGACCAGCCCCGGGCCAGCAGCGCCGTGATCGCACTCGACAGCGTGCACCCGGTCCCGTGGGTGCTCGTGGTGTCGATGCGGGGCTGCGTGACCACGGACCATGCCCCCGCGGCGAACAGCACGTCGGTGGCGACCGCACCATCGAGGTGCCCCCCCTTGACGAGTGCGGCACCCGCACCGAACTCCCGCACCAGCCGCTCGGCCGCCGCACGCATCGCCGGTACGGAATCGACGGCACCACCGACCAGCAGCGCGGCTTCGTCCAGGTTCGGCGTGACCAGGGTGGCCAGCGGGAACAGGTGCGCCGTGATGGCGCCGATCGCGTCCCGGCTGATCAGGGGATCGCCCGACGTCGCGACCATCACCGGGTCGAGCACGTAGGGCCCCAGGCCATGCCGCCGAACGCCGTCCGCGATCGCGCCGATCACCGACACGTCGGCCAGCATCCCGCTCTTGATCGCCGCAGGGCGCAGATCACCCGCCACGGCGTCGAGCTGCGCCGAGACCAGCGCGGCGGAGACCGCCTCCCAGCCCTGCACGCCGCGCGTGTTCTGCGCCGTGATCGCCGTGACCACCGAGGTGCCGAACACCCCCAGCTGGTGGAAGGTCTTGAGGTCCGCCTGGATGCCCGCGCCACCCCCCGAGTCGGAGCCCGCGATCGTCAGGGCGATGGGGAGCACCCCCCCGCCACTCATCGCTGTGCCGGTGGCGCGGGCGGCGGCGGCAGCGACGCAATGCGCTGCTTGAACGCCTGATAGTTCGGCGAGTCCTTGGTCAGTCCCACGAGGATGCCGGGGTCGTAGCCCGCGATCATCTTCTCGGTCTCCTTCACCCGCTCGTCGGCGAGCGGATGCGAGAGGAACCAGGTCTCCACCCCCGTCGGCCGCGTCTGCTGTTCGTCGAGGAGGATCCGGAACATCTCGGGCACGCCCATCGGGTCGATCCCCGAGCGGATCACATACTTGACCCCCTCGCGGTCCGCTTCACGCTCGTCGTCGCGGCTGAACTTGGCGAACACGCCGCTGGCCAGGATGTCGATCGCCGCCTGCTCCATCCCCGTCCCGCAGGCGCGCAGCAGCGTGCAGCCCACCACGACCACGATGTTCGCGCGCTGCGCCTTCTGCATCCGGTCCACCGAATGCCGCATCGTCACGTGCCCGATCTCGTGCCCCAGCACACCGGCCAGTTGCGCCATGTTGGTGGTGCGTTCGATCAACCCGCGGTTCACGTAGATGAACCCGCCCGGCACGGCGAAGGCGTTCACCTCCTGCGAGTTGACGAGGTAGAACCGGTACGTGAGCCCCCGGGTGTCGGCGAGCTTCGCGATGGAGTCGCCCAGCAGGGTCAGGTACCGGTTGATCTCGGCGTCCTGCACGATGGGCAGCTGCTTGTTGATCTCGGCGGCATACTGCGTCCCCATCTCGATCTCCTGCTGCGACGAGATGGCGCAGCCGCCGAGGCCGAGCGAGAGGGCGAGGAGCGTGCCCGTGATGTATCGTTGACGCATCCTATGAGGACCGATGAAGACTGGACGGCGACCGCCGCCGTGACGAATCGAGGTGCACCGTGTCGCTCCTAACCCTGCTACGTGACCTGCGCCGTCGCAAGGCTCGGGAGCGTCATACCCGCTGCGTGGTGGAGGGGGTCCGGGCGGTGGAGGAGCTGCTCGCGTCGGGCGTACCGCTGGTCGGCGCACTGCTGGGGCCCGACCTGACGCGAACGGCCCGGGGCCTCGCCCTCCGCGACGCCCTCGTTGCCCGGGGCCTGCGGATGGAGGAGGTGGACGACCGCGCGTTCGCCTCGGCCGCCGACACCGACGCGCCGCAGGGCATCGTGGTCGCCGCGGAGATCCCCGGGTGGACCCTCGAGGCCATCCCTCCGGGCGGCCCGGTGGTCGTGCTCGATGCCGTGCAGGACCCCGGCAATGTCGGCACGATCCTGCGAACCGCCGCCGCCCTTGGCGCGGCCGGCACCATCGCCCTGCCGGGCACCGTGGACCTGTGGAACGCCAAGGTCATTCGCAGTGCGGTCGGGGCGCATTTCCGTCACCCGGCCGTCGCGGCGAGCTGGGAGGAGCTGGCGGCCCTGCTGGCGCAGCGCGACATGCCGCTGTGGGCCGCCTCGATGGACGGTGCGCCCCTCCACACCATCACGCCGCCGCCGACGGTGGCGCTCGCGGTCGGCAACGAAGGCGCCGGCCTGTCCCACGCCCTGCGCGAGGCCGCGTCACTGCAGGTCTCGATCCCCATCACCCGTGGCGCCGAGTCGCTCAATGTCGCCGTCGCGACCGGCATCCTCCTGCACCATCTGCGGGCCGTATGATCGCGCTCATCGCTGCCGGCTTCGGCGCCCTGTTCGGGTCCTTCCTCAACGTCTGCATCGCGCGGTGGCCGGTCGACGGCTCCATCTTCCGCCCCGCGCGTTCCCACTGCCCGCGTTGCGGCCACGCGATCCGCTGGTTCGAGAACGTCCCGGTCCTCAGCTGGCTCGCGCTGCGCGGCCGCTGCAGTGGCTGCGCCGCGCGCATCTCCGTGCAGTATCCGCTGGTCGAGCTGGCCAGCGCGGCACTCTGGTGGCTCGCCGTCTGGGGGTTCGGTCCGACGCTCACGGGCCTGCGCTTCGCCGTGCTCGCGACCATCCTGCTGGGTGTCGCGGTCACGGACGCGAAGCACTACGTCATCCCCGACGGGTTCACGGTCACGGGGCTGCTCTTCGTGCTCGTGACCGCGGTGCTGGCGTCGTTCATGGGCCAGGGCCCTCCGTTCGCGTCCCCGGTCGACGCCCTCTACGGCGCCTGTGTCGGTGCCGGGTCCATCGCCATTGTCGGCTGGCTCGGCGAGGTGGCGCTGAAGAAGGAGGCCATGGGCTTCGGCGACGTGACCCTGATGGCCGTCTGCGGCGCGGCGCTCGGACCACCGCTGGTGCTGCTCAACGTGTTCATCGCGGCCTGCCTCGGCGCCGTCGTGTCCCTGCTGGTCGTTGCCCCAATCGCGTGGCTGCACGCGCAGAGGCGCGCCGAGCCGTTCGTGCTGCCACAGATCCCCTTCGGTACGTTTCTCGCACCGGCTGCCCTGGTGACCTTGCTCTACGGCGAACGCGTGCTCGAGGCATGGCGCGCGTACGTCCTGGGCTGAACTTTTTCCTGTTCGCTGCCATGACACTGCGACGATCCCTGCTCGCCGTCCCCGTCTTCGCCCTCGCCCTTGCCGTGTCGGCGTGTTCGTCGGACGAGACCTCCAACGTCGCCTACGACGGCCCCTACGCGAAGGAGGTGCGACGGGCCATCCCGATCATCGAACGGTCCACGGGCAAGACCTTCCTCACGCCGCCCAGGCTCGAGGAGCGGAACACGGACGAGGTGCGCGCGTTCCTCGAGCGCCGTTTCAACGAGGAGTCGCCGGCCCTGGAGCTGGCGGGCATCGAGGCGGCCTACAAGCGGTTCGGACTGCTGCCCGAGGAGGTGGACCTGCGCGGCACGCTCCTCGACCTGCTCGCCGAGCAGGTCCTCGGCTACTACGATCCCGCCGAGAAGGTGCTGTACGTGGTGAAGGGCGCGCGCAGCGACTATCTCAGCACCACCATCTCGCACGAGCTGGTGCACGCGCTGCAGGATCAGCACTTCGCGCTCGACTCGATCACGCGCATCACGCGGGACAATGACCGGCAGATGGCGGCGCAGGCCGTGGCGGAGGGGCACGCGGTCTGGGAGCAGTTGGTGTCGATGACCGGGCTGATGAACCCTGAGAACGCGATGCCCGGCGGCTGGGAGGGCGTCCGGCAGATGATCCGCGAGAACCGCAACACGATGCCGTTGCTCGCGCAGGCGCCGATCCTGTTGCAGGAGGTGCTGCTGTTCCCCTACCTGAGCGGCGCGGAGCACATCCGCCAGTTCAAGGCGAGGCGTCCCGGGGCCTGGCCCTTCGACTCGCTGCCGGTGTCGACGGAGCAGGTGCTGCACGCCGAGAAGTTCTTCGACGAGCGCGACGACCCGGTCACCGTGACCCTGCCCCCGATCCGCGGCGGCGGCTCGGTCACCTACGAGAACGGGCTCGGCGAGTTCGAGACGCGGATCTTCCTCTACCAGCACACCCGCAACCTCCCCCGTGCCGCGCGCGGTGCGGCGGGCTGGGATGGCGACCGCTATGCCCTGGTGGCCCTGCCGGGCGGCGGCGAGGGCCTGGTCTGGGCCACGGTCTGGGACAGCGGCGTCGATGCCGCCGAGTTCGTGGACATCCTCGACGAAGCCCTCCCGCGCCGCTATGGCGGGCTGCGGCGGCAGAACCTGACGGGCCCGGTCCGCCGGTACGAAGGCGGCCGCCGCACGATCGAGGTGCAGGGTGTGACGGTAGGCGGGCTGTCAGTCGTCATCCTCACGGATGTCCCGACCGGAACGCCTCCGTCGCTGATCGACGCGGCGCGCATCCGGATCACCCCCTGATCGCTCTCGCCGTCACGCCTGGAGTCGGCCCGTGTCCCTCATCCCGCTCCCCATCACGTTGCGTCGGTCCGTCGCGGTCGCACTCGCGCTGCTGATCAGCACGTCGTCCTGCCTGGAGTGGGACCGGTCCACGCGCGTGGACCGGCGCGACGTCACCTTGTTCATCTCGTCGGTCACGGCGGACGACGGGCGCCAGGCGTCGCTGCAGCTCGGGGCCGCCCCCGAGGCCAGCAACCCGGTCATCGTGTCGGGCGCGCTGCCGCCGATCGTGCTCAAGGGTGGGGCGTCGCGCGTGCGGTTCACGGCCGGGGAGCCGTTCTCTCAGCTCGTGATCGCGGCGCGCGGCTACACCGGGCACTTCGTCCTGACGCTCCCGGCGCCCGCGACCGAGGTGACGGTGCTCATTGCCTATGCGCAGGAAGTCGGCGCCCCGACCTTCGACCTCCAGTACGCGGTCGCCGGGGCGGCGGGCACCAGTGCCTACGGCGCCGCGAACACGGCGTTCCTGCCCAACGGCACGGGCGAGGTGCAGGTGAACATCACGTGGACCAGCACAGCCGACGTGGATCTCTACGTGGTGGACCCGCTCGGGGCCGAAATCTACTACGCGCGGCGCCAGTCGAGCTCCGGCGGGCAGCTCGACATCGACTCGAATGCGGCCTGCGGGACCGACGGGCCGCGTGCGGAGAACATCTTCTGGCCCTTCGGCGTGGTGCCGCCGCGCGGGGAGTACGAGGTGCGCGTGAACAACTGGTCCTCGTGCGGCGAGGCGGCGACGGACTACGTGGTCACCGTGCGCACCAAGGGCGGTGTGCCGCAGACCTTCACCGGCCGGTTGACGGGCGCGGGAAACGGCGGGGCGTCGGGCGCCGGACAGCGCATCACGTCGTTCGTGTACTGAGCCGCGGCGGCGCGGCCCCGCACGGTGTGCGCGGGGCACGCGGGGAGCGCCCCTAGAACGCCAGGTGCCGGACCACGTACGTGAGGACGCCGATGACCGCGCCGAGCACGTAGCCGAGCCGCACGATCAGGGTCAGCTCCTTCTGCGTCACCTTGCGCACGATCTCCTCGAGGCGTTCGGTGCTGAAGCCAAGCACCTTGCGCTCGACCATCGCCTCGATGTCGAGCCGCGCGAGGAACCCGGGGATCTGCGCGAGCACCCAGCCCCAGAGCGCCGGTCCGGCGGCGGCGGCGAGTCGATCGGGCGCATCCGCGGGCAGGAAGCGGGCGGGGCGCCCGATCGGGCGGTCCAGCAGCCGCCGCGCGGCGCCACCGGCTGCGCCGAACGCCAGCTCCGCCGCGCGCGGCGAGCGCGCCGCCGCGAGAATCCATTCCACGTAGGTCTCGTCGGGCAGCGTGCCGAGCAGGTCGCCGACGGTGCGACCATCGGTGCGCTCCAGGGCGTCGGAGACCGTGCGCTCGACGAATCGTTCCGTGCGCTCCGTCCCGGCGATCTTCAGGAGGTAGTCGCCGACCTTGGCCCGCAGGGTGCGGCCCTGGTCGTCGCGCGAGGTCTCGATGATCTCGGTCGAGAGCTGCGCGGCCTGCTGCGCGAGCCGGGCCTTGCGCTCCGGGGTGAGCAGCCGGGCGAGGGGGATCGGGTCGACCTGGGCACGCGCACGCGCGACGAAGGCGCGCACCGTGTCCTCGAACGTCGCGCCGTGGACTTCGTGCGAGTACCCCTCCGCCAGTGCGCCGCTCACCGCGCCGAGCGTGCGTTCGAGCTCGGCGAACAGCGCCGGCGGCAGTTCGCTGGACAACGACCCGCGTTCCACCTCCAGCAGCTCGCGCACGATGACCGACAGGCGCTGCTCCACCGCCGCGCGGAGCCCGGAGCGCTCCAGCTCGTGCACCACGTCGTCGGGCGTGAGCAGCTTCTCGCCGACGGTGCGCCCGATCGACTTCGCCAGCCGCGCCTTGTTCTTCGGGATGGCGCCGTGCAGGCCGAACGTCCGCTCGTAGGGGTGGAAGAGCATCCACACCGCGATGGCGTTCGTGACGCCGCCGGCGACGGTGCCGACGGCCACGTTCAGTGCGAATTCCTGCCACACGAACGGCATGCCCTCACTGGTCCGGTCGGAGGTCCGGCGGACGCAGGTCGGCGTCGATGACCACCGTCGGCGCGGCGTCCGCGGGCAGCAGCAGCCGAGCGAACACGTCGTCCATCGAGTGGATCGGCACCAGGGCCGTGCGGGTGCGCACCTCCGCGGGCAGGTCGCGCAGATCGCGCTCGATGTTCACCGCGGGCAGCAGCACGCCGCTCAGCCCGCTGCGGTACGCCGCGAGCACCTTCTCCTTCACGCCGCCGACTTCGAGCACGCGCCCGCGCAACGTCACTTCGCCGGTCACCGCGACGTCCCGCCGCACCGGCCGCCGCGACAGCGCCGACGCCAGCGCCAGCGTCACCGCGGCGCCGGCGCTGGGTCCGTCCTTGGGGGTCGCGCCTGCCGGAAAGTGCACGTGGACGTCGAGCCGTTGGAAGTCAGCGTCGGCGATCCCCAGTGATCCCGCCCGCGACCGCACGTACGAGAGCGCGGCGTCGACGGATTCACGCATCACCCCGCCCAGTTGTCCCGTGACCGTCAGGGTGCCGCGCCCGGGGACGGCCAGCGCTTCAATGGTCATCAGCGCGCCCCCGTCCGTGGTCCACGCCAGTCCGGTGACGGTGCCGACGGTCGGGGCCATCTCCTGGGCATCCGCCGCGTGCGGCGGCGGTCCCAGCAGCGATTCCAGTCGCGTCGCCTCCATGACCCACGCGCCGAGTTCCCCGGCGGCCTTGCGGCGGGCGCGCTTGCGCATGAGGCGCGCCAACTGGCGCTCGAAGTTCCGCAGGCCCGCCTCGCGCGCGTAGCGCCCGGCGATGAACGCCAGCGCCTCGTCCGTGAACTGGATGTCCGTGTCCTGCAGCCCGTGCGCGGCGAACAGGCGCGGGAGCAGGTAGCGCCACGCGATCTCGATCTTCTCCTCCGCGGTGTACCCGGCGATGCGGATCACCTCCATGCGGTCGCGCAGCGGCGCGGGAATGTCGTACAGGCTGTTCGCCGTGCAGAGGAAGAACACGCCCGACACGTCGAGCGGCAGGTTGAGATAGTGGTCCGTGAACGCCGTGTTGTGCGCCGGGTCCAGCAGCTCGAGCATCGCGGCCGTGGGGTCCCCGTTCGTGCCGCCCGGCGACATCTTGTCGATCTCGTCGATCATCAGCACCGGGTCGCGCACCTCGGCGCGTCGCAGGGCCTGCACCACGCGCCCGGGCATCGCGCCCACGTAGGTGCGCCGGTGTCCCCGGATCTCCGCTTCGTCCCGCACGCCGCCCACCGAGACGCGCTCGAAGCGCCGCCCCATCGCGCGGGCGATGGCCTCGCCCAGCGACGTCTTGCCCGTGCCCGGCGGCCCCACGAAGCACAGGATGGGCCCCGAGGGGGCGCCGCCGCGCAGCCGGTGCACCGCGAGGTGCTCGAGAATGCGCTCCTTGGCCTCGTGCAACCCCCAGTGCCGGTCGTCCAGGGCGCGCTCCACCTCGTCGAGCACGATCGCGTCGGCGCTCCCCGAGGTCCGGGTCCACGGCGTGGCCAGCACCCAGTCGAGATAGCTGCGCAGCATCTGGTGCTCGGACGAGGCGGGCCCCGACAGGCGCAACCGCTCCGCGTCGCGCCGCGCCTCGGTGGCCACGGCCGGCGGCAACCCGGCGGCCTCGATGCGCCGCGACAACTCGGCGGCGTCGCGCTCCGCGGGGTCGGACTCGCCCAACTGGGCGTGGATGGCCCGCAACTGCTGGCGCAGGAACAGCTCGCGCTGCGACTGCGCGACCCGCGCGTGCGCCTCGGCGTCCACCTCGGCGGCGACCTGCGCCCGCGCGACTTCCTTCTCCACGCGCTGGGTGACGAAGCGCAGACGCTCGGCCACGTCCAGGCGCTGCAACACCTCGAAGCGATCCTCGACGCGCAGCGGGAGGTGTGCCGCGGCCGCATCGGCGAAGGCGCCGGGGTGTCCGTCGTACGCGTGCAGCAGCGCCACGGTGCCGGGCTCCAGCGGACCGTCCGCTCCGCCCCACGCATCGATCGCGGCCAGCAGGCGCGCGGCCGCCTCGCGCAGCACGGTCGCGTCGGCGACGTCGTCGGCGACGGGCACGCATTCCGCCACCGGGTACGCCCCCTGCTCGTCCAGCGCGAGGATGCGCACCCGTTCGCGCGCGTCCAGCGTCAGTTGCACCGTGTCGGGGCTCGGCGCCCTGCGCGCACGCACCAGGCAGCGCACGCCGATGCGGCCGCGCAGGGCGCCGAGGTCCTCGTCGCCCGTGGGAGCGAGGGTCACGAGCAGCGCGCCGCCCGGAACCGCCATGGCGTCGGCCAGGGCGCGGTTGCGCGGCGCGCCCATCTGCACGGCCAGCGACTGCCCCGGCAGCAGGAGCGTGGAGCGGAGCGCGAGGAGCGGATGCACCGCCACCGCGGGGTCGCTGCGGTCCGGTGGGATGGAAGGGCGCGGCACCATCCGACTAACTTACAGTGATGTTCAACGAACTCGCCGAGAAACTCGAAGGGACCTTCGCCCGCCTCCGCGGGCGGGGGGTGCTCACCGAAGCCGACATCAAGGAGGGGTTGCGCGAGATCCGCCGCGTGCTGCTCGAAGCCGACGTCAACTTCCAGCTGACCCGCGAGTTCCTCGAGCGCGTCGAGCGGCAGGCCGTCGGCATCACGATGCTGAAGTCCGTCTCACCGGCGCAGCAGCTCGTGAAGGTGGTGTACGAGGAGCTCACCGCGATGCTCGGCGAGCGGCGCGAGCCCCTGAAGTTCAGCACCGTCCCGCCGACCATCGTGATGCTGGTCGGCCTGCAGGGGTCGGGAAAGACCACGACGGCGGCCAAGCTCGCCCACAAGCTCAAGCGGGAAGGGAAGTCCGCGCGGCTCGTCGCGGCCGACGTGTACCGCCCCGCCGCGATCGACCAGCTCGAGACGCTCGGGCGCCAGTTGGAGGTCCCGGTGTACGCGGACCGCAGCACCACGGACGTGGTGCGCATCGCGCGGGCCGGGGTGGAGGAGGCGCGCCGGGCCCGCGACAAGGTGGTCATCGTCGACACCGCCGGTCGCCTGCAGATCGACGACGCGATGATGGACGAACTGCGGCGGGTCAAGGAGGCGGTCCGCCCGGACGAGATCCTGCTCGTGGCCGACGGCATGACGGGGCAGGACGCCGTGCGCATCGCCGAGGGCTTCAACGCGGCCCTGCAGGTGACAGGCATCATCCTCACCAAGCTGGACGGTGACGCGCGTGGCGGCGCCGCGCTGTCGATGTACGGGGTGGTCCGGAAACCCATCAAGTACATCGGCGTCGGCGAGAAGTCCGACGCGCTCGAGGAGTTCCACCCGGACCGGATGGCGGGGCGGATCCTGCAACAGGGCGACGTCCTCTCGCTGGTGGAGAAGGCGCAGGCGACCTTCGACGACGCAGAGGCCCGGAAGCTTGAGAAGAAGGTCCGCAAGGAGGGGATGGACCTCTCGGACTTCCTCGGGGCGCTCAAGCAGGTCCAGAAGCTCGGCCCGCTGGAGAGCATTCTCGGGATGCTGCCCGGGGTGAACGCCAAGGCGCTCAAGCAGGCCAAGGTGGACCCCAAACGTCTCAAGCACGTCGAGGCGATCGTGCTGGCGATGACGCCGCAGGAGCGGAAGTCGCCCGAGATCCTCAACGGGTCGCGGCGCCTGCGCATCGCCAAGGGCTCGGGCCGGACGGTGACCGAGGTCAACCGGCTGCTGGAGCAGTTCAAGGAGATGCGCAAGATGATGAAGCGGGCAACCACGGCCCAGGCCCAGGGCAAGGTGGGGAAGCGCTTCCGCTAGTTGCTTCCCGGCCCTGGTCTTGATACCTTTCAAGGCTCTGGTTGCCCTGCGGATGTCCCGCAGCGGCGAGGAAACCAGGTTCCACCGGCACGCCCGCCGTGCCGCGCCACGCTCTGTCCTGCTGAGGATCCATGGTCCGCATCCGTCTGCGCCGCATCGGGCGCAAGAAGAACCCCGTGTACCGCATCGTCGTCGCCGACTCGCGCTCCCCGCGCGACGGCAAGTTCATCGAGATCCTCGGCCAGTATGCCCCGCGCCTGGGCAAGGATGCCGTGGCGTTGCGGCACGACCGCGCCAACTACTGGCTGGACAACGGCGCGCAGGCGTCGGACACCGTCCGCTCCCTGCTGCGTCGTGCGGGCGTGCTCAAGGCGCGTCACGAATCGCGCCTTGGCCTTGCGCTGACGGCCGCGGCCGTGCCGCTCGCCGACGACGCGGTGCCGGCCCCCGAGGCCGGTGGCCCGGACCTGGCGAACGCGGTCCCGCTCGCGGAGCCGTCGGCCGAGTAAGATGAGCGACCTCGTGGTCGTCGGCCGGATCCGCAAACCGCACGGGATCCGCGGCGATCTCGTCGTCGAGACGTTGTGCGACGAGCCGGAGGCGATCTTCGCCTCCGGCCGTCGTGTGTTCCTGAGCGCCCTGCGCCCGGGCGGCGAGCCCGAGCCGGTCGAGATCGCGTCGTCGCGGCCGTTCAAGGGGGGGCGCATCGTGGCCGTGCGTGGGGTGGCGGACCGTGACGCCGTCGAGGCCTGGCGTGCCCGCAGCTTCCTGGTGCCGGAGGACGAACTGGCGCCGCCGGGCGAGGACGAGCTGTGGGTGCACGAGATGCTCGGGCTCGAGGTCCTGCTCGTGGACGGATCGCGCGTGGGCGAGGTCGTCGAGTGCTACGAGCTGCCGCAGGGCTACCTGCTGGACGTGGCGACCGCGCGCGGGGTGGTGAGCATCCCCTTCGTCGAGGCGATCGTCACCGCGATCGATCGCGACGGGCGGACGCTCACGGTTGATCCGCCGGCGGGCCTGCTGGAGCTGTGATGCTCCGGGTCAACGTCGTCACGATCTTCCCGGAGTTCTTCACCACGCCGCTGGGGCTGTCCATCCCCGCCCGCGCGGCGGCGGCGGGCAGCGTGGCGTACCGGGTCGTGGACCTGCGCGACCACACGCACGACCGGCACCGGACGGTGGATGACTACCCGTACGGCGGGGGGCCGGGCATGGTGATGAAGCCCGCGCCGTTCTTCGAGGCGGTGGAGTCCCTGGGTGCGGTGGCCCCCATCGTGCTGCTGTCGCCGCGCGGGAAGCCGTTCACGCAGGCCGACGCCGTGCGCTATGCGGCCGGCCGCGAAGTGACCTTCCTCTGCGGCCACTACAAGGACGTGGATCAGCGCGTGGCGGACCACCTGGCGACCGAGGAGCTGTCCCTGGGCCCCTTCGTGCTGAGCGGCGGGGAGCCGGCGGCGCTCTGCGTGATCGACGCGATCGTGCGGCTGCTGCCGGGGGCCATGACCGACGCCGAGTCGTTCCGCACGGATTCGTACTGGGACGGCCGCGGCGTGAGCGCCCCCAGCTATACGCGGCCGGAGGAGTACCGCGGGCACCGGGTGCCGGGTGTGCTGCTGTCGGGGCATCATGCGGCGATCGCGGCGTGGCGTGCGCAGGGGCATCACGACGACCCCGCTTGATTCCGGCCCGCAGACGGGTTATCCTACGGGTCTCTCTACACTTACGTCTTTACTCAGGGCCGCGTATGCATCCCTTCATTGAAACCCAGAAAGAGTGGTTGCGCGACGATCGTCCGGCGTTCCGTGCCGGCGACACCGTCCGTGTGAACGTCCGCGTCAAGGAAGGCGAGAAGGAGCGTCTCCAGGCCTTCGAGGGCGTGTGCATCGCCCGGCGTGGCTCGGGCGTGAGCGCGACCTTCACGGTCCGCAAGATCTCCAACGGCGTCGGCGTGGAGCGCATCTTCCCGCTGCACAGCCCGCTGGTGGCGGACATCGTCGTCGTGCGCCGCGGGCTGGTGCGTCGCGCCAAGCTGTACTACCTGCGCAACGTGATCGGCTCCAAGGCGTCCCGGATCAAGGAGCGCAAGGCGCCGGTCGGCTCCAAGCGCTAGCGCGCGTGCCCGCGCCGGAGCGTCCGCAGGCGATCCTGATCGCCGGGCCGCAGGCCGGTGCGCTGGTGGCCGGAGTGGATGAAGTCGGACGGGGCCCCTTCGCGGGCCCCGTCGTCGCGTGTGCCATCATCATGCCCGACGGCCCCGGGATCGACGGCGTCCGGGATTCCAAGCGCCTCTCCGCCCGTCGGCGGGAGGCGCTCGCCGTGTCGATCCGCGGGCAGGCCGTGGCGCTGGCGCTGGGCGCCGCGTCGGTCCGGGAGATCGAGCGCTTCAATATTCTCGGGGCGACGACCCTGGCGATGCGGCGGGCGCTGACCCGGCTCCCCGTGGTGCCCGGCCGGGTCCTGATCGACGGGCGGCCGGTGCGGGGCCTGGGGATCGCGCACGAGGCGATCGTCGGTGGGGACGGGTCCGTGTATGCGATCGCCTGTGCGTCGATCCTCGCCAAGGTGACCCGGGACCGGCTGATGCGGTCGCTGGGAGCGCGGTACCCGGTGTACGGCTGGGAGCGCAATGCCGGCTACGGGACCGCGGCGCATATCGCGGCGATCCGGGCCGCGGGGGTGACGGCGCACCACCGTTCGGCGTTTGTGCGGGGCGTGCTGGCGGCGCGGGACGGGGTCTGAGCCGGGGTTCCCGTGACCTGCGCCATGCCGGGTCGTCCATTCTCGCAAGCCCTCACCTTGACCGCGTCGTGGTCAGGGGCGTACTATTGGGCATCCCGAACCACCGGAAAAGAGGTTCGGGGGAGCGCACCGGTGTTCCGAGTGCTGTTGTCCAACGACTCTGTGGGGAGTTGTTGGGCGGTGGCGTTGGGGACCTCGGAGCGTGCAGTCGTTGTGCAGTGCCCGACGCGTGCTCCACAGGTTTGGAGACCCCGGAGTGGCGAGTCGGTTCCAACGCAGGTGCAGGTCATGGTAGGACCCCCAACTCACCTCATGGAGGGTGAATGATCTCGGTTCCTCGTAGGCTCACACTCGGTTTGATGGTTGCGCTCGGCGCCGCGGCATGCGGTGACGACGTGACGGTCTCCGAGCAGCCGGCTCCGACGCCGGTGGTTCGCGCGGTGGTGGTTTCGCCGTCCGCGGCCACGATCGGTCTGCCCGGCTCGTTCACGTTCGGCGCCGCGGTTGACGCGGACGCCGGCCTTGCCACCACGGTCACGTGGTCGTCGTCCAATGCGGGCGTTGCGACTGTCGTGAACGGGGTCGCCACGGCCGTCTCGGCTGGTACGGCGTCGATTTGCGCGACGTCGACCGTTGATGCGAACAAGTCCAGCTGCGCCCAGTTGACCGTGGTCGCACCGCCGCCGGCGGCGATCACGTCCGTGGAAGTGACGCCGATGTCCGCGTCCATCCCGACGGGCGGTACGTTCACCTTCGTCGCGAACGTCCAGGCGACGGGCAACGCTGCCCGCACGGTCACCTGGTCGTCCTCGAACACCAACATCGCGACCGTCAATGCGGGCGTCGTGACCGCCGGCAGCACGCCGGGCTCGGTCGCGATCTGCGCCGCGTCCACGGTGGACGCGAACTTCCGCACCTGCGTGGCCCTCACGGTCGTCGGCTCGACCGCGACGGTGCGCTCGGTCAACGTCACCCCGTCGTCCGCGGCCCTGCTCCTTGGTGAGTCGGTGACGCTCGGCGCCTCGGTGGACGCGGACGCGGGTGTTGCGCGCACGGTCACCTGGTCCTCCACGAATCCGTCGATCGCGACGGTGACGTCGGGCGGTGTCGTGACGGCGAGCTCGACGAACGCGGGTGTCACCGCGGTCTGCGCGGCCTCGACGGTTGACAACAACATCACGAGCTGCGCCCAGATCACGGTCTCGGCTCCGCCGGCGCCGGAACCCGCCCAGATCGCGATCCAGACGATCACGGTCGGCGGGAACCTCGCGGCTCCGGTCAACGTGAACAACGTCGCGGGTCAGATCGACGTCACGGTCATCGTGACGCCGAACGACCAGTCGGTCCAGGCCGTCGACATCCTCGTCGATGACCAGGTCGCCTCGACGCAGACGTTCACGGCGCAGGACGCCGAAGCGCTTTCGGGCAACCTCACGGGCGACGCCCGCACGGTCACGCTGTCGTTCGACACGCGTGCGCTCAACGCCTCGAATCAGCCGCGCTACGGGAACGGCCCGCGGGTGATCCGCGCGCGCATCCGTGTCGCCGCTGGTCAGGGTGCCACGGGCGCCGACGCGCTGCAGACGCTGACCTTCAACAACATCGACCGTCTTCTCATCCAGACCGCTCCGGTCGGGGATTCGAACACGGCCGATGACGTGAACGGTCTGCGCTGGACGCGCACGCAGGGTGGCTACGGCGGGACGGTCATCTACGTGAGCTACTCGGGCCGCGCGCCCTCGACCATCACGGTCAAGCCGTTCTGCAACAGCGTCTTCACCACGACGCTCAACGCCAGCGGGCTCAGCGTGTCCTGGAGCCGCAACCCGGCCCAGATGGCCGGCTACGTCACGGCGGACTCGTCCTGCAACATCGCCCTCGGCGAGCTGCCGACGGTCACCGGCATGACGATGACGGACGGCAACCCGGCGCCGGCGGACATCATGACGGACGCGGCGACCTCGGCGGAGAACATGCCGGCGCGTCGTCGTCTCGACAACGCGGCCCCGGCCAACCTCGACGCCGTCAATGTCAACCGTGTTGCGCCGGCCGCCAATGGCTGGATCAACGCGACGTACAGCCTGGCCACGGCCACGCCGCTGACGTCGTCGACGGACGCCGGTGTCGGCTTCGTGAGCGCGAACCGTCGCACGTGGTACTACTTCGGTTGCGGTCAGGGCACCAGCGCCTCGCCGATTCAGTTCGACGGCACGGGTGCGAACATCCCGGAATGTGAGTCGGACCGCACGAACAACGCGGTCTACACGATCTTCTACATCGAACGCGACGCCCTTGGCAACGAGACCACCCTGATGGGTGGCGCCCGTGGCCTGGTCGGCGTGGACAAGACGGCGCCGACGGCGCGTTGGAGCTCGACCTCCAACCCGAACCTGGCGATCCGCAACACGGCGGGCACGCTGATCCCGGAGTTCCGGGACATCGGCTCCGGCCTCCTCAACACCTCGGCCGTCACGGGTCATCAGGTGCTGGGTTCGCGTGCACAGCAGGCGACCACGCGTCCGAACTCGCTGGGTTGCTACCGTCTCGACGGGAGCGCGCCCGGTGCCGGCCAGCCGGCGGCTCCGTCGGGTGCCGATCCGTTCGGTACGGCGGCCTCGGGCTGCAACAGCTTCCTGCTCGCCTCGGGCCTCTCGGCTCTCGGGGCGCCGGACAGTGACGGCTGGCGTCGTGGCGAGAACCTCGCCGCGGGCATCCTGAACCAGATCATCCGCATCCACGTCACGGCGTCGGACCGCGCGGGCAACCAAGCGGTCGCGCTGACCCGCAGCATCCTCGTCGACAACACGACGCCGGATGCCGCGACGGTGACGTCGATCCCGACCAGCTTCACGACCACGCAGCCGGTCGTCACGGTCGAGTACCAGGACAACGTCAAGGTCACGGGTGGTGCCCTGCACCTCGCGTACGCGGATGGCACGACGCTCCGCTATCCGTTCTCGGAACTGTCCTCTGCCTTCGGGGTGCCGCTCAACGCGATCAACCTGAGCCAGCAGATGACGCCGAACTACCCGGGTCCGTTCATCGTTGCGCTGTCGCCGAACTTCTCGGCGCCGGTGTCGCGTGTGACGGGTGTCCGGGCGTCGATCTTCGACGCGCAGTCGAACAACATGCTCTCGGCCATCGATCCGGTGCCGACGCAGTATGTCACGCTCCCGACGGGCGCGGTGACGGCGACGTCCTTCGCGGTCGTCTCGACGCTGTCGAGCGGCGCGGTGAGTGCGACGATGAACACGGGCTCCGTCAACGGGACCAACCCGTTCGCGGCCGTCCACTTCTACCGCCGCCTCGCGGACGGTTCCTGGCAGTATGTCGGCCAGGCGACCAGCGCTTCGGTGTCGGATGTCAGCATCTTCGATCAGACCAAGATCCTCACGTGGTCGCTGGCGGCGGCTGACCGCTCGCGTGGCGAGAGCTCCACGGCCCTGGTCAGTGCAGTGGCGAATGGCGATGTCGTGCTTGCGATCGGCGTCCGGAGCAACGGCGCGGGTCACCACACGACGGCGACGACGATCGGCATGCCGAACGCGTTGTCCAGCCTGACGTCGTCGATCACGAGCACGAATGTCCGCGGTCCGAGTGTGACGTACAACACGTCGAACACGTCGGGCGGCACGACGTCCAGCAACATCCTGCCGACGTACTTCAGCGGCCTGTCCCGGACGAACATCACCAACGGGATGACCCTGACGATCACGCGCGGCAACGTGGTGCGCAACAACATCGGCGGCGTGCCGTCGACGAACACGGTCACCTACAACTGCGTCTCCTCGAACACGCTCCGCGCGACGGTTGCCGTCTCGGGTTCGGATTGCGTGGTCACGGGTGGGCAGGAGTCGGGCGACGTCACGATCACCTGGTCGGCCACGGCCGCCGCGGTGGCGGGCACGACCGCGAACACGGTCAGCGCCACGACGTCACTCGTCAACACGGGTGCGGTCGCGGTTGCCCTCGAGCTGTTCGGCAACAGCACGTGGATCGCGGGTGGTTCGGGCAGCAACCTGTTCCAGGATCGCAACGTCTTCGCGCCTGGCGCGTCGGTGTCGATCATCGGGCAGGTCGTCCGTCCGGGCAACATCTCGGCGGGTGGCTACGGGGCCGGGGTCACGATCTGTCAGACGGATCGTCCGGACCTGGTGACGGTCACGCCGGCGACGACGACGATCGCGGCGGTCAACTACCCGACCTGTAACATCGTTTCCAACGCTCCGATCACGTCCAACACGGACGTCAACGTGGCCCTGCGCGTGAACCTCCCGGCGGAGAATGGTCTCTCGGCGGTGATGTTCGAGCAGTCGCGCAAGATCACGCTGCAGCCGTCGTCGCAGGCGACCTCGATGAACACCTCGAACGGTCCGCTTGCCCTGGCGCGTCCGAGCGGCACGCCGACGACCTCGTCGGTGGTGGGCTCGGTGGTGCGGTCGCTGGTCTCGGGTCAGACGCCGTCGGCCATCACGGCGACGTGCGCGTCCACCAACTCGGCGGTTGTTTCGGTGCCGGGTACGGCGACGATCGCTGGCGACGTGGCGACCTGTAACGTCACCCTCGGTTCGACGCACGGCTCCGCCACGGTCACGATCACCGTGACTGCTCCGGCCTACACGGTCGGTCAGACCACGGTCGCGGCGCAGACGTTCACGGAGACCCGCACCTTCACGGTGCTCGAGTCGCAGGTCCTGGTTCCGTCGACGGTGTTGGCGCAGAACCAGCTTGCCCCGGCGTTCACGCCGGTCGGGCACCTCAGCGGTGCCGCTTCGCGCACGTTCGCCGTCTCGCCGGCCCTCCCGGCTGGTTTGACGATGAACGCGTCGACGGGCCAGATCACCGGCACGCCGACGGTCGCGTCCGCGGCGACGACCTACACGGTCACGATCACGGACGCGGGTGGTGCGGTGGCACAGACGCGCACCTTCAGCCTGGCGGTCAGCGGTGTGCTGACGGCCGTCAGCAACGGTCCGCGGATCTTCAACGCCTCCGGTGCAGCGATCACGCCGTTCACGCCGGTGACGGCGTCGGGCGGTACGGCGCCGTACCAGTACGCCTTGACGGGCGAGTTCCCGGGCACGCTGGCGCTCAACACGAGCACGGGTGTGGTCTCGGGTGTGGTGAACGCACCGTTCGGCACGACCACCTACACGGTCGTGGTGACGGATGCGCTGGGTGAGCAGGCGCAGGCCACCTTCACGCTGACGGTCAACCCGACGTTGGCGGTGGCGCCCGGCACCCTGTTGATCCAGATGACGCAGGGCCAGACCTTGCCGGCGACGACGGTTGCGACGATCACGGGCGGTTCGCCGACCGTGACCGCCACGCAGATCACGGCGTACCTTGGTCTGAACCGCAGCTACAACGCCGGCACGGGCCTGTACCAGATCAGCGGTACGGCGACGGGCAACAACGGCGGCGTCAGCGCGCCGTTCACGGCCACGTTCACGGACGCGATCGGTGCGTCGGTCTCGCAGGCGTACAACGTCCAGGTGTGGGCGCCCATCGCCACCACGGTCGTCACGCCGAACGTCACGTTGACGGCTGGTGTGGCGTACACGGGCACGACGGTCCAGCCGGTGACGGCCACGGGCGGTCGCGCGGGCCTGGTCTTCACGGTCTCGCCGGCCCTGCCGGCCGGGGTTGTGATGAACGCCGATGGTTCGATCACGGGAACGCCGAGTGTCGCGGTGCCGGGCCAGACGTACACGGCCACGGTGACGGATGCCAACGGTGCGACCGCGACGGCCAACTTCGAGCTTGCCGTTGCCGGCTCCCCGCCGAACGCCCCAGTGGCGCCGACGGCTGCTGCATCGTCGAGCACCAGTGCCACGGTGAACTGGGTCGCTCCGGCCCAGGGTGGTGCCCCGATCAGCGCCTATGAGGTTCAGTGGGCGTTGGCCAGCGCGCCGACCACCTGGATCGGCACGCAGAGCACGGGCAACGTGCTGACCACGGCGGTCACCGGCCTCACGGCCGGCCAGTCCTACGTGTTCCGCGTTGCGGCCTCGAACGCCTTCGGGCAGAGCGCCTTCTCGGGTGCCTCGGCAGCTGTTGCGCTGCCGTTGCCGCCGACGATCGCGCCGAACCAGACGCCGTTCGCCTGGACCGCGGGCCTCGCGATCACCGGCTACACGCCGGCGCTCGGGTCCAACGGACAGGCCCCGGCCACGTACTCGCTCATCGGTGCGCCTGGCTTCCTCACCATCGACCCGGCGACGGGTGCGGTGACGGGAACGCCGACCGCCGGTGTGTACAACTTCGACGTCGTCTACACCGATGACCTCGGCCAGACGGCGACGCAGGCCGTGGTCCTCAACGTCAATGCGGCGCTGTCGCTGTCGCCGGCCACGCAGACGCTTGAGCTGACCATCGGCCAGCCGTACACGCTCGATCCGCTCACGCCGGCCGGTGGCACTGGTGTGCCGCCGTACACGTGGTCGGTCAGCCCGGCGCTCACGGGTGGCTTGTCGCTGAACACCGCGACCGGTCAGATCACGGCATCGCCCGTGGTCGGTCCGGCCATCCAGCCGGTGACGGCGTACACCGTGACGATCACCGACGCGCTTGGCGCGACGGCCGAGGCCACGCTGAACATCGTGACGGGCAATGCGCCGGCGGCTCCGGCCGCTCCGGTCATCGCTCCGCTGTCGTCCACGACGGCTGGTGTGACCTGGGTCGCTCCGTCCTCGCCGGATGCTCCGATCTCGACATACAACATCGAGTATCAGGACTTGGACAACGCCCCGGGTGTGTGGGTCGCGGTGCCGAACGTCAACCACCCGACGGTCACCACGACCATCACGGGCCTGTTGCCGAGCACCGAGTACAACGTGCGCGTGCGTGCGAACAGCGCGTTCGGGCCGAGTGCTTGGTCGCCGCTGAGCATCAACTTCACGACGCCGGCTCCGTTGGTGGCGCAGTTCAACAACATCATCATCCTCACGCAGGGTGTTGCGATCGCTGCTCCTCAGGACTTCCCGGTAACGGGAACCGGCGGCCAGCTGCCGTACACCTACTCTGTGTCGCCGGCGCTTCCGGCGGGTCTCTCCTTGAACGCGACGACGGGCCAGATCACCGGTACGCCGACGACGCCGCAGGGTGCGACCAACTACACGATGACCGTATCCGACGGCATCGAGCCGAACGACACTGAGGACTTCACGATCACGATCAACGCAGCGCTCGCGACGTCGCTCGACATCTCGAACTCCGTGTTGACGCAGAACGTGGACTACGTGGGCCTGCAGCCGGTCTCGGCTACGGGCGGCACGGCGCCGATCACGTGGTCGGTGATGCCGGGGTTGCCGGCTGGTCTGAGCATGGACCCGGCGACGGGTATCATCTCCGGCACGCCGACGGTCCAGCAGATCGGGACGGACTACACGATCACTGCGACGGACTTCTTCGGCGCGACGTCGTCGAAGGTGCACAACATCGCCGTGATCCCGCCGCAGGTGCCGGATCAGGTCACCGGCTTTGTGGTGACTGACGGCGGTGTCGCGGGCTTCAACTTCGACGCGAGCTGGACTGCTCCGGCGAACAATGGCTCGCCGATCTCCGGGTACTTCATCGAGATCTATAACGGCTCCGGTTGCGGTGGTGCCGTTCAGGATACGGTGACGCTCGGTGTTGTCACCTCGGTGAACAACGAGCCCCACACCACTGGGGCGGGCCTCCGGTCGTTCCGAATCCGCGCCGTCAATGGTGTGGGTTCGGGGACCTGGTCGACCTGCGTTGACGCGACCATGATCTAATCCTGACCACCGAATCCATCCTGCAGCGTCGAGACTCCGTCTCCGCGCTGCAGGACTGGGGAAGGTTCGAAGGATTCATCGTGATCTGGTGGCTCGCTGCAGTTCTGTAGTCAGCAGCCGTTCGGTGCCTCGTGCACCGGGCGGCTGCTGTCATTGCGAGAGTCGAGTCACAAAAGCCGGTACCATCCACCCGTCCCCTTCGCCATATTTCAACAGTCTGCGGCGCACGACGTTGTACTCTCGTCCCCGCTCCCTTAGTTGACGAGGCCATGAGCCCGGCCCCTGCGGTCGGAGCAGTAGTTCGGCCCCAATCCGACACGGTCGGTGCCTTCATTCGCTCATCCGATCATCGCCGCGGTCGCTGACCCCGCGCACGCGAGTTTCGCGCAGTTGCTGGCCGTCCTCGTCGCGGTGCTCCTCCTCACCAAGTTCTTAGGGGAGGTGGCTCAGCGGCTTGGGCAGCCCTCGGTGCTGGGTGAACTGTTGGCCGGGATCATCCTGGGCGGATCGCTGCTCACTGTCCTCGACCCCAGCGATCCTGTCATCCACTCGTTCGCCGAACTTGGCGTTCTAATCCTGCTTTTCCAGATCGGCCTGCACACCGAACTCAAGTCACTGCTGGCCGTCGGCTCCACGGCTGGAACCGTCGGCGCCGTTGGGGTCATCCTGCCCTTCGGATTGGGCTACGCGGTCAGCGTCGCCCTTGGACTCGAGATGCTGCCGGCTTTGGTCTGCGCGGCAGCGCTCACCGCCACGTCGATCGGGATCTCGGCGCGTGTGCTCGCGGACCTTGGCGTGTTGGACTCCACCGAGGGCCGCATCGTCATCGGCGCGGCCGTACTCGACGATGTCGTGGGCCTCATCATCCTGTCGGTGGTGTCGGTCGTGGCAGCTGGTGGCGCGCTGACGTTGGCGGGTGTGAGCACGACGGTCGCGGTCGCGATCGGCTTCGTGATCGTCGCGATCGTGGCGGGGAACCTCGTGATCCCGCCGATCTTCCGCCGCATCGCCGGGCTCAAGGTCTCAGGCGCACTCGGGGTCGTGGCGCTGGCCTTCGCGCTGGCCATGGCCTGGCTTGCTGATGTGGCCGGCTCAGCACCGATCATCGGGGCCTTTGCCGCTGGACTCATATTGAACGGCACGCCGCAGGGCCATTCGATCGAAGAGTCGGCCAAGGGCCTGGGCTACTTTTTCGTGCCCATCTTCTTTGCTGCGGTGGGCGCGTCGGTCAATGTGCGCACCTTCGCGGACCCCGATGTCCTCGTCCTCGGCGGCGCGCTGATCGTCGTCGGCGTGGTGGGCAAGTTCGTTGCCGCCTACGTGCCCTACTGGTTCCGCGGCAACAAGGCGCTGATCGGCGTCGCGATGGTGCCGCGCGGCGAGGTTGGCTTGATCTTCGCCCAAATGGGCATCGCCACGCGCGTGCTCGACGAGGCGCTGTTCAGCACGCTGGCGTTGATGGTGATGGTCACCACACTGATCGCGCCACCATTGATTGGCCTGCTCGCCAAGAACGCGCGACCGCCGCGCCGCGACACCGTGAGTGATCGCGGCATCGAGAGTTTGGTGTCGGGCACCGAACTACTAGATTTAGAGGATAAGACCCGGTAGCTCAGTCGGTAGAGCAGTGGCCTTTTAAGCCATAGGTCGTGGGTTCGAGTCCCACCCGGGTCATTCGCCGGCGATCACTTCACGGTAGCTGGCGAGCAGTCGGTCGTATTCCATCTCCCACGTCAGCTGCTCGGCGTGCTGCCGCGCGCCATGCGCGAGCCGATTCCGCAGCGCATGGTCGGTGGCCTGGCGGACCATCGCGTCCGCCAATGCCTGCGTGTCATTGGCCGCATACGCGAGGCCGTTCTCCTCATGCCGCAGATGGTCGCGCACGCCGCCCTCCGGTGTGGCGATGACCGGCACCGCGCTCGACATGGCCTCGAGCACCACGAGTCCCAGCGTCTCGGTAGTCGAGGCGAACACGAAGGCGTCGGCGCTGGCGTAGAGCCGCGGCAGCTCGGTATCCCGCTGGAGATAGCCGAGGAACTGCACATCGTCGCCCGCACGCGATTGGAGTGCGGCGCGTTCGGGGCCGGCACCGGCGATCACCAAGCGCGTGGAATCGGGCGGCAGCGCAGCCCGCGCGATCGCGTACGCATCGACGATGACCTGCACGCCCTTCTCCGCGGCCAAGCGGCCCACGTGCAAGAATAAGAACCGGTCGTCCGCACCCAGGGTCGCGCGTAGCGAGGCATCGCGCTTGATCGCGTGAAAGGTCTTCGTGTCGACCCCGCGTCCCCACACTTCCACGTCCTGGATGCCCCGCGCCAACAACTCCTCGCGTGCGGGGCTGCCCGGCGTATACGTGCGTCGCGCCCGCTGATGGAAGCGCGTGAGGTACGACGTCACGGTGCCGCGCATCCACGGCACGCCATAGGCCTCGGTGTACTTGCCGAAGTCGGTGTGATAGCTGGTCACCACCGGGATCCCGCTGCGCATCGCGGCACGCTGGCCGAGGCGGCCGATGACGAACTCGGTGGCGCAGTGCACGATGTCCGGCCGCAGGGCGCGCAGGGTGCGGCTGATCGTGCGGGCATCGGGGCTCGCGACGCGGATGTCGGCGTAGCCGGGCATCGGCGCGCTGGGGATCTGTGTGAGCGACGCACTGCCCGTGTCGCTGAAGATGCTGACATGCATCGCCTCCGGGTACCTGGGTGCGATCACGTGGACCGTGCAGCCGCGCGCGACGAGCCCGGCCACGGACAGTGCCGTGACGACGGAGACCCCGTTGACCTGCGGGGGGTAGGTGTCGGTGCAGTACAGGACGTTCATCGTCGTGAAACTGTCGTCCGATGCAGACCGGACCGTGACGAACGTGTCACAGCATTGCAATCATTGGCGGCGACGATGCTTCCCATGCGCCCGGTGTCGCGCGGTTGCCAAGCGGCGGCGGGCGCCCGGTGGCAGTCCCACGGCCCAGTATCGAGGTCGCCGCCTGCCGCTGTTACACACCTGTAACGACGGCGACTGCAAACCGTCACTCGGCGTGTCGACGTTTCCGGCATGACCATTCCCGCCCTGATCGCACGACTCGACGCCCGCGACCGCGAGCTGTTCGCCCGATCGGTCGCCTCCGATGCCCCGCGCCTCGTCCGTGCGTTCTGGCTCACGGTCACCCACCTCGGTGGGGCGACCGCGACGATCGGCATCGTCCTCGCAGGGCTGGTGCTGGGCGATGGCGTGCTGCGGGCGGCGGCCGTCGATGCGGCCTGGGTGCTGGTGACGACCCACCTCGTGGCGCAGGCGATCAAGCGCACCGCGACCCGGCCCCGACCGTCCGGGATGTCGTTCGACGCACTCATCGCCGCGCCAGACCGGTTCTCGTTTCCCTCGGGGCACAGCATCGCCGCGAGCGCCCTGGCGTTCAGCTTCTCGTGGCACCTCCCCTCGCTTGCGCCCGCGCTGCTGCTGCTGGCTGCGCTGGTCGGTGTCTCGCGCGTGCGCCTCGGCGTGCATTTTCCGGGCGACGTGCTCGCCGGCCAGGTCATCGCGTTCGTGGGGACGCTCGCGGTGGTGCTGCGCTGAGATGGCGGCTCCAGCGACCTCGACGCGCCAGGACAGCGCGGTGGGCCTGCGGGTGGCGATCTGCACCGACACCTACCTGCCGCAGGTCAACGGGGTGGCGCGGACCATCGACCGGCTGGTGCACGCGGTGGAGTCCCGGGGCGGCGTCGTCCACGTGGTGACCGTGGCCGACCCGGAGGCCGAGCCCGATGCCACGGTGGACCGCATTGCCGCAGTGCCGTTTTGGGCGTATCCGCAACTGCGCGTGGCTGCTCCGGCGGTGCTCGCGGCGCGCCGGGCCCTGGAACGTTTCGAGCCCACGCTGATCCACGCGGCGACGCCGTTCGGGGTCGGTCTGGGTGCGCGGTCGGCGGCGCGACAGATGGGGGTGCCGCTGGTGTCGTCGTATCACACGCACTTCAGCGCGTATCTCGCGCACTACCGTCTCGACGCGCTCGATGCGGTGTCGTGGCCGTTCCTGCGGTGGTTCCACAACAGCGGGCTGCGGACCTTCGCCCCGACGGAGACGGTCCGGCAGGAACTCGTGGAACAGGGGTTCGCCAATACGCGCGTGTGGGGGCGGGGGGTGGACCCGGTGCGCTTCTCGCCGCAGCACCGCTCGCTGCGCTGGCGCGAGTCGCTGGGTGTCCGTGACGACGAGCTGATTGCCTTGTACGTGGGCCGCCTTGCGCCGGAAAAAGGGATCGACGTGGCGACCGCCGCGATGCACCAGGTGGAGCAGGCTCTGCCGGGCCGCGTCCGTCTCGTGATGACCGGCGACGGGCCCGCCGAGCAGCGGGCGCGCGCCATGGCCCCGGCGGGCACGATCTTCACGGGGCCGTTGTCGGGCGACGCGCTCGGCACGATGTACGCCAGCGCCGACATTTTCGTGTTCCCGTCGGCCACGGAGACCTTCGGGAACGTCGTGCTGGAGGCCTTGGCCAGTGGTCTCGCCGTCATCGCGCCCGACGTGGGGCCCACGACCGAGTTCGCCCACGTGGGCACGGCGGCGCTGCACGTGCCGGGGCGGGCGGACTCGCTCGCGGCACGGATCATCGCACTGGCGACGGACGACACGGCCCGCGTGCGCCTGGCCCGGGCGGGGCGGCAGGAGGCGCTGCGGCACGGGTGGGAGGCGATCTTCGACCAGCTCGTGGCGGACTACCACGAGGTGAACGGGGTGTCGCCGAGGTCCATCGCGGGATAGCTTGAGGGGTTCGGTCGGCACCCGCGAGGGGGGTCGGCCCGGTCGCCTTCCTCGAACGTCCGAGCGATGCCGTTGCCGTCCGTCCCACCCTCTGCACCCAGGTTGCTCGTCGTGGCGGCGCTGCTGCTCGGCGCGTGTGCGCCGGTGCAGGGGCGTCGTGCGATGCTCGCCCCTCGTGCCATGCCCGCGACCGTCGGCGCCATGGAGTCCGACGCCGCGCCGCTCGACACGGTGGTGGTGACGCCGGTGGTCATGGCGCGCGATCGGGTCGAGATGGAGATGTGGCGCCTGTTCGGCGACGGCACGGTGGTCGAGGACGACGTGGTCGATGCCGCGCTGGCGCACTACGACGGCGACCTCCCGCGGCTCGAACTGGACGCCTATGCCGAGCATTCGCGGGTCGAGCACTACGTGCGGCTGTTCACGGGGACCGCGCGGACGCGGATCCAGCAGCGGCTGTCGCTCGGCACGCAGTACGACGCGATGATCCGCGCAAAGCTGCGCGCGGGCGGCATCCCCGAGGACTTTCGCTACCTGGCGCTGATCGAGAGTGGGTACGACCCCGATGCCGTGTCGTCCGCCGCCGCCGTCGGGATGTGGCAGTTCATGCCCGCGACGGCGCGCGGGGTGGGCCTGCGCGTGGACTGGTGGGTGGACGAGCGCCGGGACGTCGTGAAGTCCACGGAGGCGGCCGTGACCTTCCTCAACCAGCTCCAGCGGCAGTTCGGTTCGCTGTACCTGGCGGCTGCGGCGTACAACGGCGGACCGGGCCGGGTGCAGCGCGGGCTGTCGCGCTTTGCGCGCGAGGTCGATCGCGCCGAGCCGGACGACCGCTTCTTCACGCTGGCGACGAAGAATGCGCTGGCGACGGAGACCAGGAACTACGTGCCGCAGTTGATCGCGGCGGCGCTGATCGGTCGCGACCCGGAGGCCTTTGGCGTGGTGATCGACACGCTGCCGGCGTTCGCCTTCGACGAGGTGATGGTCCCCGCCTCGACGGCCCTCGCGGCGGTCGGGGTCGCCTGTGCGGTGGATGCGGCGGCGATCGTCGGGCTGAACGGGCAGTTGCTCCGCGGGATGACGCCGCCGGACCGCGAGGAGACGCTGGTGCGCGTCCCGCGGGGGTGCGCACCGGGATTTGCGGAGCGTCTGGCGCTGATCGACCCGGAGGAGCGGGCGGGGGTGAGCTCGCGGGAGATCGTGACCGGCGAGACGCTCACCGGCGTGGCCAAGTCGCTGCAACTGACGACGACGGCACTGCGGCAGTACAACCCCAGGCTCGTGGTCAACACGAACGGCACCTTGCGTGTCGGTACGGCGTTGACCGTCCCGACGGCCGCCGCGCGCGCGGCGTGGCGTGCGGTGCCCGAGGTCGGCTCGGCGAGCAGCGGGGGAACCACGCACCGGGTGCAGCGTGGCGACACCCTGGGGGCGATCGCCAAGCGCTACGGCACCACCGTGGCGCGGATCAAGTCACTGAACGGTCTGACGTCCGACCGGATCTCGATCGGGAAGCAGTTGCGCGTCCGCTAGGGGCCGCGGGCAACGACGGCAGGGGGGCGCGGCGTGTTCGGGCGTGTGTGTGCATGGTGCGCGCCCCGACCGCGCAGATCACGGCGCGTCGTAGTCCCCGTGCTGGCCGCCGCGTTTGCGCAGCAGGCGGACCCCGCGGATCTCCATCCCCTTCTCGGCGGCCTTCGCCATGTCGTAGACCGTCAGCAGCGCGACCGAGACGGCAGTGAGGGCCTCCATCTCGACGCCGGTGGTGGCGATGGTGCGCACGTCGGCCACGCAGCGGACGCCGGGGATGTTGATGTCGGCGTGCAGCGCCACCTTCACCTGCGTCAGCGGCAGCGGGTGGCAGAGCGGGATGAGCTCCGCGGTGCGCTTGGCCGCCATCACCCCCGCGAGTTGTGCGACCGTCAGCACGTCGCCCTTGGCGAGCGCGTTGTCCTCGATGGCGCGCAGCGTCGCGGGCGCCATCACGATCTCGCCGGTGGCGCGGGCTTCGCGCTCGGTGGCGGGTTTGGCGCTGACGTCGACCATCCGCGCGCGGCCGTCGGCGTCAAGGTGGGTGAACTCGGTCATTGGAGCAGTGGGGCGAGGTCGTCGAGCAGGACGGCCGTGATGAGCGACGGCGTGAGGTTGTTCCAGGCCTCGCCCTTGGCGCGTTCGACGCGGACAATGGCCTGCGTCAAGCGGCGGGCGGCGTCGTCACGGCCGTCGTGGACCGCCGCTTCCGTCTCTTCGCGGAGCAGCGCGCTGAGCGCATCGAGGCGGTCGCTGAACGCCCCCCGTGCGCCCGAGACCCCTTGCCGGAACGCCATGGCCACACGATCGACTGCAGGGCCGCGTGCAGCGTCGAGGAAGAGCGTGGCGGCGTGTCGTGCGTCGGCCGTGGCGCCTCCCGCGAGCAGCACGCCGGGCCGACCTGCCGCGAGCTGGAGGCGCCGCGCTGCACCGGCGGGTACCCCGGCCTCCGTGACCGCGGCGTCGAAGGCGGGGTGCGCGAGCAGCGCGGCGCTGGCCTCGGCGGTGAGCACGGGCACACGGATCATCACGCAGCGCGATCGGATCGTCGGGAGCAGTGCGGTTGGCTCGCTGGAGGTGAGCAGAATGGTGGTCTGCGGGTTGGGTTCTTCGAGGAGCTTGAGGAAGGCGTTGGCGGCCTGATCGCTGCCGGCCTGGGAGACCATCAACTCGACGTCGGGCACGAGGATGACGCGACGGCGCGCCATCGCGGGGCGCAGCGCCGCGCGCTCGGTGATGGCGCGCGTGGTGCTGACGAAGTAGCTCTTGTCGCCACTGTCCGGGCCCCAGACGGCGGGCCCGACCGCCGCACCCGCGCCCGTGATGCCGAGGCGTTCACGGATCCCCTCGGCCATGTCGTCGAGCACATCCTCGGTGAGGGGTGGACTCTTCTTGAGGCTCTTCCGCGGCACGTACCACTGCAGGTCCGGGTGCCCGCCGGCATCGACGTAGCGGCATTGGTCGCAGGCGCCGCAGGCGTCCGCTGCACCGGGGGCATCGCAGAGCAACCACTGCGCCAGCCACAGCGCGAGGCGCTCCTTGCCCGTGCCGGCCACGCCGTGAAAGAGCAGGCCGGCGGGCAGGCGGTCGCGCTGCGCCGCCGCGAGGAGGCGCGCCCGGATGGCGTCGTGGCCGACAAGTGGGAGCAGGGGCACGTTGGGATGTTACCCGGACGCGTCCCCAGCGGGAAGCGCTGTCGGTGCGGACTGGTCAAGAAATCGATATATTACAGGGATACATCGACGAGACCGAGCATGCAGCCGCTCAACTACCACCATCTGCTGTACTTCTGGACCGTCGCGCGTGAGGGATCGATCGCGAAGGCCTCGCAGTCACTGGGCCTGGCGCAGCCGACCATCAGCGGGCAGATCCGCGCGCTGGAGCAGTCGGTGGGCCAGCAGTTGTTCCAGCGCGCCGGGCGCAACCTGGTGCTGACGGAGATCGGCACGCTGACCTTCCGCTATGCGGAGGAGATCTTCGGGCTGGGGCGGGCGCTGCAGGAGACCCTGCGCGGGCAGCACGAGGGCGGCCCGAACCGCGTGCTGATCGGCGTTGCGGATCAATTGCCGAAGTTGCTGGTGCGTCGGCTGCTGGAGCCCGTGCTCACGCTTGCGCAGCCGGTGCGGGTGGTGGTGCGGGAGGGGTCGGTCGAGCGCCTGATGGGCGACCTGTCGATCCATGCGCTCGACGTGGTGCTGAGCGACACGCCCATTGCGCCGACGGTGAAGGTGCGCGCGTTCACGCACGCGCTGGGCGTGTGCACGGTGTCGCTGTTCGCGGTGTCGGCGCTGGCGGCGGCGGCGCGTCGCGACTTTCCGCACTCGCTGACGGGGATGCCGTTCGTCGCGCCGTCGGAGGGCAGTGCGATGCGCCGCGCGCTCGAGCGCTGGATGGTGACCCAGGGGATCCGGCCGCGGTTCGTCGCCGAGATCGACGACTCGGGGCTGGTGAAGAGCCTGGGGGAGGCGGGGCACGGGGTGTTCGCGGCGCCGAGCGTCGTCGCGGCGGAGGTCGTGGCGAAGTACGGGGTCGAGGAGATCGCAGCCCTCGGCGACGTGCACGAGCAGTTCTACGCGGTCAGCGTGGATCGGCAGTTGACGCATCCCGCGGTGGTCGCGATCTGCGAGGCGGCGCGGACGCGGGTGTTCGGGCGCGGCACGGTGCCGGCACCGGTCCCGGCCCGGGACCGCGGGGGCCAGCGGTGACGGGATCGTTGCGCGCCGTGACCATCCCGCCGTGCACGGTGTGACGGGTTCGGCACGTGAATGTGGTGGAGCGGCGTTGTGTGGTGCAGAGCTTTGAGGCTGTCCACGCAGCCGTGTTCATCCTCCAATCCAAATTCCTCATGTGTTTTCGTTTCCTGCGTCGCGCGCTCCTCGGTGCCGTCGGCGCACTCGTGGTCGGTGGTTCGTCGCTGATCGCTCAGGGGTCCACGACCGGCGCGATCGCCGGTGCGGTGACCGACGCCGAGGGACGTCCGCTCGACGGCGTGCACGTGCGCGTCGTGGATCGTGCCTCCGGCTACGCCGTGACCGGCACCACGCGCGCGAACGGACGGTACGTGATTCCCGGCCTCGACGTGAACGGCGTCTACACGGTCACGCTGCGTCGCGTGGGGCTGGCCCCCTTCGAGCGCGAGGGGGTGCGCGTCTCGCTGACGCAGACCGTGCAGGTCAACGCGGTGCTGCAGGACGCGAGCGTGGCCTTGCAGGCCATCGTGGTGACGGCCGGCGCGGAGTCCGACTTCACGGCGACGCGGCAGGGCACGAAGACCGTGGTCTCGGACACGGTGCTGCGCCGTCTGCCGACGTTGAACCGCAATTTGTATGATTTCGTCAAGCTGACGCCGCAGGTCTCGGTGCGCGCGAGCGACGGCCGCACCGCGGTCGCGGGGCAGAACAACCGCCTCAACAACATCCAGGTCGACGGGGCGTCGGTGGTGAACCGGTTCGGGCTGGGCGATTCGCAGGAACTGGGGGCGCAGGCCGGGGGGCGCTCCATCACGATGGAAGCCGTGAAGGAATACCAGGTCCTCATCTCGCCCTTCGACGTGCGGCAGGGGAACTTCACCGGCGGCGCGGTGAACGCGGTCACGCGGGCCGGGTCCAATGACTTCTCGGGCAGCGCCTTCTTCTTCAATCGCAACGAGGGCATGTCGCAGGACGACCCGTTCACGCGCGACGCGGCCTTCTCGCGCCTGATGTATGGTGCATCGCTGGGCGGGCCGATCGTGAAGGACAGGGCGCACTTCTTCGTGGCGGCGGAGTTCAGCTCGGACCAGCGCGGCGCCTCGGGGCCGTACGTGGGGCAGGCGGGGAACGCGCCGTCCACCGTTCCCGTGTCCGTGGCGCAGATCGATTCGTTCGCGGACATCCTGCGCGGCTACGGCATCGAGGCGGGCCATGGGGGGCTGCTCACGAATCAGAACCCCGTCACGAACACCTTCGCCCGGCTGGACGTGCAGCTCACTGAGCGGCACCGCCTCGTGCTGCGGAACATCCATAACGTGTCGTCGCTGGACGCCTTCTCGCGCCAGGCGACCGGGACCAACCGCATCTTCGCGCTGACGGGGCACAACTTCACGCGCACGGAGACGGCGAACAGTCTCGCGGCCCAGGTCTTCTCGTCCCTGGGCGACGGGGCGCTGAACGAGTTCACCGTCGGCTACACCACGACCCGGTTCAAGCGCGACCCGGCGGTGCTCGCGCCCATGATCACGGTGCAGAACGTCGGCGGCGCGAACAACGCGCAGCTCCGTGCCGGCACCGAGAACAGCTCGCAGGGCAACTTCCTGAACGAGAAGCTGCTCGAGATCTCGAACAACTTCACGCGGCCGGTGGGTGATCGCCACACCCTCACCATCGGCACGCGGAACGAGCTCTACGAGGTGGAGAACGGCTTTCTGCAGAACTCGTACGGGAACTACACGTTCGCCAGCCTGGCGGCGCTGGCCGCGGGCACGCCGACGCTGTACTCGGGCTCGGGGAGCCTGGGCGGCGACCCCGTGGCGCGCTTCACGGCCGGACAGTTCGCGGTGTACGGGCAGGATGAGTTCCGGGTGACGGATCGGCTCGCGGTGACGGCCGGGCTGCGGCTCGACGTACCCTACTTCTTCGACACGCCCGGCTACAGCGCGCTCGTGGAGGAGGCGCTGGGACGCCGCACCGACGTGATGCCCGGGGGCAACGTGCAGTTCTCGCCGCGGGTCGGGTTCAACTACGATCTGTCGCAGTCGGCCGCGCGGATGCAGATCCGCGGCGGACTCGGGATGTTCCAGGGGCAGCCGGCCTTCGTGTGGATGTCGAACCAGTACTCGAACAGCGGCGTGGCGCTCGGGCAGTTGAGCTGCGGTCCGGCGAACACCAATGGATCGGCGCCGACGTTCGACGCGACGCCCGTGGCCCCGACGGCCTGCGGGCCGCTGGCGGGCTTCACCGGAGCCAACGCGGTGCGCAACGGCGAGGCGGGCGTCGCGCTGAGCGCGGAGCAGTTTCCAGGCACGATCAACCTGGTCGGCAAGGATCTCAAGTATCCGCAGGTCCTGCGCGGCACGCTGGCCATCGACCGCGAGCTTCCGGGCGACGTGGTCGCGACCATCGAGGGGCTCTACACCAGGGGCCTGAACAACTTCGTGTACGAGAACATCAATCGCGTCGCGCAGAGCGAGACGGGTGTGCATGGCCGCACGGTGTTCGGCAGTTTCAACACCACCGGTCAGGCGACCTACGCCCGCGTGGATCCGCGGCTCGACGCCGTGCTCGAAGCCAGGAATCAGAGCAAGGACTATTCGTACAGCGTGACGGGGCAGTTGCGGAAGCGCTTCACCGACTTCTGGGAGGGCACGGCGGCGTACACCCATGGCCGCTCGTTCTCGGTCAGCGACCTGACGTCGTCGGTGGCCTTCTCCAAC
>CAYSFN010000001.1:44663-46359 GCA_964430045.1 uncultured Gemmatimonadaceae bacterium
CTCCAACTGGCAGTTCGGCCGGATGCTCTCGGCGGGCCAGGACTCGCGGCAGACCGCGCCGTCGGCCTTCGATCAGCCGCACCGCATCCTGCTGGCCGGGACGGTGACCGCGCCGTGGAGGAGCACGGACGTCTCGTTCATCTATCAGTCGGCGTCCGGGACGCCCTTCGCGTATTCCTACACGGGCTCGTCCGGGCGCGGGGACCTGAACGCCGACGGCAGTGCGGCGAACGATCCCATCTACGTGCCGACGGATGCGCGGAACCCGGCGCAGATCCAGTTCGCGACGGCGTCGTTCGGCGGGGTCACCTACACCGCCGAACAGCAGGCGGAGGCCTTCGAACGCTTCATCGAGGTCCATGACTGCATGCGGCGCCAGCGCGGCCGCATCATGGCCAACACCTCCTGCCGCAACCCGTGGACGAGCACGCTCGACATGACCATCCGCCAGACCTTCCCGGAGTTCAACAACGGGCGTCTCTCGGTGCAACTGGACATCTTCAACGTGCCGAACTTCATCCGGCGGGACTGGGGGAAGATCCGTACGGCGACCGCCAACACCAACCTCGCACTGCTGACGCACACCACCAGCAACGCCGACGGGCCGGTGTTCAACTTCAATCCGAACCTGGTCAACGAGCGCACGCTGTTCACGGCGGTGCCGAGCGCGGCGCAGTTCTACCAGATGCAGCTTTCGCTGCGCTACGCGTTCTAGGATGGTGCCGGGGATGATCGGTGCCTGCGGCGGTCGATGGCGCATCGTGCTGGCGCTGGTCATCCTCGCCGCCGGGTGCCGCCGTGCCGGTCCGGCGCACCCGGCACCGGAGGGCGCGGCGCCCGGTCGGCCGGTGGTCCCGCGCGTCCGCATCGTCGCGACCAACGACTTTCACGGGCGACTGCTGCCCGAGCCCGTCGCGTCGGCGAACGGGGCGGTCGGCGGCGCGGCGCTGCTGGCCGCGCACGTCGACTCGGCGCGTGCGCAGTTCGACGGGCCCGTGCTGCTGCTCTCGGCGGGGGATGACCTGCAGGGGACCGCGATCGCGAACCTGAGCTGGGGGGCGGCGACCATCGCCTCGCACAACCTGCTGCGCTACACGGCCGCGGCGCTGGGCAATCATGAGTTCGACTGGGGCATCGACACGCTGCGCGCACGGATCGCCGAGAGCCGGTTCCCGTGGCTGGCCGCGAATCTCGTGGACAGCATCACGGGCGCGCCGCCGCCCTGGGTGCGTCCCTGGGTGCTGCTCGACACGATGGGGGTGAAGGTGGGGCTCATCGGTGCGGTCCTGCCGCAGACGCCGCGCATCGTGATGGCGGATCGCGTCCGCGGATTGCGCTTCACCGATCCTGCGCCCGCCATCGATGCCGCGGTGCGCGCGCTGCGCCGCGCCGGGGCGGACTTCGTGGTGGTGACGATGCACATCGGGGTGGTCTGTCTCGACGCGGCGATCGAGCCGCGCACCGTGTCGCGTGACTGCAGCGGCGACGCGATCCAGCTCGCGGAGGCGGTGACGGAGCGCGTCGACCTGTACGTGGGCGGGCACACGCATCGCCGGGCGATCACGTCGGGTGCCGGGGTGCCGATCGTGGAGGCGGCGTCGTACGCGCAGGCGTACAGCGTCACGGACCTCGAGCGGCGCGATGATGCGGTGCAGGTGCTCGACCAGCGGGTGCAGTGGGTCACGGCGGCCGGTGT
>CAYSFN010000001.1:46369-58113 GCA_964430045.1 uncultured Gemmatimonadaceae bacterium
ACGCCGCCGCCCGTCCGCTGACGGAGGCCGTGATCGCGGAGCTCGCCGAGCCGTTCGACCGCGCCGTGCGCGATTCGCGCCTCGGCAACTTCGTGGCCGACGCGTTCCGGCAGGCGACGCTGGCCGACGTGGCGATCGTCAACAATGGCTCGCTGCGCCGCACGCTCCCCGAGGGACCGGTCACCTATGGCATGCTGTACGAGCTGCAGCCGTTCCAGAACGCGCTGGTGACCATCGACGTCCCGGGGGCCGTGCTGCGCGCGGCGCTCGAGTTCGCCGTGAGCGCCGCCGAAGCACGCAGTTCGCTGCACGTGGCAGGCCTGCGGGTGACCATCGACCCGCAGGCGGCGCGCGGCGAGCGGGTGCTGCGCATGGATCGTCTGGACGGGCGGCCGATCACGGACCGCGACACGGTGCGCGTGGGCCTCACGGATTTCGTCGCGTCGGGTGGGGACTACTTCTCGATGCTCGCGCCCTTCGCACGGCAGCCGACGGGCATCGTCGACGTGGATGCACTCGTGTCGTACCTGCGCAGTCGGCCGGCCCCCGTGCGCGCGCCCGACGATGCGCGCTTCACCGTCCGGCGGCCGGCCGGGTGACCTGGGCGACGCGGCGCGATGGCACGCCGCGTGCGGCGGGGATCAGGCGCGGCCGCTGAACCGGCGGAAGGCTTCCTGGACCACGTGCAGCGCTTCGTCGGGCGTGTCGCCGCATCCGGACAGGTGCCCCATCTTGCGGCCGGGCCGCGCGCTGGCTTTGCCGTACAGGTGGACGCGCGCGCGCGGGATGGTCAGCGCGGCCGTGGGATCGGGCGTGCGCCCCTCCCACAGGTCGCCGAGCAGGTTGTGGATGGCCGCTGGCCGGACGATGGCGGTGTCGCCCAGGGGCAGTCCGCACACGGCGCGCACCAACTGCTCGAACTGCGAGGTCGCGACCGCGCGTTCGGAGTGGTGATAGGTGTTGTGGGGGCGCGGCGCGAGTTCGTTGACCAGCAGGCGTCCGTCGCGGGTCACGAACATCTCGACGGCGAGGAGGCCCACGATGCCGAGCGCGTCGGCGATCGCCAGGGCGAGTTCGCGGGCACGCTGCTCGAGCGCCGGGTCGAGCCCCGTCGGCGTGACGGCCCACACGAGAATGCCCGCCTCGTGGTGGTTGCGCGAGGGGGGATACGCCTTGACCTCGCCGTTCGCCGAGCGCGCGACGAGGACGGAGAGCTCGACGTCGAGGTCGAGGAACTGCTCGACCACGCAGCGCCGCGCGGCGATGGCCGCGAAGGCCCGGCGGCCGTCCTCCGCACTGGCGACGCGCATCTGCCCACGCCCGTCATAGCCGCCCATCGTGGCCTTCACGATCGAGCGGCCGAGGCGCTGCACGGCATTGGCGCAGTCCTCCGCCGTGTGCACGGTGGCGTGGTCGCCCAGCGGGAAGCCATGGGCCGCGAGGAACTCCTTCTGCCGCCCGCGTTCCTGCACCGTGTGGACGGCTTCGGCCCCAGGCCGCGTTGGCGCGAAGCGTGCTGCGGCTTCGATCGTGACGGTGCTCACCTGCTCGATCTCGAGCGTGACGACCTGCGAGCGCTCCGCGAGACGTGCGGCGGCGATCTCGTCGTCGAAGGGGGCCGTGATGGCCAGGGACGCGACGGCGAACCCCGGTGCGCCGGGGTCGGGGTCGAGGACGTTGACGTCGTAGCCCAGCGTGCGCGCGGCGAAGCCGGTCATCCGCCCCAACTGTCCACCACCGAGGATGCCGATCGCGGCCCCGGGCAGGATCGGGTTCACGAGGCGCTGGGTGGCAGGGTCTGGCCCAGCACGGCATCGCGCCGCGCTGCGCGGTACTGCCGGAGCCGTTCGCGCAGCGCCGGTTGCTGGTTGCCGACGATCTCGGCGGCGAGGATCGCGGCGTTGATGGCGCCGGGCTTGCCGATCGCCAGGGTGCCGACCGGCACGCCTCCCGGCATCTGCACGATGGACAGGAGCGCGTCGATGCCCTGCAAGGCCGTGGCCGGGACAGGGACCCCGAGGACCGGCACCAGGGTCTTGCTCGCGACCATTCCGGGCAGGTGCGCCGCGCCGCCGGCCGCCGCGATGATGACCTGCAGCCCCCGCGCCTCGGCGGATGCGGCGTACTCGAACATCAGGTCCGGGGTGCGATGCGCGGACACCACCTTGGCCTCGAAGGGCACGCCGAGTTCGGTGAGCAGGTCGGCGGCTGGCGCGAGCGTCGGCCAGTCGGAGTCGCTGCCCATGATGATGCCTACGAGGGGGGATGCGGACATGGCGCGGGACGGGGGGCGGCAGTGCGGAAGGAGTCCGTGAAAGGTCGCCCCGTTGTCGCGTCAGCGGAAGATGGATACGTTCCGAGCATGACGTTCCGTGGCGTCGGGCGCCGTCTGTTCGCCCTCGTGTCCAGCCTCTGGCTCACCATTGCGATGGTCGAGCCGGTGGGTCTGCACGCGTGTCCGATGCACGACACGCTGCATGGCGCGCATCACGGTGTGGTCGCCCCGGCGACCACGGCGCATGCGTCAGGGGGCCACGACGCGGCGCACCACGACCAGCACGCCGCCCCGACCGCTGGAGCGCCCGCAGACGCCGAGCCTGACGCAGCGCGGGGCGGTCCGCCCGTGTCCGACGCACCCGGCGCCTCGGTGTGCTCGTGCCTCGGGAGCTGCTGCGCGGCCACGGGGGTCGCCATGCCGGACGGTCCGCCGCCCACGATCGTGGCGAGCGAGACCGACGGGGGAATGACCGCGTGGCCCGGCTCGCCCGTTGCCGTGGCCACGGGCGGGCTCCGGCTTCCCTTCGCGACCGGTCCACCAGCAGCGCTCTGAGAGACCACGGCGCATCGCGCCGTGCTGCGTTGCGCACCCCCCGACGCGTCGCCCTGACGCGGTGGGCATCGAACCGATGTCTTTGGGGGGCGCGCGTCATCATCAGAGCGAGCAACCCCACACATGAAGTGCAGAGTCTGGCTGGCCGCGTTCCTCAGCGTGGTCGGCCCAACCATTGCGGCTGCCCAGCAGGGTGCCGTTGTCACGGGGCGCATCATCGGCACCGACGGCCGTCCCCTGGAGCACGTCGTCGTACGCCTCGTCGAGCAGCCACGCGTCGCGACCGTGACCGACGCGACCGGTCGGTACCGGTTGACGGGACTGACTGGCGGTGCGGTCGCCGTGTCCGCGGCCCGCCTTGGATTGACGCCCGCGACGCGGGTCGTGGCCATCGCGCCTGGCGCGAGCGCGGTCGTCGATTTCACGTTGACGACCGCGGCGACCTACGTGGCGCCGATCACCGTCTCCGCGACGCGGGAGGCACGGACGCGCCACGAGGGGTCGGCGACCATCGAGGTCCTCGACGGGGCGGCGGTGCGCGAGGCGCGTGCGTCGCACCCCTCGCAGATCCTGAAGCGCGTCGCCGGCGTCCATGTGTCGCAGCTTTCCGGGGAAGGGCATTCGATGGCGATCCGGCAGCCGATCACCACCAAGCCGATGTACCTGTACCTCGAGGACGGGATCCCGACGCGACCCACCGGCTTCTTCAACCACAACGCCCTGTACGAGGTCAACATCCCGCAGTCCGGTGGCATCGAAGTGCTCAAGGGGCCGGGCACGGCGCTCTATGGGAGCGATGCGATCGGCGGGGTGGTCAACGTGCTCACCCGTCCCGCGCCGGTCACGCCCACCGTCGAGGCGACCCTCGAAGGCGGGGGGTTCGGGTACCAGCGACTGCTGGCGACGTCGGGGTTCGCGCGCTCGTCCGACGCCGTCCGCTTCGACCTGAACGCCACGCGCATGGATGGGTGGCGAGACCGGTCGCCGTACGAGCGCCAGAGTGCGACCCTGCGCTGGGACCGCACGATGGGCCTCTGGTCGGCGCGCACGATCCTCACGGGCACGCGGGTGGACCAGACGGACGTGCTCGCGCAGTCGCAGGAGCAGTTCGATGCACGCGACCCGATCAACCGGTCGCCACTGGCGTACCGTCGCGCGCGCGCCGTGCGACTCTCGACGGCGCTGGAGCGGCAGGACGGTGCGTGGCTGTGGTCCGTGACCCCGTTCGCCCGGTGGAACGTGATGGAGCTGCTCCCCTCGTGGCAGCTCACCTTCGACCCGCAGACCTGGGAAACCCGCAACACGTCGCTCGGGGCACTGCTCAAGGTGCGCCGCGACTTCACCGACCACGGGGTGCGCGTCATCGCCGGGGCCGACCTGGACCGGAGCCCCGGCTCGTTCGTGGCGCAGCAGGCGGTGCTCGAGGGGGTCGGCAGCGGGGCGGAGCGGGTGTTCACCGGCTTCACGCCGGGCGAGCGGCACTACGACTACGACGTGACCTACCGGCAGACCTCTCCGTACCTGCATGCCGAGTGGGCGCCCGTACCGCGCGTGCGGGTCGATGCGGGTGCCCGGCTCGACGTCGTCGGATACGACTACACGACGCGTCTGGCGGCGACCGACGCTGGTGCGCATCGCGTCCCCGCGAGCACCACGCGGGACTTCACCCGGCTCAGCCCGAAGTTCGGCGTCAGCATCGACGCCGTCGGCGGGGTGCACCTCTTCGCCTCGTACCGCGAAGGGTTCCGTGCGCCGAGTCAGGGGCAGCTGTTCCAGCAGAACAACGCGGCGAACACCGTGGATCTCCGGCCGGTGCGGGCGCGCTCGCAGGAGGTCGGGGTGCGTGGAGGCGTGGGGGCGCGCGTCGTGTATCAGCTCTCCGCCTACGACATGACGCTTGTCGATGACATCATCACCCTGGTCACGCACACGGGCTCGCGCATCGCGACCAACGCGGGCGAGACGCTGCACCGCGGGCTCGAGGCGAGCGTGGGCGCGGCCCTCACGCGCTCGCTGCGGGTGGACCTCGCGGGCGCCGTTGCGCAGCAGGAGTACGTGCGGTGGGTGCCGCAGGAGGCGCGTCCGGCCAGCGGGACGACGCCTGCCGTGCCCGAGGTGCGCTACGACGGCCGAACGATCGAGGCGGCGCCTGCGCGTCTCGGCAACGCACTGCTCACCTGGACGCCGGGTGTGCTCCGTGGCGGGCGACTGGCGGTCGAGTGGACGCACACCGGCCGGTACTGGATGGATCCGGCGAACACGCACGAGTACGGCGGCTACGACCTGGTGCATCTGCACGCCAACGCGCAGGTGACGGCCGGCGTGGAGCTGTTCGCCCGTGTCATCAATGCGACCGACCGCAACTACGCGGAGCTGGCGGCGTTCGCGCCCTTCACCGGCGCACAGTTGACGCCGGGCACGCCACGGACGGTGTACGCGGGCGCCCGCGTGGCCTGGCAGGGGCGCGCACCATGAGTCGGGGTGCGCTGGTCACGTCGGCGCTGCTGGTCATCCTCGGTCCCGGCGCGTGCCGGGACCGGGGACCCGGGGGCGCATTGGGTGCTGAAACGGTGGTCAGTACGGCGACCGGGGTGGGCGCGGCTCCCAATGTCGCGGTCAGTGCCGACGGACGCGAGGCCGTCGCGTGGATCTCGGCGGCTGGTGGGGGAACGGATGGCCGGTTGTACGTGCACGTCGCGGACGTGGCACCGGTCGAGATCGCCGACCCGCTCGGCCCGATCGAGGCGCACGCGGAGGCGCCACCCAAGCTGGCCTGGGACGCCTCCGGGCGCCTGCACGCGCTGTATGTCGTCAGCAAGGTCGAACCCGGCCGCCGTTTTCCACTGAGTGCGCTGCGCGCGGTGCGTTCCGCTGATCGTGGAGCGACCTGGTCCGACCCGGTGACCGTCACGGACGACGGGGACTTCGGGTCCCACAATTTCCACGCGCTGTATGCGGCGCCGGACGGTGCCGTGTACACCTCGTGGCTCGACGGTCGCGTGGGCAGGAGCGGGGCATACCTCGCGCGCAGCACGGATGGTGGGGCGTCGTGGGGGGTGAACGTGCGCGTCAGCGTGGACGACGCCTGCCCGTGCTGCCGCACGGCGATCGCCGCCGACACCGGCGGCGTGATCTACCTGGCCTGGCGCACGGTCCTGCCGGGGAACATCCGCGACATCGTGGTCGCGCGATCGACGGACGCCGGGGCGACGTGGGGGCCGCCAGCGCGGGTCCACGACGACGACTGGCAGTACGACGGGTGTCCGCACGCGGGGCCGGCCTTGGCCGTCGATGCCGCGCATCGGCTGCACGTCGCGTGGTGGACCGGCGCCGAAGGGCGGGCCGGCGTGCGCTACGCACGGGCGGACGACGGAGTGCGGTTCGGTGAGCCCGTCCCCATTGCCATTGCTCCGGTGTCGCGACCGTCGCACCCGCAGTTGGTGGTCGACGGCTCGACGGTGGTCGTGGTCTGGGACGACGGGTTCACGCCGCGGCCGGATGTTCGCGTGCGGGTGTCCCGCGACGGGGGCGGGCGCTTCGCGGCACCGCAGCGGATGAGCGCGCCGGACCGCGTCGCGATGTTCCCGGTCGTTGCCGCGACCGGACGCGCGTTCCGGGTGCTGTGGACCGAGGATTCCCCCCGTGCGCACGAGCACGCCGAGGCCCGGAAGCCCGACATGCGGGACCCCGCGGCGACCAAGGGGCTGACCCCGGTCGGGACCGGCCGCATCGTGTCCCGGACGCTGACGATCCGCTGACGAGAGTTGAGGAGTGGTGCGGCGCACCGCAGTTTCCACGCATGCGCCCACTCCTCCTTGCTCTTGTCGTACTCCCTGGCGCGCTGGCCGCGCAGGCTCCGCCCCCCTCGACCTACAACGGGCTGCGGTGGGAGAGCCTCGGGCCCAACCGCGGCGGCCGCGCGCTCGCCATTGCGGGGAGTGACGCGCGCGCGCACGAGTACTACTTCGGCGCCGCGGGCGGCGGGCTCTGGCGGACCGCCGACGGCGGGACCAGTTGGCGTCCCGTGACGGACGGGCAGATCGCGTCGGCGTCCGTCGGCGCGGTGGCGGTGGCACCGTCGCACCCCGACGTCGTGTACATCGGCACCGGCGAATCGCAGTTGCGCAGCAACCTGCGTCAGGGCGATGGAATCTACCGGTCGACGGACGGCGGGCGCACGTGGACGCATCGCGGGCTGGCCACGACGCGCGCGATCGCGCGCGTGCGCGTGCATCCCACCGACCCCGACCTCGTGTACGTCGCCGCGTTCGGGGATCCTTACACGCCGACCGCCGACCGCGGGGTGTACCGTTCGCGCGACGGCGGCGCCTCGTGGCAGCAGGTCCTGTTTCGCTCCGATTCAGCGGGTGCGATCGACCTCGCGCTGGACCCCACCGACCCCACTGTGGTGTACGCAGTGCTGTGGCAGGCGTATCGCACCCCGTGGAAGCTGTGGGGGGGCGGGCAGTTCAGCGGGCTCTTCAAGTCCAGCGACGGCGGCGACACGTGGACCGACATCACGCGGCAGCCGGGCCTGCCGACGGGATTCCTCGGCCGCATCGGCATCGCGGTGTCGCCGGTCGACGGGCAGCGACTGTACGCGATCATCGAAGCCGAGGACGGAGGCGTGTTCGTCTCGGACGACGCGGGGAGCTCGTGGCGTCGCGGCAGCGACGAGCGCAAGCTCCGCCAGCGTGCGTTCTTCCACGCCCGCGTCGTCGCGGACCCGCAGGTGAAGGATCGGCTCTATGTGCTGAACGTGGACCTGTGGCGCTCCGACGACGCGGGAGCGACGTTCGAGACCTCGCTCACGGGAGACCGCACGGAGTTCCAGGACCTGTGGATCGCGTCGCGGGACACGGGGCGCCTCGCGGTTGCGAACAGCGGGGGCGGAGCGGTCTCCGTCTCGGCGGGTGCCACGTGGACCGCGCAGCGGTTCGCGACGGCGCAGGTGCATCACGTGGTCACGACCGGGGACCTGCCGTACCACGTGTGCGGCGCGCAGCAGGACCACACGACCTTCTGCGTGCCGAGCGCGGCCTCGGCGCCGGGCATGCCACCGGGCGGCGCACTGGGGGACTGGTTCTACGCCGTCGGTGGAGGGCAGGGGGGGCACATCGCGCCCGACCCGCGCCAGCCGGACGTTTTTTACGCGGGCGGCGAGGGCGCGCTGCTGACGCGGTATGATCGCCGGACCGGGGCGGTGCGCGACGTGCAGGTGTACCCGCGCATCTTCAGCGGCGAGCCGGCGTATTCGCTGCCCGAGCGCTGGCAATGGACCTACCCGCTGGTGTTCTCGCCGGTGGCCAAGGGCTGGCTCTTCGCGGGCTCGCAGCACATCTGGCGCAGCAAGAACGAAGGGCAGTTCTGGGAGCGCATCAGCGACGAGCTCACGCGCGCGGATACGGCGACGCTCGGCCTCTCGGGCGGTCCGATCACGATGGACATGAGCGGCGCCGAGGTGTACGGCACGGTGTTCGCGATCGCGCCGTCACGCTTCGACTCGCTGACCCTCTGGGCCGGGTCCGACGATGGCCTCGTGCACGTCACGCGTGACGGCGGTGCGACCTGGCGCCGGGTCACGCCGCCGGACCTGCCACCGCACTCGCGTGTCTCGATGATCGAGGCCTCGTCGCGCGACCGCGGCGGGGCGTTGATGGCGGTGAAGCGCGAGCAGATGGGGGACCGTGCGCCGTACCTCTACCGGACCCGCGACTACGGGGCCACCTGGACGCGCCTCGACGGTGCGCTGGCGGCTTCCGAGGTCACGCACGTCATCCGCGAGGATCCGGTGCGGCGGGGCCTGCTGTTCGTCGGAACCGAGTCGGGGGTGCGGGTGTCGTTCGACGATGGCGCGACGTGGCAGTCGTTGTCGCTCAATCTGCCGGTGACACCGGTGGTGGACCTGGTCATCGCGCAGCACGACCTGGTGATCGCGTCGCACGGCCGCGGGGTGTGGGTGCTCCGCGACATCCATCCCCTGCGCGAGGCGACGGCCTCGACGGCGGCGAAGCGTGCGCACGTGTTCGCGCCGCGCGCCGCACTGCGCCGCGTCACGGAGGCCCGCATCCAGTATCACCTCGCCGCGGATGCGAGCCGGCTCTCGCTCAACATCCACGACAGCACCGGCGCGTTCGTGCGCGGGTGGACCGGGGCGGCCAGTCCGCCGCCGGTGGGCTCGACGACGCCGGGGTGCGAGCGCACGGCCCCGGCGCCCCACACGCCATCGACGCGTGCGGGGTTGCACGAGATCACGTGGGATCTGCGCGCGGAGGGAGCCCTGACCTTCGACTGCATGATCGTGTGGGGGGCGCAGCCTCGCCACGGTCCCGTGGTCCCGCCGGGACGCTACACCGTCGAGCTCGACGTGGATGGGGTGCGCGAGCGGCGGCCGCTCGTGGTGGCCCGTGACGAGCGCAACCCCAATGCGGACCTCTCGGACCTCCGCGCCCAGTATGTCTTCGCGCGCCGCGTGCTGGAGCAGGAGGACCGGGTCACTGGCACCGTGCTGCAGGTGCGCGCCCTGCGCGCCGAGGTCGAGCGGCGTCGTCAGGTGGTTGGCGACCCCGCCGCAATCGCGCTCGCGGACACCGTCATCCTCGACCTGTGGCACGTCGAGGAGCAACTGTACCAATGGCGCAACCGCAGCCGGCAGGACCCGCTCAACTTCCCCATCCGCCTGGGGAACCGGCTGCATGCGCTGCGGCACAGCATCGAGCTGGGGGACGGTCGCCCGACCGACGTGTCGTACATCGTGCTGCGCGGCCTCACGGACGACGTGAGCCGCGTGCTGCACGGCCTCACGGCGATGGAGCGCGGCGCGCTGGCGCGTCTTGACGAGCGGTTGCGCGCGCTGCAGCAACCGGCGATCGGTCGCCTTACGGCACGATGATCGGTCGGCCGTACATGTCGCGCCGCTCGATCGGCGCGATCCCGGTCGCGCGCAGCGACTCGGCGATCGCAGCGGCGTCGCCCACGATCACGATCGCCATGCGCGACGGGTCCAGGTACTGGCGCGCGACCCGCTGCACGTCCTCCGCCGTGACCGCACCGATGCGGAGGACGGCTTCCTCCGGCTGCGTGAGCGGCAGGTCGTAGAGCGCGAGCCCCGCCAGGGCGGCGCTGATGTCCTGCGTGGTCTCGAAGTCCGACGGCAGCCCGAGCTGCAGGTACTGCTTCGCCTTGCTGAGTTCGTCGTCGGGCACCCGGTCACGGATCGCCGCGAGCTCCTTCATGAACTCGATCAGTGCCGAGTCGGACTTGGCGGCCACGATCTCGGCGCGTGCAACGAAGGGGCCCGGTTCGCGGCGCATCGCGAACGACGACCCCGCCCCGTAGGTGTAGCCCCTGGTCTCGCGGAGGTTGTTGTTCAGGCGGCTGGTGAACGCGCCGCCGAGCACCGTGTTCAGGACCTGGAGCGGGTAGTAGTCCTCCGTCGCGCGTGCCACGCCGACCGTGCCGATGCGGAACGACGACTGCGCGGCACCGGGCTTGTCCACCAGGTAGATGCGGCGCGGGGCCGCCGCGGGAACGGCCGTCTGCGCCGCCGTGGCCGTGGCACCGGGGGTGGCGGTCCATGGGCCGAAGTGGGCCGTCACGCGTTGCGTGATGGCGTCGATCTCCACGTCGCCGACGATGAGGAGGAACGCCTGGTCCGGGGCGAACCGTGTGCGGTGGAAGGCGGCGACGTCGTCGCGGGTGATCGCCTCGATGCTGCGCTCCACGCCGGCCGTCGGGCGTCCGTACGGATGCCCGTCACCGTACACGATGGCGTTGAACGCGCGATCGGCGATCGCGGGGCCGCGGTCGGCCGTCTGCAGCAGCGCGGTCAGCCGTTGCTGCCTGGCGCGGTCGAACTCCGTCGCCGGGAAGGTCGGCCGCAGCGCGACGTCGGCGAAGAGGGCCAGCGCCGAGTCGAGGACGGCAGTCGGTGCGTGCAGGGACACGGTGGTCCGGTCGAAGCTCGCGCCGCTGCCGAGTCGGATGCCGAGAAAGGCCTGCTGCTCGGCGATCGCGTCGGCGCTGCGGCCCGCCGCGCCGTCCGTCAGCAGCGCGGCCGTCAGTGACGCGATCCCGCCGTGCGCGGCGGGTTCGGTTTCGGTGCCTGCGCGCACGACGAGCGTGAGGTCCACGAGGGGGAGCTCCGTCTGGCGCACGATGATGAGTCGCAGGCCGTTGGGCAGCGTCCGCTCGGTGATCGGCGGCAGGGTCAGCGTGGGCGCCGGACCGAGCGCGGGTGGTTGCGTGCGGTCGAACTGCTGCGCGTGCAGGTCGGGGCCCGTCAGTACGCAGGTGAGCGCAGCGGCAATGGCGAGGCGGGTCATCGGTCGTCTCCGGTCAGCGCGAGCGCCGTCTGGCCCTCGGGCACCACGGTCAGCACCACCTTTCCACGACCGAGGTAGGTCCGCGCCACGCGCTGCAGGTCCTCCCGCGTCACCGCCTCGTAGCGTGCGGCGTCCTGCCGCAGGAAGTCCGGCTCGCCCACGTAGTAGTTGTACATGTTCAGTTGCTCGGCCTTGCCGAGGATGGAGGCGAGGCCGTCGAGCAGTTGGGCGCGGTGCTGGTTCTTGGCCCGTTCGAGTTCCCGGTCCGACACGCCCTCGCGGATCACGGCGTCGAGCTGCTCCGCGAGCATCGCGGCGACCGCCCGGGGCGTCTGGCCCGGGCGGAGCGTCGTGACCACGTCGAAGGTGCCCGCCAGTCTGCCGGCTCTGTGGTAGGCGAACACATCCTGCACCACCTGCTCGGTGAACATCAGGCGCTGCTGGAGACGCGAGGAGCGGCCGGCCGAGAGCACGGACGCCAGCAGATCCAGCGCGGCCTCGTCCGGGTGGAACGCGGCGACCGCCGGCCACGAGTAGTACAGGCGCGGCAGTTGCACCTGGTCCTCGAGGACCAGCACGGTGTCCGTGCT
>CAYSFN010000002.1:0-50102 GCA_964430045.1 uncultured Gemmatimonadaceae bacterium
GCGGCCTGGGAGCGGATGGACTCGGCGACGGAGAACCTCCGGACCGCGCTCGCCGATCGGTTGATCATCGCGGACGAAGACCCTCGAGCTACCGACCGGCGAGCGAACCTGGTCAACCGGATCTACGTGATCGTGGTCGTGTTCGGCCTTCTCATCGCCCTGATGTACGCCGGGTTGTTCGTGATCTTCCTCCAGGTCCAGCACCTCGACGCTGCGGTGGCTTCCGCTCAGGCGACGGCGGACGACACCCAGCGCGAGACCCTGGTCAACCGCGAGAGCGGTGTGAAGAACCGGGCGGTCAACTGCCAGATCCTGGTGAGCTTGGGCGAAGCGCTGCCCCCACAGTGCCTCGAACCCTCCGTGGTGGCGCTGTACGACCCCGAGGCGGTCCCGACGGCCGGCGCTGACTCTCCGGGCCAGCGGGCCAACAGGGAGCTGCTGTGCGGCCTCTACCGGCAGCTCGACTTCGTGCGGCCCGAGCTCTGCCTCGGCTGACGTAGCCATCGGAATCTCTGCATAGAATCCGGGGCGCTCTCCGACGGTAGTACCGCCAAAGTAGACGTTCTGGACGGTTCGACCCCCGCGCGTGACGCTTGACCCGTATCCTATGCAGGGGTACGAATGTGCTCCCAGCGCCGCAGGGGGCGAGGGATCACTGGAACGAGGATTGTGCGTGGCAGATCTGCCTGTGGGGCATTTCATCAGGGCGTATCGAAATGCCCGGAAGCTCTCCCAGCGGAGCCTCTCGATCGGCTCCGGCCTGAGCGCCAGCTACGTCGGCAAGGTGGAGTCCGGTGAGATCGATCCCTCGTTCCGAGCGTTCGCCATGCTGGCCCACCATCTCGGCTTCACCTCCCGCGAGATCGTGTTCCTGGTGAAGTATGAAGCAGCCCGTGGGTTGGGTCTCCCAGTGCCGGCGGATGTCGCACCCTCGACCGATGATCAACAGGATGACCATGGCCACTAATGACTCCGTCTCTCCGGCCCAGCCTCAGCCGGGCGTGCTGATGTTGCTCGGCAACGGCAGCATCGGACTCAGGGCGCGCCGGGCGTTGACTGTCTACGCTCTCGGCGTCGAGCTGTGGAAGCTGGGGAAGTGGGCGCACGGCAAGTGGGTCGCTGCGAACAGCTACTCGGTCACCGTCACCGGTGACGATGCCATCTTCGAGGACCTTCAGCTCTGGCTCCTCGAGCAGATCCCCGAGCGCGATCGTCGATCACTCTTCGCTCGCACCCAACGCATCAGCGGCGACGATTCCATCTCCCCATCCGACGGTCGTCCACTCCACCCGGGCCTGAAGTTCTTCTACGATGGCTCGGAGCGTCAGGCGGTCGTGCTGGGTGGTCACCGGGTGAACGTCCTCGTCGACGCCGAGGATGCGAAGCGGGGTCTGGGTCAAGGTGACGGTCGTTACGATCGCCACCTTGAGAAGCTCGTCTTCAGCGCTCACGGCATCGAGGGTCACGCCGCCATCATCGAGTTCATCAAGACCGTCACCGACGAGCACTACGCCGTGGATCGGAACCCAGACCTGCTGATCAACCGGTGGGGCTCATGGGAGTCACGGCGAGACCTCGGCTCTCGCGGGCTCGACACCGTGTTCCTCGATGCCGGGCAGAAGGAACGGATCGTCGCCGACCTCGACACGTTCCTCGGCCAGGAGAAGGAGTATCGCGAGCTCGATATACCGTGGCATCGCGGGTACCTCTTCACGGGGCCACCGGGCACCGGGAAGTCCAGCCTGGCCAAGGCCCTGGCCAACCACTTCGGGCTCGATGTCTACTACCTCTCCCTGTCGACGATGTACGACGACGCCGAGCTCAACAACATGATCGGCCGGCTGCCCCCGCGCTCAGTGCTGCTCATCGAGGACAGCGATGTCTACAGCGCCGCCAAAGATCGCAGCGACGATGGCAAGGGCCCGACGCTCGCCGGCGTGCTCAACGTCCTTGATGGCCTGCTCACGCCTCATGGGCTGGTGGTCATCGGTACGTCGAACGAGGTCGACTCACTCGACGAAGCGTTGAAGCGCAAGGGCCGCTTCGACCTGATCGAAGAGCTCGGCTACATGACGGCGACGTCGCTCGACGAGATGACCACCCGGCTCGTCGGCCGCACGGTCCAGCTCGACAGCATCCGCGATGACCTTGTCCCTGTGAACGTGGTCGAGGCAATCAAGCAGCATCTCGGCGACCCGGATGCAGCGATCAAGGCCATCGAGGCCCTGGCCCGGCCGGCGGTCGGTCGGGTCGTGACGTGCGGGAGCATCGCCCTCACTTATCAGAACGGAACCCCTTCATGAGCTCTCGCATCTCAGTCCACATCTCCAGTCTGCCGGTCGGCTGCACTCTCGACACCTACGAGGACGGCTCGGTCTGGTTGCGTCTACCGGGCGGTGAGGATGTCACCCTTCGGGGGTACGCCCAGCGTGTCGGTTCTGGTCCCGGGAGGGGTGACGGGACGACCATCGATCACGCAGCCACCATGGCGTGTGAGGAGTGTGGTGCGATGGTGTTGCCGTCGACCAACCGCGACTTCGCCTACGCCACCTACGGCAAGATCTTGTGCTTCGATGATACGCCGAGGCTCGAGCGTAAGCCCGACAACGGCGAGCGCCGGCGCAAGTCGGACGCGCTCACGACCGACCTGGGGTCGAGTACTCGGTGATCTTCTCAGCGAGTCGCTTGGGGATGTGGATGGACTGCTCCCTGCAGGCCCATCTCCGTTACGACGTCCGCGAGGTCGAGCGAAAGTTCAGCGCGGCCGCGGTGTTCGGGACTGTGATCCATGCGGTCATGAACTGGTACAACAACCATCCAGACCCGGGCGCCGACCTCACTCTGACGCAGGCACGCAACCTCTTCCTCAAGTGGTGGGGTGATCCTGGCCTCATCGGCGAGCAGATCGACTACTACCCGCAACGCACAAGTTGGAACACGTACCGCGACACCGGCCTCGCGGTCATCGAGAACGTCCACGACAAGAACCAGTTCGACAAGCGGGCGCTCATCGCCACGGAGGCCGATTTCCTGGTCCCGTTCGGCGAGCACAAGCTGACCGGGCGCATCGATCTGGTCGAAGTGCGCTGGAACGGCAAGGGCAACCCGCTGCTTAGAATCATCGACTACAAAGGGTCCAGCCGGCAGCCGACCAAAGCCGAGCTGGCCCTGAACGTGCAGATGACGACGTACGACTACGCGGTCGGGTGCCCCGAGTTCTGGATCGGCGACGGCACCGACGAGAACCCCGGCATTCTCAACGGCCAGGCGCTCATGGACCAGTACTTCGATCTGCCCCATCGGGCGATCTGGTACCACCTGCGCGGGCCGAAGGAGATCGATGCCGGGCCCCGGGACGAGAAGGACTTCGGCCGCCTCTACCGGGTGGCCACCGAGATCGAGAAGGCGGATCGCCTGCAGGTGCACGTGCCGAAGATCGGCAAGGCCTGCGAGGAGTGCGACTTCCTCGAGCAATGCCCCATGGACATCCCCGTCGAGCTCGAAGTTCGACCCGACGACCCGAACGCCTGGGTCTAGCCACACGAAAGGAACTCTCATGCCCGTCGAGATCGTCGAGGACGAGTTCAAGTACATGAAGGCAATCATCGGCGGCGCCCCCGGCACGGGAAAAAGTCGGCAGGCGAGCACGTGGCCCAACGTGCTCTACCTCGACGCCGAGGGCCGCCTCCTCAGTGTCAGGGATCGCAAGCCGCGGCGGTGGCGCATCAAGTCCACCCTCGACCTCAAGGAGGTGATCTCACATCTTCGACAGTCGCCCGAGGTGCGAGAGAAGGTCTTCGGTGGGCCCGTCGAGACCGTGGTCGTCGACACCACTGACGAGATCGCCCGCCTGATCATCGCCGAGCGGCAGCAGGCCACCGGCCATGTGATGCAGCGCGACGACTGGGGCCACCTCAAGGATGAGCTGTCGAAGTACGTGCGGGCCCTCCGCAACCTTGACGACATGCACGTGCTCTTCAACCTCCACCTTCAGACCGATGTCCTCGACTCGGACACCGGTCGCTACGAGGTCGTGCCGCAGATCCAGGGAGCGATGAAGACGGAGATCTTCAACTTCGTCGACATCGCGCTGCTGCTCACAGCCGAGAGCTACTCCGACACGAAGCTCGGTCGCACGGCGATCCGCCGGATGCAGACGATCCCCGACAAGGTCTACCCGTGGATCAAGGACCATACCGGAGCGATTCCGGATGGCTTCCTCATCAACTTCGAGGACGACTACGTCCGCCTCGCCACCCACGTCTTCGGTGAGGTTCCGCCGCCGGTGATGAGCGCTCTCGAGCTGGCCGAGAAGAACTTCGCCGGCAATCGCGAGGACCTGGTCGAGCTGGCCGAGGAGCTCCGCTCCCAGGACCCCGAACTCATGACTCCGGAGGAGCAGCAGGAAGCTGCCCGTCTCGAGGCCGAGCGTCGGGCCATCGAGCGCAAGGAGGAGTCGGAGCGGGCCAAGGCTGAGGTCATCGCCATGCGTTCGGGCACGGCCCCGACGACCCCGACGGTGGCCGAGGTTCCGTCCGATGAGGGTGATGGTGAGCCCAAGCCGGCGAAGAAGGCGGCGGCCAAGAAGGCCTCGAAGAAGGCGGCCAAGAAGGCTGCTCCGAAGGCCGGTGAGCCCGAGGCCGAGGCAACGGCTGACCCCGACCCGGACCCGGAGCCGGAGCCTGAACCGGGGCCGACGGCCGAGCCCGAGCCCGAACCGGAGCCTGAGCCCGACTCGGATGCGGTGGCCTTGGCCGCCGACGTCTTCGAGGGCAGTGTCCCCGAGGATGAGGAGCCGGAGCCGGAGCGCCAGATCGTCGACCAGGACGGCGAGTCGGTCGAGCCGATCAACGATGACGCCAAGGAGCGGGTGGCCGCTGCCGCCGCCGAGGCCACCGTCGTCCCCGAGGATGGGACGAGCGAGCCCGAGGAGTCGCCGGCGGCTGACGACGCCGAGGCCGCCGACGAGATGGTGTGCGGCGAGTGCGGCGAATCGTTCGATGACGAGGACATCTTCGAGATCTCCAAGATGCGCTACGGCGTCGTGCTCTGCCCGAAGGACTTCGCGGTGCGCCGCAGGGCGCCCAAGGCCTGAGTCCGCGGCTAATACCCGCGGCCAGACAGGTCGATTCTCTGGTTGCGGTCCAGGGGGTCGGCCTGGCCGGCGAGAGCCGGCTGATCCATTCACACCGCAAGGTCTGCGCCGGACTGCGGCGGGGCCACGCACACCAGACGAGAAGAGGACCCGATGGGACTGACGTTCAAGAAGGAAGAAGCCAGGGAGCGGGGAGATCTCATCGAGGACGGCACCGTTCTCGATGCCCTCGTGAAGGATGTGAAGAAGAAGCACATCAAGCCGAGGGGTGGCGGCGAGGAGTTCGACAAGGCCGAGTGGAAGTTCGAGGTCGTGGCTGCGCAGGGCGACGAGCTCGACGGGCGTCCCTTCTGGGGCAACACCGGTGTCGAGTTCGTCGAGGCCGAGGGCTGCAAGCTCACCAACTGGACCGAGGCCGTGCTGGCTCGGATCCTGCCCATCGAGTACGAGGTCGACATGGACGACGTGCTCGATAAGCCGTGCCGGATCGAGATCGGTGTGCGTGAGTACACCAAGACGGTCGACGGCGTCGAGGTGGAGAACCAGGTCAACTACGTGCGTGACGTCTTCCCGACCAAGTCCAAGATGGCGGAGATGGCGGCCCAGCGCGATGAGGCGGCCCGCGCGTCGGCGCGCGCTGCGGTGCAGGCCGACGAGGAGCCCTTCTGAGCCTGGTTAGGAGATAGGCCGCACCCTTGTCGGCGCGAGGGTGCGGCCTATCTCGCCAGCAGTTCGCCCTAGCCCATGAACACTCGACGCGGAGCTCTGGATGCCAGATACTGACGTGCTGGGTTACCTCTCGTCGAAGGGGCTGAACCTCCAGAAGGCCGGCGGCTGGGAGTACCGGACACACTGCCCGGTCTGTCACGAGCAGCCGCAGAAGGGCAAGCGGGGTCGCTTCTACATCAACGTGAACCCTGGCGCTGACGTGCCGGGGTTGCACCACTGCTTCCTCTGCGACACCAAGGGCAACCTCACCACGCTCAAGCGCTTCTTCGGCGACCCGACCTCAGAGTCGGATGAGGAGTCCTACGAGCAGTTCGAGATCTTCAAGTTGGCGGCACGCTTCTACGAGCGTCAGCTCTGTGGCTCGAAGGACCTGCCACCGAACGAGGAGATCCTCGCGTACCTCCGGGGCCCGAACCGGATGCTCGAGGACTCGACGATCCGCAAGTTCCATCTGGGGTACGCCCCGATGGAGATCGTAAAGCCGATGGATAGCGAGGCCCGTGAGGTGCCGAGCCGGAGGCTCTACACCTACCTGAAGGAGATGGGCTGCGAGGTCAAGGCCCTGCTCGACTCAGGCCTGGTGGTGAAGCGCGGCGACCGCGTCGTGGACTCGCTCAGCGGCATGGTGGTGATCCCGTACATGGTCGCCGGCAACGTGGTCGATCTACGTGGCCGGTCATGGCCGGAACGAGAGGGCTCGCCCAAGTACAAGACGTGCTCGGGCCGCGACAGCCGGTTGTTCAACACCGACGCCATCTGGAACACCGAAGAGGTCATCGCCACGGAAGGAGAACTTGACTGCTTGGTCATGGACCAACTAGGATACCGGGCGGTTGGCTTTCCTGGTGCTAAGTCGTTCCAGGATAACTGGTCTGGGTACTTCGCTCCACTCAAGCGCGTGTGGCTCGTCTTCGATCGCGACGTCGCTGGCACGGCGGGCATGGAGAAGATGCGCGAGGCCATAGGCCCGAAGGCTCGGCCGATCCATCTTTCCGAGAAGGGGACGAAGGTCGATCCGACGGCCTGGGTGGCGCAGGGCAATGGTGCCAAGGAGTTCGACGAGCTCCTGTCCGAGGCTCGGCGCGGCAACCTGCTCGTGAGTGTGCGCGATGCCATCGCCGAGTTCGGTGAGGTCCAGGGGCAGCCCGGCCTGAAGTTCGGCTGGGAGATGCTCGACATGATGATCGACCCAGGCCTCCTGGCCGGTCAGCTCATGATCCCGCTGGCCAAGACGGGCTGTCTCGCCGGCGACACGGAGCTCGTCCTCGGCCGGCAGGGTGTGGGTTTCAAGATGAAACTCAGTGACGCCTACGAGAGCTGGAGCGGCCAGCGGGGGCACTGGGACCGATCGATCCCGACGAACATCCAGCGCGCCGTCGATGGCGTCGTGCGGCTCGGTGAGGTCGACGAGATCTGGGACTCGGGCGTGAAGCCGGTCTACGAGCTCCGCACGACGACTGGGCGGGCCATCACAGGGACAGCCAAGCATCCGTTCCTCACGCCCGATGGGTGGCGCAAGTTGGGCGAGCTCGAGGCGGGGGGCGGGGTCTGCGTCAACGCCGGCCTCGACAGCGCCGGGTGGATGGGCCTCGAGCAGGTGGGCGTCGAGGAGATCGAGTCGATCACGTTCCTCGGCGAGCAGCAGACCTACGACATCTCCATGAAGGACGAGCCCCACAACTTCATGGCCAACGGGTTCGTGGTGCATAACACCGGCAAGACCCTCCTCCTGCTCAACATCATGGACATGATGCGGCGCGTTCCAGGTCAGGAGGATCTGAAGTTCCTGTTCTTCAGCCTGGAACAGACCCGGGGTGAGTGGTGGGACAGGGCTCGGCGGATCTACCGGTTCCACAACCCGATGGCCGAAGACGACGATGCCGAGCGGTGGTGGCAGGACAACCTCTTCATCGTCGACCGCAACCGACTGACCCAGGCGGATCTACGGTTGGCCGTCGAGGACTTCGCCTATCAGGTGGGGCAGCTCCCCGACCTGATCCTGGTCGACTACCTCGGGTACTGGGCCCGGTCGTACAAGGGCGAGCGATACGAGGCGGTGTCGAACGCGGTCATGGACATGAAGGGAATCCTCAAGGACCTTCGTTGCCCGGGGATCGTCCCGCATCAGGTGAGTCGCATCGGCAAGGACGGCGAGGAGTTCGCGAGTGATGCCGCTCGCGATTCCGGCGTCATCGAGGAGACCGCCGACTTCGGGCTCAACCTCTGGTCCCCCGACAACCGCCTCGGCCTGCAGGAGCAAGAGAAGACCGGCAAGCTGCTGTGCCGCATCGGCAAGAGCCGTCACGGCGGACGGGGCGCGCTCATCGAGCTGCAGTTCGCTCCGCTCTCGCTGGCCATGGTCCCGAGTGGCGTGGGCAACGAGCTCGCGGCTCGGGCTCGACGCGAGTTCTTCTGGCGACAGGCTGGCGAGAACTGGGAGTCCGCCGTGCAGCGCCACCGCACCGGCCAGCATCACGGAGCCCTCGAACCCTCTACCCGTAATGGATTCGACCAAAGGTCCTTCGACGACTGAGCAAGGAGCCCACATGGCAGATGAACTGACGGCCATCATCAAGGTCAACATCTCGGCGCAGCCGGGTGTCGGACTGTTCGCCGACTGCGCCACCTTGGCGGAGTGTGCGATGGTTCAGAACTCGCTCCTGGCGAGCGGGAGCCTGGATCTCCACGAGCTTCTCGAGGCGGGAGTTCCGCAGGCCTTCGTCTCCCCGAACTACCCGACGCCGGCGCCGAGGCCGGAGAACCAGCCGTCGCTGGACTGGGGGCTCGTCCCTGACGAGGTCGCGTCCTTCGACTGGGGCCCCATCATCGAGCCCTTCTGCCGATGAGCGCGATCCTTTCCGCTCACAACTGGAACACGAACGCCGACCTCATCCTCGACGCGGTCGAGTTGAAGTACCTCCGGCTGCGCTGGCACACGCTGGACCCGACGTACGGCGGCGGGAAGTGGTGGACGAAGTGGCGACCGCGCTCGTTGGTCACTCACGACCTCGAGCTCGACGGCGTCGACTTCCGTCGCCTCCCTGAGGGTGACGAGACCTTCGATGCGATCACCTTCGATCCGCCCTACGTGTGCACTGGCGGCCGTGACACCAGCACCATCACCGACTTCAACAAGCGGTACGGGTTGAAGGGTGCACCCCGCACGCCGAAACTCCTCCAGCAGATGATCAACGAGGGCCTGGAGGACTGTGTCCGGGTGCTCAAGCGACGTCAGCGCGGGCAGAGCAACGGCATCCTGCTCGTGAAGTGCTGCGACTACGTCAGCTCGGGCAACAAGTGGAACGGGACCTACTTGACGGAGAAGCATGCCGTCGAGGAGCTCGACCTGGTTCGCATCGATCGCTTCGAGCACTACACCACGGCGCCACGGGCACAGCCCCAGGGGCGCACCAGGAAGTGCTCACGGTGTAAGGGCAGCGCCACCGGCTGCGAGGCGTGCATCGATGGGCGTGTGCCCTCCGAGCAGGAGCACGCCGCCTGCAACAGTTCGACTTTGTTCGTATTCGTCAAGAAGTAGGAGGAACCGATGGCTAAGGTGCGGATGGCTACCCGGACGGCACCGGGCACCTGGCTCACCACGTGGACGCCGGAGCTGGTGGCGGGCGCCGAGGACAAGCCGGCGGCGTTCGCCGCCTACTGCCAGCAGACCATGGGTGTCCCGTGGGCGACGTACAAGGACATGGCGATCTTGCGCAAGCGGATCAAGGAGCTCTTCGAGTACTACCCGCGGGCGGACTACTTCACGCTGTGCCGAGTGGCCGCCTGGTGCAAGTCGAAGCGGAGGCGCCTCTCGCGGGTGTACCAGGTCGTGGACAGGTTCCGCGACGCCTACGAAGCCGGCGCCCTGCCCGAGCTCGATCGAGACAGGCTCGATGACGTCATCGAGCAGGGCATCGTCGAGGCCCTGGAGGTCGAGCAGCGCCCGGAGTGGCGCACGCGGCTCATCCGATCGGTCGGTCCCGAGGCCCGGAAGGCGGCCCTCGCCGAGTGGCAGCAGAGCCGATAGGACGCCTCTTTCTCGTTCGTTCCAGTCCGGCTAAGGTCTGTTCCAATTGTGAGCACGCCCTGGCTGGACCGAACGGCGTGTTCTGTCTCCTCTACCAGGAGGAGGAGCTCAACGAGACGATCGCCGAGGAGTGCGAGGGCTACACACCCTGCGCCTGGGCCCAACTGAAGGGTGTCGCGGATGTCGGATGATGTGATGAGGGCCGAGGCCGTCGAGCGCGAGCGGCCGATCATCCATGAGGTGATCGACGATGAGCTCGAGATCGAGTACTACAAGGCCAAGACCATGGCCGGTTCGGGGTTCATCGTCGATCCCGACTTCGCTCAGCGCTATCTGAAGATGGGCAAGCTGCCGGTCTTCCTGATGGCGTTCCGGGTGAAGGACTGGACGCCGAAGGTCAACCCGAACGGCGAGGGCTACAAGGAGGTCCGTCTCGAGGCGTGGGAGGTCCGCGAGCTCGATGGCGAGGTCCGCCGGGAGGCGATGGCCTACTTCGCCGCCACGTCGCCTGAAGTGGCGCATGAGGGTGACACGGCGACGTTGGCCTTGCCGATGAGCGCCGAAGGCCACAAGCTCCAGCAAGCCGGCCTGCAGCAGGAGCTGCTGGAGCAGTACCTCGGTCAGCGTTGGGGCTTCGTGCCGAACGACGACGAGACGCCCGTCGAGGCTGCCATGCGCCTTCTCGAGGAGCTCAAGGACATCAACGATTCGGCGCCGCCGGCGCTCGACGTGGTGCGCGACGTCTCGGACGAGGAGTGGGAGTTCGAGGAGGCGAAGCGCTCCGGCCTCCATGGCGAGCTGTCCCCGAAGACCCAGGCGCTCGTGGATGGCATCCTGGAGGGCCTCGAGGACATCGATCCGGCCGCGGCTGATGTGCTCGCCGAGCTCGAGGACGACGACGAGGACGACGAGCCGGCGGTGGTGCGCGACGCTGGCCCGTCGTTCGAGGACCCGGGTGTGGCGCCTCGGGCTGACCGCAGCTCGGGCCCGATCTTCGACGAGCCCTCCGACGAGCCGGCGGCGGCGCGCTGATGGAACCCGTCATCGAGTTCGTCGCTGAGGGCTACGACTCCCTCTACGCCTGCGGTCAGTGCCGGATGATCGTGGTCAACCGTCTGGTCCCCATCTCGGACGGGGCGGAGCCCGGCGATCGCGAGCTGGCCATCCTGTGCTGCTGGTGCACCCGTTGCCTCGCCGCTCCCCGGAAGGGGCATCGGTCGGTCTGCGAGGACTGCGAGAAGCTGCAGCGCCAGGAGACCAACGCTGCTCGTCACGCCAAGCTCCTCGCGATGCCGTTCGCTGAGCCGGCCGGCTACGAGATGTTCTTCGCCGACGAGATCAACCGCTTCGGCGAGGATCTCGACACCCTGGCCGACTACATCCTCTTCGACGTCGAGGACGGCGGCGGCACCTACGCCGACATCGACTGGTCGGATCAGGTCGTTCATCCCTGCTCGAAGCGACAGGTCGGCACGCCGGATGTACTCGAGCATCTCGACGAGGCGTGGAGTAGCGAGTTCACCGACGACTCCGGCCCATACCTCCCCTCCGAGGCAGCGCGCCAGCAGGCCAAGCTCCTTCAGGCGTTGCTCGAGAAGGACGCCCCGATCATCTACGAGCCGATCACGACGCTTCGCATCGACATGGCGGCCAGCCAGGCTGGTCGTCCAGGGAACAAGGGGTCGGCCACCGCCGGCTAACGGGCGCTTCGGCGCATGCAAGGGAAGAGGATCACGATGGGCAAGGGCGTACTGGACATCTCGTCCACGCTGAAGCTGCCACTGGACTATGTCACGCAGACGGGTGCCATCTTGGCCCGGCGCGGCGCCGGCAAGACCTACACCGCGCTGAAGCTGGCGGAGGAGTTCGCCGAGAACGGACTGCCGTTCGTCGCCATCGATCCCACCGGGGTGATGTGGGGCCTGCGGTCCTCAGCCACCGGCGGGAGTGGCGGCTGGCCCATCGTGATCCTCGGCGGCGAGCACGGCGACATCCCGCTCGACTCGACGTCGGGCAAGGTCATCGCCGAGTTCGTTGTGGACTCCGGCATGTCGGTGATCCTCGACCTCTCGCTCTTCGAGTCGAAGGCGCAGTCGAACCGCTTCCTCTACGACTTCGCCGACCGGCTGTTCCGCTACAAGGCGAAGCACCGCGAGCCGCTCCACCTCCTACTCGACGAGGCCGACCAGTTCTGTCCGCAGCAGCCGAAGCCGGACGACATGAAGATGCTCGGGGCGTGGGAGTCGATCGTCCGCCTCGGCCGCAGCCGCGGCCTGGGCATGACCATGATCACCCAGCGCGCCGCCGTGCTGAACAAGAACGTGCTCACTCAGATCGAGGTGCTCTTCGCCTTCCAGAACACCAGCCCGCAGGACCGCAAGGCCATCCTCGACTGGGTCAACGCCACGGCGTCGAAGGAGGAGGCGAAGGAGATGCTCGACAGCCTCGCCTCGCTCCAGCCCGGCGAGGGCTGGGTGTGGTCGCCGGGCTGGCTCCGGGTGCTCGTGCGGGTACAGATCTCGAAGCGCAAGACGTTCGACTCCTCCCGCACGCCCGAGGCCGGCGAGGTGCTCCAGCCCAAGCAGGTGGCGCCGGTCGACCTCGAGGCGCTGGCCGAGCGCATGCAGTCGACCATCGAGCGGGCCCTGGCCACCGACCCATCGATCCTCCAGGCCCGCGTGCGCGAGCTCGAGCGCGAGCTCAAGGCCATGGCCAACCAGCCGGCCGAGGTGCGGGTGGAGACTCGGGTGGTCCGCGTTGAGGTTCCGCCGGCCGGCATCGAGAAGCGGTTGCTCGATCTCAGTCAGAACCTCGCGATGTTCGAGGACGAGCTCCAGGGCGTGTACGAGGATCTCCGGTGTGCTCGAATCGAGGAGGAGGCCAAGGCCGAGGTGGCCGAGATCCAGGGTTCACCGCCGCCGGACTGGGCGGCGAAGAAGGTCCAGCGGCGCTCGGTGCCCGTGGCGGCCCCCGCCGGCGACGTGAAGCTGGGCAAGGCTGAGCGCATGATCCTCGCCGTTCTCTGGGATCACGGCCACCTGACCAAGGGTCAGCTCGGGATCCGCACGGGCTACCAGGCGAAGGGCGGCGGCTTCGGCAACGCCCTCAGCGCGCTGCGTACCGCCGGGTACGTCGAGGGATCGGGCGATATCGCGATCACCGACGCCGGCATGGCTGCCGCTCAGGCGATGGATCTGCCGTACATGCCCTCCGACCTCTTCGACTTCTGGAAGAACAAGGCGCACGGGAAGGCCGAGAAGCTCATCCTCGAGGAGCTGCGCCGAGCGGGCGACTGGGTCACCCGAGAGGACCTGGCGGCGGCCACCGGGTACGAAGCCAAGGGCGGCGGCTTCGGCAACGCCCTCAGCAAGGTCAAGACCATGGACCTGGTCGAGAAGGACGCTGGCTCCTTCCGCCTGGCCACCGACTTCCGAGAGGCCATCTCCTGATGCCCAACATCTACCAGAACGTCATGCTCGACAACGGCAAGCTCCAGGTCACCTACCTGGCGCCCGACGCCGTCGACGAGGAGACCGGTGCCGCCGAGATCACCATCATCGAGATCCCGCACGGCGTCATCCCGCACGAGCTGTTCGATGAGCTCGTCGACCAGCTCGATCAGATCGTGGACGCATACCGCAAGGCGCGCCGGCGGCCGCCTCCTACGATCAGCAGATGACCCGGATCCGCTACCGAGCCCTGTGGACGCAACGGGGCGCCGTCATCCTGGTCGACCACGATGGGCGCTTCGTCGTCAGGCGGTTCAGGTTGCGCGACCGAGCGGCCATTCGGGGAAAGGTGCGGCCGCCGAAGAACGACGTTCCCTCAGACCCGATTCGACGTTGGCCGCGGAGGCGATGATGGCAAGACGAGCGAAGAAGTTGACCAAGGCCGAGAAGGAGGAGGCCGATACCACTCGCCGGGTGGCCTTCAAGGGCGGCCCCTACGATGGCCTCCGGATGACAGTCGGCAAGAACCTCATGCGGGAGTACATGCGTCTCGGCTTCCCCGAGTGGGCGACCTACCGGTGGGACGGGGACGAGACCCTCTACGTCTACTTCGGGCCCGACCCAGCTCCGGCAGGCGCCGGCACGGTGCGCAAGCCAGTCGAGGGTCAGGCCGCCGTGAGGGGGGTCGTGGTCGATCCGGCCGACATCGATCTGTCGCATCGCGAGACCGCGGCCTGGAAGCGCGGTCGTCTCTTGGCCGGGCAGACCATGGCGGATGAAGGATGAAGCGGCTCGATGTGGTCGAGGCCGTCGTCGACTGCGAGGCATGTCCTCGGTCGAAGGTGACGATGCCTGTCCCGATCGCTGGGACAGAGGGAGCCGACTACCTGGTGGTGGGGGGCTATCCGAGCGCGGACGACGCTGAGGTGGCCAAGCCGTTCACGGGTGAAGCCGGCGATCTGCTCCGGGACACGCTCGCTGACGTGGGCCTCGATGAGCTTCGGCCGGCCTTCATGAGTGTCGTGGCCTGTGCCGGCGATGGGCCGACACCGGAGCACGTCGAGGCCTGCGCTCCTACTCGAGAGCTCCAGGCGAACCTCGCCGGCGCCCGCTGGACGCTGCTGGTCGGAGCTCTCCCGTTGCGCACGTACGCTCCAGCGCTGCGCACCGTTCACGGCCTCGGCCGCCCGTTCCTCATCGACGGCATCGTGCACTTCGGCACCTTCAACCCGAGCCAGGCCATGGCCGACCCGTCCGTGCTTCGGCAGTTCCGGTCCCATCTCGAGACCTTCGCCGAGATGCTCACCGAGGAGAAGGAGTGGACCCTCCATGGAGGCGATGACTGTTCGGTATGCGATGCCTGGTTCGAGTGGATCACTGACGACGGTCTCACCTGGTGCGGTGACCATGTTCCCGCCTACGGGCGCCAGGCCTATGAGGAACGCGTGGCTCTACTCGAGGAGCACCGGGATGTCCTGGCGCTCGAGTGGCAGACCGAAGATGACGAAGGATGGACCAGACGCGCCTGGGAGACCTTGACGGGCTATCTTCGTACCCATGACGAATTCTTCGTCGATTCGTTTTGGGCCGAGACCGGGCTCGAGGTTCCACGCGAAGCTCGAGCCCTTGGTCCGCTGGTAAGGAGGGCGGCCATGGCCGGTCAGATGGAGAAGACGGGGGAGTTCCGCAAGTCGGATGCCTCCAACCGCAGCGAGAAGCCCGTGTGGCGTTCGCTCATCGGCCCGATGGTGGCGGCCCATGGGTAGGGCCCGGCCGCAGCGGCGCATCGTGCTCGATGTCAACGCGTCGATCCACGACGACCTTGAGCGCCTGGCTGAGCGTGATGGGGTCACGGCCGGGTCCGTGGTTCGCGAGGCGGTGGCCAAGCACCTGCGCTCGAACCGTGACTACCTCGGGGAGGGCATGGGCGACGTCGGGGCCGAGCTCGGCGGGTTCGCCGGGCACTCGGGCCAGTTCTGATGGTGCCCCCGCCGACCGGATCAGGCGTCGCGTGGCTGATCGTGGCCGGGCTCGTCGTCCTCGCCGCCGTTCTGATCCTCGTTCACTGATTCAGATCAGCTCGTCAGGGGCGGGAACGTACAGGACTCACGTCGGCTGCCCCCACCAGTTCTCATAGAGGACGGCCATGGCCGCCTCGGCCTGGAAGTAGGCGGCGGTCTGCGCGTCGAACAGCGGGCCGTAGCCCAGCTCCTCGTTCTCGATGGCTCGTGCGGCGCGCTCCCCCAGCTCGAACTCGTCGAGGACGAAAGCCGCCATCAGATGCTCCCGTCGCCGGCATCCGCTTGGGCGGGCCGGGCGTCAGTCTCGAGCAGGTGCATGGTGGGGACCCCAGGCTGAGGTTGATCTGGCGGACGTGCGGTGTTTCACGTGAAACGCCGAGCGCTCGGGCTGACGAGCTCGAGACCCAGGCTCCGCCTGGCGTACTGCCGACACTCGTCGACGGTGCCCTCGAACACGGTGCGGGAGCCGCTGAAGACCTTCAGCCGGACCCGGTGACCTTGGTCCGTGGCCACGATCTCCATAATCGGATTGGCGAACCCCCAGTTCTCGTCGAGCTTGTAGAAGATGAGCTCCTGGTCGTCGGCGATGAATATCATGCGAATCCTCCTTGCCTGGTGGACTGGCCGGCTGGCGTGATGAGGGGGTTGCCCATCCTCGAGGCCCCCGGGCGGAGCACGGAGGCGTCCGTCGGCACCTCCGGCTCGCAGCCGCCGTCGGGCCAGCCCTTCTTGTCGAACTGGCGGTTCTCCTCGTGGCAGCACTCCGAGCAGATGGCGCGCCGGGGGTTGTAGTAGGTCGGGATGAACGGCCCCTTCCGACTGCCGCAGTTCGAGCACGACTTCTGGTTGGCCGTCGACGGGATGGCCTTCGGGTTGCGGGTGCGCTCGATCATCGGTCCACGACCGACTCGGGCAGCTCGATGCCGCGGGCATCGGCCATCCGGAGGCAGGTCCGACAGAGCTGCTTGCGGCGCACGTGGGAGATGATGATCACCTGACCGCCGACGGTTCCGGTGTCGCGGGCAGTGAGCGTGGTCTCGCACATGGCCCTGACCTCGAGCGGAGGCTCGACGACCTCGCCGGCGGAACCGAAGACTTCGACTTCGATGGTCGGGGTCTCGGCCGAGATGAGGTGGACCTTGCCGCTACCCCAGTGACGAGCAGCGAGGTAGCTGGGGATCGTGGTCGTGGTCATATGGGTGCTCCGATCGCGTACTCGGTCAGGGTCTCGGCGGCCTCGGCTGGTAGGAGGATGCCGATGCGCTCCTCGTGCTCGCCGATCACCACGGTGTCGGGATGGATGCCGAGCTCGGCCAGGAGGGGGCGGAGCTTCTCGAGGGTCGCCTCGCACTGCCGCCTGGTCTCCTCCTGGTGGGCCTTCTTGGCGGCCTGCTCCGCTCGGTACTCGGCGTTCCGCCGGCTGGCCTCAGCGGCCCGTTCAGCGCGGCGAGCGGCTTCGGGTCCGCAGGCTTCGATGCCCGCCTCGGTGATCGTGTACTCGCCATAGCCGAAGCCCCGGTCCTCCTTCGGCCGATGAGCGACGAGTCGGCGTTTGGCCAGCGTGTCGAGGATCCTCGACGTCTGGAGGTTGCTGCCGAAGTACCAGCCGGAGTGTACGGACCAGGCTCCCCGTTCGAGGATGAGCATGAGCACCTGGAGCTGGCGATCGCCGAGCGGTCGAGTCACGACGCTTCGGCGTCTCGGAACAGCAGGCGGTCGAGCCAGTGGCGGCTACCCGCCGGCGTGCCGTCGAAGTGGAAGCGCTCCTCCTCGACGTTCGTGAACTCGACGCCCATGTCGCGGCGCTCGGCGCGCACGCTGTTGTCGTAGGTGGGCTGATCCACCCAGCCGGTCGGGAGGTAGAAGCCCCACTTCCGTCGGCTCGGCCCGTGGATCACGATGGTCCAGACCGTGCGTCGGAGCAGGCCGGTGATCCGATGGCACTCGTCGAGGCGCATCATGCGCCAGCGGAAGCGATGTCGGATCACGCGCTCTCCTCGCCGAGCGCTCTCGCCGAAGTCCTTCTCGATGAGCTCGGCGCCGGCCGCCCAGGCGCAGGCCTTGCGGGTCTCGAGCCGCTCCTCGACGTAGCCGCCGACGATAGGCATCGAGATGAACGACCAGGGATGATCGTGCAGATCGAGGCCCGGATCGGGGCCCTCCATCTTGTGAAGGAAGATGCCGCCGAGCCACTTCCGCTCGATGCCCCAGCGGTCGAGGTAGATGCGGCCGTCGGCCCTGGTCAGTCGGAGTCGGGTTCCCATGAGTCCTCTCAGGTGCGATCGAAGTCGCGCACGGCCTTGATGGCGGCGTCGATCTCGGCGTCGGTCGGGTGCCACTCTCGGCACGATGGCGGGCAGGTGGGCCCGCACTTGCCGCCGGTGTGGCCCACGTTGACGGTCATGCGCTCGGCGTGGACCGTGGCCCGGTTCGAGTAGACCCAGGCGACGTCGCCGGGGATCTGGGCGGCCACCTGGTCGCAGACCATGGTGATCCCGAAGCTGATGAACTCCCGGCCGTTGATCCAGCCGTGCCAGCCATCGGGCTCGATCCACTTCACGGTTCCATGGTTCGGCTTAGCGGTCACGGGATCCCCAACCGTGCCTGGGCATCAGCGATGATCCGTTGGAGCCATGGTGGTTGATCCGCGTCGATGTCGACCAGGCAGCTCCGCCGTTGACGACTCGGCGTCCCGTCCTTCTTGCGCATCTGGCCTTGGACGTAGACCTCGAGGTCGCCGGCGGCGTGATGATCGTCGCCACGCCGCCGCTCCCAGCAGGTCACTTCGAAAGCGCTGGACAGGACGAGGTCACCCATGACCTCATCGCCGTCCTCGCTGACGTGGTAGCTGAGTGATGGCTTGCGGATCTCCCCGGCGAGGCGGGTGGCGTTCTGGTGGGTCGTCATCGTTCATCAGGTGGGATGACCACCGGACCGCCGGGCTGCTGGCGACCCTCCCTCTTGAGCTTCTCGTTCATGCGCATGCGACGCAAGATCGACCGCACCGAGCTGTCGTACCGCCGTCGGGCCTCACGCACCGCCGGGTCCGTCCGCTCGAGCTCCGACAGATCAGCCTCGAGCGCCGCCCATTGCTCCGGCGTCACGTCGTCCATGTCGTACTTGATGCGTGCCATTCAGTCCTCTGAATCGCGGGCGTAGATCTGATGTTCGTAGCGCCAGATCAGACCGTTCTCGTCGGCCTTGGTCACGTTGCTGGCCCGCCCGTCGTATGGGTCCGGGCGGATGCCGGCGAGGATGTTGCCGATGTGCTCGATCGTGCCGTTCACGGAGCCGGACCCTGGGCGGCCGTCGGAGGTGGCGACGAGGTCGCCGACCTTCCAGTAGCGGCCGGGCCCATGGGTGGTTGGGTCGATGATCGGCACGGCTACCCCGTGAAGTGCGGCGTCACGGGGACGGGGACGGCCGGCGGGACCTCGACGATGGGTGGGATCAAGCAGGAGCCGCCCCCAGGAGGTGAGGTGTCCATCTCGCAGGGGTCCATCGTTGTCGTCGTGCTCGGCGCCGTGGTGGTCGTCGAGGGCTGACTGGTCGACGTGGTCGACGTGACCGGCTGGGTCGTGGGAGTCGTCGAGGTTGTCGTGCTCGGCGCCGTCGTCGACGTCGTGGTGGTGGATGGCTGGGTCGTCGATGAGGTTGTCGAAGTCGTGGTGGGCGGGCTCGTGGTCGTCGTGGTCGACGGTTGGGTGCTCGTGGTAGTCGTCGTGGGCTGGGTCGTCGAGGTCGTCGAGGTGCTGGGCGAGCTGGTGCTCGTGGTGCTGCTGGACGTGCTGGAAGTGGTGGACGTGGTCGTAGAGGTCGTCGTCTCGGGCGGCTTGCACTTCTCGACCTGGATCCGGACCTTGCCCTCCTGCTTGTCGCTGCCGTCGGGGCCGGCCCAGATGAGGCGCCAGGCCACCTTGATCTCGCCTTCGTAGTCGGCCGGTGGGTAGATCGACATGGTCGCCTTCGAGTTGCCCGTGTTGGGCAAGGTGTCAGGCGTGAACGGGGTCCAGGTGAACGCGGGCTCGACGGCCATGACCTGGGGCTTCCCGGGACTCAGCGGGAAGCCGGTCTCGAGGTTGGTCAGCGTCACGATCGCCGGGGTGGATCGCGTGCCGCCGGCGCACGCCGCAGGCGTGACCTCGACATCGGGTTCGGGCCAGGCGCCGGCGATCATCGGGTTGGCCACGATGGTGACCACGGCGAGCGTGATCACGGCACCGATGGCGACGAGTGTGTTGCGGGTGCGGGTGTGCATGGGTCTCCTCAGGGAAATGGAACGCCGTGTTCCAGTATGCTTCGTCATCGCAGGTACGTCCAGGTCTCCTCCGGTTCTTCTTCTGTCTCATCTGGGGGCTCGTCGTCGAAGAGCGGTGGCCAGACCTTGCGCAGCCTGTCGACCAGGACCTGGGTGTCGTTGCGCGAAAGCTCGAGGCATACGTTGCCCTGGCCGGAGTAGGCGGGCGAGAGGCGGGAACCGATGATGTCCTCGACGATGTCGCTGAGCTCGGCGGCCAGGCGGGCGCTCACGAGTCGTCGAACTCTAAGGGGGGGGCAGGCCTTGCATAGCCTCGCGCTGCCTATTCGTCATCGCGGTGCGTCGACGCGGTAGTCGGCAGTGCGCTCGCCATGAGCGGGATTGCCCTTGAGATGCATCGGCCTGTAGTAGATCCCCGTGAGTTTTCCGAAGAGCAGTCCCTTGACGGGGTGGCTGCCTGGACAACAATCCCCATAATGAGCGATGCTGCCCGGGTGGATGTGGAAAGCGTCGGTGCCCTGACCGGAGCCCGGTCCGGATCGGATTCGGGTGGCCGTGCCGGTGGGCTGGATCTTGATGAGGTGGTAGCCGACGAGCGGGTTGGTTGCCTTGCGCTTCTTGCGGTGCTTCCTCTGCTCGCCCGGTGAGGGTTCGCGGTACTCGGTCTGCACGTTGCGGCAGTTCAAGAACGACAGGGCCATGCCCCACACGTTCAGGGCTCGAGCGAAGTCGGTGACCAGGCTCTCGCCGTCGGCGCCGTCGACCTCGAACAAGAACTGGAACATCATGTCCAGCGGTTTGCCGTGCGGGTCGAGCGCGACCTTCCAGCTCATGAACGGACCGACGGCCTCCTTGCCCCGGCCAACGAAGAGCTGCAGCGTCCAGACCCATCGGACGTCCTCCCAGCCGTTCATGTCGAGCGAGTCCGAAGTCCAGAGCCCGTTCTCGTAGCGGACCAGGCCGTTGCCGTCGACTTCGCCCATGGTGAGATCGCTCTCTGCCTGGTAGACGATCTCGCCGGCCGGCCGGAACTTGTTGTCGACCGAACCGTGACCCACGCCGCCGGCCGCCTCGGCGATGGCGAGCACGCCGATCTGCTGGCCGTTGCGCTGGTTCCATTCGGTCCAGTACATCGGCCACTTCGGAGCGAGGCAGGGCATGTCGAGAAGCTGGGTCCGGTCGTCGGTGGTGCGCTGGTGTACGTAGACGTTGTTGGCCAGCACGATGGGGTAGGACTTGAACATCTCACCGAGCGACCGTTGGTACTTCCGGTGGGCTTCGAGGGTCCGGTTCGCGGCGTTGCGCTCGAGCTCGTCGACCTCGTTCAACATCTGGACCACCTTGTCCTCGTTGCCTGGGATCGACATGACCCGGTCAAGGTCCGCCTCGGTGGCCTCCTCGGTGAGGCCGAGCTCGGCCAGGTGGCGGGTCTTCATGGCTTCGACGTGGTCCTGCTCCGAACGGAGCGGGCCGCGCGGCTTGTAGGCGCCGGTGAGGATAAGGTCAGCAAGTCTCATAGGACTCCTCCGCTCTGATGATTCGGTCGATGGCGGGTAGGTAGAGGCGACGGTTCTCGACCGAGACCAGCCAGATATAGACGAGACAGACCTTCTGCCAACGTTTCTTATCGGCGTGGACCATCGCATGGTGAATTTCACAGAGAAGAATGAGGTTCTCGAGCGAGTGGTCCACGCCTTCGCTGCGGTATCGCACGTGATGTTTATGAAGTCGGCCGAGCGCGCTATGGCCCTTCGCCTGGGTCCCGCAGAACCGGCAGCGTGCCCGGTCTCGGACGTAGAGCTCGGCGACGGTCTGGGCGTCCGGTTCGTCGACGCGCTTCGGCTGAGTCGTTGTCGTGCTGTTGGGCTTCGACTGGGCGCTCCGGGCGCATTCGTCGGAGCACACGCCGCCGAGGCCGATCCGGCGATGTGGCGGCTGGTAGTAGAAGTTCTTGCACCCCTGGCATCGGTACTTGCTGTTGGCCATCAGCGTCGTCCTTCGGGGTTGCGGGCCTGCTGGTAGTGGTGGACGCAGAGCACCAAGCCGAACCTGGCCAAGCCAAGTGATGCCAGGTCCTCTTCGACGGGGAAGCCGCAGGTCTTGCCGGCTTTCTTCACGGCCTGACAGGTCCCGAGGTCGTGTTGGACCGGCCTCAATCCGCTAGTCAGGGGGCTGATCGCCATCTCCCGCTGGAAGAAGTTGGAGGTCGAGAACGTGGTGGTGATACCCGGTTGCGACCGAAATCGGCCATCGATGGGACTCCGAACTGGGTTCGATGAGACTCGGCCTCCCTCGAGCTTGCGCATGCCCACCCGGTATACGGCGACCGAGCGGTCGATGGCGGTGTTGAGGTGCACGGCCCGGTCCTGCCTGGCCTCATCCTCAGAGTGTCTAGGGCCGACGTAGCCACAGGAGCACTCCACGAAGTAGCCACCGTCGAAGTGGGACATCTGCAGCGCCATCGAGTGGTTATCGGCAGGTGGATCTGCGTAATGGGCTGAGAGGACGATGTGCGCCATCACAGGTACCGGGCGACCCTCGTGTAGCCGGTGGCCGACTTCGTGCAGATGCCGCACTGCGGGAGGTCGCGGTCGCGCATCGCCCAGCCCTGCTCGTTGCACGGCTTCCCGCACAGGGTCTTCAGGCCGTCGTCGGTGAGGTGGCTCTTCTTCGCTCCAATCTTCGAGCACGGCTTCGGTGTCGGCACGGCCTTCTTCCTGATGACCCAGCTCATGCCGCCGACTCCTGACGTAGGGTCCGGCTGAGGTCGATGAGGCTCAGCGTGGCGGCGCCGAAGCGTTGGTTCGGATCCGGGGGGGCCACCCTCGAGTCGAACATGAAACGGGGGGCCTGGCTCCAGTTCGCCTCTCGGATCAGGGAGTCGTCCAGCTCGTCGTCGATGGCGACGGGGGCGCACCCCTTCGGGCAGCGCCAACCGGTCTTCGTGGGGTAGAGCAACTCGCCGGGTTGGTGCTCCCAGCAGTGGTAGGCAACGGGCCGGCGGTGCATCTGCCATCTCCGGAGCTGCATGCACTGGCTCGCCGTCCACGGCGCCGGCACGAAGTGCATGTTGGGTTGGATGCCCTTCCTCGTGGTCGGCTTGCGCAGAACACTGAAGCCGTTCTGCTCGAAACGGGAGATGTTCCCGTCCTCGAGCAGGCCGGCCGCCTTGAACGCGTCGAGGAGCTTCTTGTAGGCGAGGTGGTCGAGGCGCTTGCCGTTGATGATGAGGTGGACATGGCCTTTCGTCGAGCTCGGGACGACGGTCGCGGGGAAGTCGAGGTCGAGCATCGGGAAGTGGTCGCCCTCGCCGGTCAGGCTGATGATGCAGTTCATGTCGGGGGTGTCGGTGTCACTGATGGCCATGACGTCGTAGGCACCACCAGGGTCGTTGCTCGTGGCGGAGAGGTTGACCAGGGCGTAGCGGAACTGGGAGTAGTCGAGTCCGGCGGCGAGCTGCTCACTCTCGATCTCGTCACGGACGTCCTGTCGGATCTGCTTCAGGAGCTTCTCGAGGCCGTTTTCGAGGAAGAACAGCTCCAACGTCTTCCGGCCGACGCTCCTTAGGACTATTCGGCGCAGCTCGTGCCAGGCATGGTCGAAGATCTCATCCGCCACCGCCGTCACTCCGTGGACTCGGGCGACCCGATGCGGTAGTCCTCGAGGAAGTGCCACGCCCCTATGGCCCAGCGGGTGACCTCGCCCATCAGATGTCCTCGGCCTCGACGATGACGGCGTCCCATTCGCCGACTTCGAACTCGTCGACGATGCCTCCACGGGCGTCGGTGATCCAGACGCCGTACTCTTCAGTGACCGTGGCGAACATCCCCGGGTAGATCCTGTCGTCAAGGCCTTCGATCTTTATGGTGGTCTTCACGCGCTCTCCTTCTCTGCAGGGCCGAGCTGGGCCCAGAGGATCTCGTCGGCTCGGTCAGCGTCGTCGTCGTCGCCAACGAGGCAGCGGTCGTGGTGCTCCTGGATCGCTCGGCGTAGGTCGGCGATCTCCTTGTTCAGGGCATCGTCCATGCGCTCGATGATGCCGCGCACCTCGATGATGGTCATGTCGAGGCCCGTCTTGAAGCGGAGCTTCTTGACCTGATCGCTCTTGAACTCCGAACGCTCACGCTCGAGGTCGGCTTCCTGGTTGGCCAGCTTCCGACGGGCGTTCGTCAACGCCTTGTCGTCACCGGAGCTCCTGGCCTCCTCGACCGACATGCGCGAGATCGTGATCCGGCCTCGCAGGCGGGACTTGGTCGAGTCGAAGCTGGCGTCGAGCGAGGCGAGCTGGCCCTCGACGCTCTTCGACTTGCGCAGGAGCTCGGCGTAGAAACGCCGGATCACCGTAGGGCTGCGGAGCTGAGGGCCGAACGTCCAGTCGGCGCGAGCTTCATCGCGTCGGTGGAGGTCCTCGTCGATGAGCCCCCGGAAGACCTCGTCCGGTAGTCCGAGGAGCTGATCCTCGGTGAGGCCGTTCTTGAGTAGTCGGTTTACGTCTTCTTCTCTGTAGCGCATCAATCTTCCATGATGGATCGGGCCCACGCCTTGGCCAGCTCGATCGCGTCGATCTTCTCGATCGCGATGAGCGTGCCCTTGCGAGTGCTGATGGTCAGGTGGAGCTCCATAGTCGCAGTGTCGATAGACCCATCACCATGGACGCCGACCGTGTCCACGGTGCAGACCGCCCGGCCGTGCCGGAACTCGAACCACGCGAGGCGCATGGCCTCGGCGTTCTCGATCGGCTCGGCTCGGACGGTCAGGTCGCGCATGACTAGAACGGTCCTCGACTTCCCAGGAACATGCAGACGATGGCAAAGATGATGATGGCCGGCAGGACCTTGTTCAGGACCGGATCACCGTCGTTGCCGCCGGCGAAGGAGTCGGTGTCCGGATCGCGCTCGGTCATGCCGACACCAGGCCGGCATCGAGGGCGTGGAGCTGGGCGTTGGTCAGGAGCCGGTAGTGGCTCGGTGCCTCGTCGATGAGGAAGTCCACGATCTCCAGGTGGCGCTCGTGGCCGTCGGGCGTGGCCAGGAACCGCTTCGTGTGCTCGAGGAGGTTGAGCACGACCACGTCGACGTAGGCCTCGAAGACGTCGTCGTCGTAGATGGCACCGCTCGCCGCGATCAGTTCGGGGCAGACGGGGGCGAGCAGTCGCTTGCCGTCCTCGCTGATCACGGGGAGGAACCCGTAGCGATGCTGCGGCTCGAGAGGCCACGAGCGGTAGGTCTCGAGGTCGACGGGGGCGACGGTGACGTGGACTTCGCCGAGGCGTTCGGTGAGCGTGTCGATGGTGTACTGCGTGCGGTCAGCGATGGTCATGCGATCTCCCGGGTGGAGGTGGGGGGTCGGCGTCCGAGAACCTTCTGGACGCCGATGGTCGTCAGGGTCCGCCCCTTGCTGGTGAGCTTCACGAAGCCGCGTCGGATGAGCAGGCGCTCGAGATCCTCGACTTCTGGCTTGCTCATCTGGGTGAGGCTCGTGATGTTGACGAGTCCGCTCTCGTCTCCGAGCTCGCGAAGCGTCTCGAGGTAGTAGCGGTGCGAGTCGGTGAGCCCCTCGTCGTCGACTCCGGCGAACTCGAGGATGCGCTCGAGCGTGAGCTCGTTGCCGGTGATGGCCAGGTCGCGAGCCTTGATGATGAAGGACGAGGCCATCCGAGGGTTGCCACGACCGGCCTGGGCCGGGCCGGTCGTGGAGTAGGGGGGGAGCTCCACGCCGGCCCGGGCGGCCATGCCCTCGACGATCAGTGCCATCTCGTCGTCGGAGTAGTCGACGAAGCGAGGGCGGGTGAGGCACCGATTGACGAGAGGGGGGATGAGCTTGGCGGGCTCGGTCGTGCCGAGGATGAAGGTGATGTGCTCCACCGGATACCGGACGCCGGTCTTGGAGACGATGGACCCGGACTCGAGGGCGTGGAGCAGCACCTCCTGGAAGGAGCGAGGCGCGTTGTGGGCCTCGTCGAGGAACACGACGCCTTGGCCGAGCTCGGTGGCGGCGTAACAGAACTCCTTCTCACCCATCGGCATCTTCAGGTCGAGGATCGGATCCCCGATGTCGGCAGCGATGATCTTCGCCAGGGTGGTCTTGCCGTATCCGGACGGCCCGGCGAGCAGGATGTGGTCGAGTACGGCGCGTCGCTGGACGGCGGACTCGATCGTGATGCGGAGGTCCCGCTTGAGCTTGTCCTGACCGATGTAATCGTCGAAGGTCTTGGCGCGGACCAGCTCCGCGGTGGGAGTGGTGGTCGTCGACATGGCGTCGGCTCCGGGGTTGGGGGTAGGTGTTCCAGTCTAGAGGAAAGGTCGGGTCGGAGTCTACGAACTCTCCAGATCGGCGAGACGGCGGTGGGCTTCGATCTGGAGAGCCGTGAGCAGGGCGTGCAGCTCGCGCGCCTCGGCGCTCCACGAGTGGGGGGGTGTCCAGAGCTCGTGGAGCGCCTTGAGGGCTTCGCGGGTGCTGGTCCGGAGTTCGGCGAGCCCGAAGGCTGTCAGCTTCGTGACGTCGACGACGTCGGGCGCGTCGACGTCGAAATCCAGACTGGCCAGCGGGTCGTCAGGATCCATCGGTCGGTCCTCTCGGGTCTTCGAAGCAGGCGAGGGTGACCTGCACCTTGACCACGTGGCCGGTGGGCTTGTTGTCCCGCTCGAGGATCTCCAAGTCGAACTCGTAGCCCCGGTAGATGGGGCGGATCTCGGAATAGTTGTGCGACGTCCGGAGCGGGGCGAGGACCGCCTTCGCCACGTTCCAGAGGAGCGCGTCGTCTCTGCGGGCGAGGCCCATCAGGTGCGGGTGTGCCAGGCGAGGCGGCCCTGCGCACCCTGCATCGCCTGCAGGTGGATCTCGGCGGCACCGAGGGAGTTGCCCAGCAGTTCCTCGTACTCGGCGACCTTGGCCTTCACGCCGCTGATGCGCTCGACGAAAGCGTTGGCCACGCCAGGTGTGACGGGCTCACCCTGGAGGAGGGCGTTCATCTCGGTCGTGATCTTGATGACCTCGCCGACGGTCTCCTCCTGGTAGGCGGCTCGCAGCATCTCGCGCTGGTCCGACCCGTCGATCAGGGGGATCGGGGTGATGTTGACGCCGGCCAGACCCCGGACGGCGCCGAGCACGGCCTCGACGGCGGGGGTGTGGCTGTCGAGCACGAAGAACACGCCACCGGTGGGTCGCACCGAGAGGGCGTGGGTCGAGTGGATGACCCGGCTGATCACGTTGCGCACCGAGTCGGAGTGGAGCATGCCCTTCCAGAAGCCGAAGGACGTCTGGGCCTCACGGGCCAGGTTCATGGCCCGGGCGTGGGGGAAGTCGCCGAGGAAGGTGACGGTGAAGTCACCACCGATCGGGTGGAACTCGAGTTCGACGACCGGGTCGAACGAGAGGCGCTTGTTCTGGGCGTCGACGCGCTCGGCGACGATGTGCTTCACGATCGAGCCCTTCTCGTGCCGGACCTTGCGGACGAGGATGTTCTCGTACTCGCCGGTCGTGCCGATGGGCTCGCGCTTGCGGGCGATCTTCGAGGTGACCCGCAGGAACGTGTCGTCGTCGCGGGGCACGCCGGGGATGAAGTTGCCGAGGCCGTGGAGCTCGAGGCGCTCGACCATGTCGGCGTGGCTGATGCGGGTGATCTCCTCGACCGAGTAGAAGAGGATGTTGCCGAGCACGGGGACGCCGGACTTGCGGATGTCGTCGAGGTAGGACTGCAGAGTGGGGCTCATGGCGAGACTGCTGGGGGTTTGGTGGGAGCTGCGGATCGTGCGGGAGGGGTGGTGGCTCGCAGGCTGGCTCGTTCGGCGATGGCCTCTGGTCCGAGGTGGAGCACGACGCCGACCTCGGCCGCCATCTCGACGGCCATGGCCACGATGCCCGGGCTTCCGCCATCAGCGAGCCTGTGCAGAACAGCTTGGATCTTCGTGAAAGCCCTGTCCTCGGCGTTCTCGGCAGCAGCGGCACGGCTGAGTACCTGGTTGATCCGACGCTGCTTGTCTTCCATCGCCTTCGTGTGTTCGGAACGCAGCATGATCGTCTGGGACCCGAGGGCGTGCACGAGGGTGATCCTCGCCATCCGCTCCAGGTCGGCGAGGTGGACGTGGACGCCCTGCTCTTCGGCGGCGAACTGGAGCCCGAACTTGGCCCGCTCCACTGCCTCGTCAGGGACATCCACGGTCACGCGTCCCCTTCCTCGAGCACCTTCTCGACGATGACGTCGACCGTGGTGTCATGCACGCCACGCTTTCGTGCTGCGTATAGCGGAAGCGGATCGACCGAGGTCAACTCGCTCATGTGGATGATGACCTGGCCGGCGACGATCCGGTCCCGCAGCTTGGCCATGATCTTGACGGCCTCGGCGGAAGGGTAGTGGGGAGTGATGTAGAACTCCCGGCCGCCGGGCAACTGGGTGCTCAGCACGGACCCGTGCCCCTCGTCGATGATGAAGATGTGGGCCTGGTCGATGCAGATCAGGCTGTTGTCGCTGGTACTGACCCAGGTCATGAGACCTCCTCGGTGATCGTGTCGGTGATGATGTCGTGCCAGGACCAGCCCCCGCGTGGACCCTGTCGTCGAACCTCGATGTCGTAGGTGCCGAGGGACAGAACCCTCGAGCCACCGTTGCTCTTCTGCGTGAGCTCGACCGTGCTGCCGTCCTTCGAGCGGAGGCGGCCCGAGGTCCAGCCGCCCTTCGGGCCCTTGTCGATCCGACGAAACCGAGCGTTCCAGTAGTCGACGTCATGGCTGGGCGGATCCTTGGCCCTGGGCCTGGCTGCCTTGGTCCGGGTGGCCATCAGTCCCAGATCCCGCCGAGGGTGGACAGCATGGAGCTGAGGACTGTGGAGATCGCTGCGGCGTTCGCCGATGAAGTGAAGGTGGTCATTGTTCTCCTAGTCAGGTTGGGTGGTTCTCGATTCGTCGCGGGTGATCAAACGCCCCGGAAGACCATGGCCGCGTCGGACCCCGACTGGAAGTCCTTGACCGTCGCCGTCTTCCCTTGACACATGGCGTGGAGCGAGCCATGAGGGCTCACCGGTCGGCCGGTGGCGGACAGACCCCACGTGGTGGCGTCCATGCGCTCCATCTCGTCGAGGTAGGCCTTCATGAAGGGTCCCGGGACGTGGCACTCGTCATCGGTCATGAAGACGACGTCAGCTCGCACGCACCCTGTGGCGGCGTGCTCCTCCTGGAGGATGCGTAGCGCTTCCTCCATCGGGGTGACGAACGAGGTGCCGCCGCCGTAGAAGACCTCAGCCACCTCGATGATCCGCTCGAACGTGAAGTCCGAAGGCTTGGTGAACGAGTAGGTGCGGAACTGGCCGGGACCACCGAAGTGGATCACGTGCATCGTGCGCTTCTGACGTCGGGCCAGGTCGAGGAGGCAGAGCATGACGGCCTTGGACCACATCTCGCGGTCACCGCTCATCGAGCCAGATCCATCCTCCGCGTAGATGATCCCGCCGCGAGCCAGGCGTTCCGTGCCTCGCTTGGCGTACTGCATCACGCTGTGGGTGACCAGCTTGCGGAGGAAGAGGAGCTTGAGGCCTCGGTGGTGCCGGACGCCCAGCATCTCCGATGGCAGCATCCTGAATAGATCGTCGCCCATCTCGACGTCGTAGATCTCTTCGGGGATGTTCGTGGTCTTGCGCTTCTGTTCACTGAGCATAAGGTTGCGCATCGGACCGAACTTGTCGGCGATCTTGCGGAACCGGTCGCTCTTCAGGAGCTTGGCCAGCTTGAAGCGCTCCTCGGCGTTCATGCGCTTCAGCTCGCCAGGGTCAGCTCCCCAGCAGGAGGCGAGCTCCAGGTCGGCCTGGACAGCGTCGGCGGCAGCGTTCAGGGCCTCCCGTAGTGCGATGGCCACCAGCGGGGAGGCATCGTTGAGGGCGTCGGAGAGTCCGTCGGCCTGATCCTGGACCTGGTCCTGAAGCTCGCTCACGGCCTCGTGGGCAGCCTGCGCTGCTTCGGCGGCTGCGTCCAGGGCCGCCCTCTCGTCGTCGGTCAGCTCCCGATGTTCCGGGGTCTCGGCGGCCGCCGCGTCGAGCCGGGTCTGGAGTGCCGCCATGTCGTCGTCGGCACTCGCAGCGTCAGCCGCCGCGCCAGCCAACGCCAGCAGCGAGTCGAGGAGCTCCTGGGCCTGCTTGCGCTCCTGGTCGAGCCTGTCGAACAGGGTCTCCAGGTCCGGCTCAAGGTCGGCCGCGCTGAGCGCCGCCTGGACGTCGTCGCCCTGGGAGTACCGGCGGAGACGCTTGTACTCCGGGAGGCCATGCATCTCCTCGATGACGGCAGCGTTCACCAGGTGGGAAGGCAGGATCTGGTCGGGGGCGAGCAGTTCGGGGCTGGCCTTGAGCAGCGACCAGAAGGTGTCGTCCATGGCCGGCTCGCCAGTCTCGACTGCTTCACCGAGGGTCCGCCGTGCGGCGGCGAAGGCCGCCACATCGGTCAGCCGCTCCACCCGCTCAGCGTCGTCCCATTTGTCGAACAGCACGACGTGCTCGTTGAGCTCGTCGAGATCGATGCCGGTGGCTTTCCACTTCTTGGGCAGGTTGAACTCCATGAACGCCTCCTCAGGCGAGGCCGCGCTGGGCCTTCAGGGCCGCGGCCTCCTCGGGGGTGAGCTGGTAGATCTCGGCCAGCGCCCGGTCGTTGAGTTTGGTGAGGGTGGAGCGAACCCGGGCGACCTTGCGGGCCCGGCGGCCGGTGCCGGCCCGGGCTTTGAGGTCGTTGATCTCCTGGCTCGCCTTCATGATCTTGGCGTGCATGTCGTTGCCCAGGCGCATGCGGGCCTCGTCGGTGTCCACCTTGTCGACTTCCCCTTCGAGTAGGCGGATGTTGCGCATGAGGACGTCGATCTCGGTGTCGAGGGGGTTCGACAGCTCCTGCACCACTCGAGCCACCTCACCGCGCTGCTCCTGCTCCTCCCAGAGGATGTGCTCGGCGTGCATGAGGTGGTCGGTGTCGGCGACGGTGGACCCGTCCAGCCAGGCGGCGGCGCGCACGACGTCGAGCAGCTTGAAGTAGCGGCGTTCCGACGGGCGGATCTCCTTCTCGGCCAGCTTGGCCCGGATGCTGACGATGGCCTCAATGACCGACGGCGGGATGACGACGGCGCTGACCTCGGCCTGAGCTTGGGTGACCTCATCCCAGGAGAGGATCGGCGTCGGGTTCTCGGGGCGCTGCGTCGTGAGCATGCGCTCGAAGGACGAGACATCCTGGACGTGGTCGGTCAGGAGCCGGAACACCATGCGGTCGTAGAGGGCGTTCAGGTCGTTGTCCATGGGCAGGTCGTTGGCTGCACAGATCATGAAGCGCAGCGGGATGCTCACGACGTGGCGTCCGTGGCGGTACTGGCGCTCGTTGATGGCCCAGAGCAGACCGTTCAGGATGGCCGAGTTCGCCCGCCAGACCTCGTCGAACATCGCGCCGTGGGCCGTCGGCAGGTAGCCCTCGATCTCCCGTTCGAAACGACCCTGGTCGAGGGCGACGAGGGAGGGCGGCCCGAAGACCTCCGCGGGCTCGGTGGTCTTCGCCATCAGGATCTTGAAGAACTCGACGCCGCCGATGTAGGCCTGCAGACGGTCGAAGAGGAGGGACTTGGCCACGCCGGGCGGGCCCAGCATGAACAGGGTCGAGCAGCTCAGGATCGTCAGGATGGAGCACTCGATCTCGGTCTCGCGCTCGACGAGCTCCTGGCCGAGGACCGTCTCCAGGGCGGCGAACTTCGCCGGCAGCGAGGTGGTGGTGGCGGTGGACATGGCGTCTCCGTGGGGTAGGGCTGGGGTGGGGATCGTACGGAACTGGAACAGCTTAGGTCAATCGTCGCTCTTGCGCTCGTGCTGAGCGCGGAGTACCCGGCGGATCATGGCCGCTTCACGGGCCTGGTCGTCCTCGAACTCCTCCCGGGTGGGGAGGCGTTCGAGGCGACGCTGCTTCTCGGTCACTCGTAGCCGTACTTCCGGCTGACGGTGTGCATGAGGTCGTCGATGGTGTCGGCGCCGACGGTCTCGCGGGGCACGCCGTACACCCAGACCTGGCAGTAGAAGGCGTCGTCGGCGAACCACACCCGGCCGTTGAAGTCCCAGTCGGCGTAGCGGCACCAGCCCTCGCCGGCCCGGAGCATCTCCTCCGTGCCGGGGTCGACGGTGAAGGCGAAGTTGGACAGGCCGAACTCGGGGGTCTCGACGAGCTCGGGCGGGGGGCCGGGTGTGGTGGTCAGGTCGATCGTCACGCGATCGCCTCCTCGAGGGGGTAGATGAAGGGGGAGTCGGCGGCGAGCGTGCCCTTGCGCCGCAGGGCGACGACGTGGCCGCGCTCGTCGGCGTAGCGCCGATCGTCGAGGTCGCCGTCGATCACGGGGAAGCCGGCGATCTCGTCGGGGATGGGGCGGAGCTCGCCGGTGCGCCGGTCCTTGCCGCCGGGCGTGGCGAGCACGACGGCCACGTTGCGGCCGGCGTTGATGTTGCGCGCCATGGCGCCCTTCGAGGACTTCTCGGACCACGAGTAGGTGAGCACGTAGTTCGACGGCATCGACCGGACCGGCCGGCTCACGAGCGGGTGCTTCGTGTAGTCGTAGAAGCGCACGTCGGCGTAGTGCACCCAGAACCAGGACGGGAGCACGCGCTCCCAGCGGATGTCGCTGAAGGCGTTGAGGCGCACGCCGATGCCGCCCGGGTGTCGGCGGCGCAGCTTCTCGAGGTCGTGGACGAGCAGGATGAAGAAGGCCCGGGGGCTGTTCGTCAGCAGCATCTTGCGGGCCGAGCGCACGTCGGTGGTGCGATCCCACCGACCGTTGCCTGAGTAGGCGACGCAGCCGTCGGTGCATGCGCCGCGCTGCGGGCAAACCTCGACGCCGGCGACGTCGGCCGGGGCCAGGGCCAGACCGGCGAGGGTGAGGTGGTCGACGCCAGCGTCCTTCTCGAGCTTCGTGATGGAGGTGTTGGGCGAGAGGATCCACAGGCCCTCGGCGCCGGGCGAGGTGAGCACGGACTGCCTGAAGGCAACGCGCTGCTCGTTGAGGATGCGGATGGCCCGCTTGTGGGCCGTGGTGCCGTACGGGTACCAGGCGGGGAGGAAGGGGACGAAGTCGTTCAGGGTGGACCGGATGCGGTCCTCGAGGTTGGCGTAGGTGAAGGTGGTCATGAGTCTCCCTGACTTCGCTTGCGGGGGTAGCAGGTCCGACAGAATCGGCTGCCACGGCTGTCGTAGCCGGTGTTCGTCGGGGTGTAGGCGTGGCCATGGACGCACGCCGTCTTGCGGAAGTTGCGAGCTTGGAGCGAGTTGGATCGGAGGACGTTGATGCGATCGGTGGTCTGGACGAGGTGATCGGGGTTCACGCATCGGCGGGTCTGACAGATGACGTGGTCGAGGGGCAGGGCTCGCGCCGCCAGCCGATGGTCGGCGGGGTATCGACGTCGCGTCCCTCGGTAGTGCTCCCAGGCCCAGACGTGGGCGCGCCAGAGCTTCGGGCCTACTCGAAAGGCTCCGTACCCGGTGTCGAAGCAGCCGGCAGTCCAGAGCCAGCACCCACCCGTCGACACCTCCACCTTCTCGGTGAAGCGTTCGATCGGCGGTCGGACCGGCCTCAGGCCCTGTCGGTTGACCTCGGCGTCGCCGTGCTTCCGCCAGCGCTGGTAGTGGCGGGCGCACATCTTTCGAGCGCGGACCGGATCGTCGCACCCGTCAATCGAGCAAGTCGAGGCTGCGGAAGGATCCTTCGAGCTGGTCGACGAGGCACTCGCGCGGTCGCTTGTCATCGCGGATCCTAAGCATGCGGGGCTGGTACAGCCGGATGGTCTTCGCCGTCCGGGTAGCATATAGGAAACGCACCTCGAGCACGTCACCGACCTTGACGTGGGGCTTGCCGCTCAGGGAGCAGCGCCCGACGATCAGGGGCTTGCGGCTGCGCGGCGTGGGGTAGACGCCGTACTCGCAGTTGTCGTGTCCGTCGAGGCCCTTGGCCAGGACCACGACGTCGACGGTCTTCGTGAACTTCACCTTGAGGATGGCGCGCTCGGCCTGCCGGTATCGGTCGTCGGCCCGGCGGATGATGACGCCCTCGCCGCCGCCGAGGCGGATGGCCTCGAACAGCGCCCGCTTGTCGGCCTCGGTGGAAGCCTCCCGGACCAGGCGGATGCCGCCGCTGCTGAACATCACGTCGGCGATCATCTCGAGCTGCATGCGCCGGGTGGCGTACTCGTCGGTCTCGTCGAGGACGATCCGGCCGTCGGGCTGGACCACCCGGACCAGGTCGAAGACGTGGTAGGTGAAGTCGAGGAGCTCGCCGTCGAGCACGAAGGTGCCTTGGGCGGCCAGGCCGCGCAGGTCCTGCTTGATCCGCTCGCCGATCGGCTTCGTGTAGGTCTGGCCGTTGCGCCCCCAGAACCGCAGGACGGTCTTGCCGTCGACCTGCAGCGCCTCGGCCACGACCCGGTCGCCGTCGATCTTCTGCTGCCAGCGGGTGTCGGGGTTGATGGCGTGGACGCCGATCTGGCGAACGTCGAGCTCGGCGGCGAGCATCGGCTCGATCATCAGAACACCATCCCGGGGAGGCGCTCGAAGTACCAGAGCCAGGAGTCGGCGTCGACGTACCACTGGATCATCTCGGCCACGATCAGCGGCACCTCGAGGCGCTTCACCAGCGGGTCCATGTCCGGGATGTCGGGGAGCTCCTCGAGCTTGACGCCGAGCATCTCGTCCAGGGCGAGGACCAGGCGCATCGCCACTCGGTCGGCGTAGTGCTCGCGGTCGATGTCGCAGACGGCGATGCCGACCGCGACCGGCACGATCGGGTCTTCCTTCCAGCGGTCACCGATCAGGCGGCCGCCGGGGTGCTCGATGATGAAGCGGTTGATCAGCAGGGTGTGGATGTTGGCGACCGGGAGTCGGACCACCCGATTGATGTTCCACATCGCCGGGGTCCAGGTCTTCTCCTGGGCGTCCACGATGCGGGGGCCGTGGTAGGCGCTGGTCGGCAGCTCGACCACCCGACCGACGATGTCGCCGGACTTGGGTTGGCGGTCGGGCTGCATCGTGATGCGAACGGTGTCGCCGAGACCGGCGATCGCCTTGAACTCGAGAGGCGTCATCATCAGAGGATTCCCTCGTCTCCAGGTCGGGTGAGCTTCTCGGCCAGATCGGCCAGGCCTTCCTTGGCCTCGTCGGCCTTGGCGGCCAGCTCGGCGCGCTCGGCCTCGGCGAGGACCTTCTCGAAGTCCTCGTCGTTCTCGCCGGTGCGCTCGGGCGGGATGGAATCGTCGATGCGGAACATGCCCCGCAGGCGGGTGACTCCGCCCTCTTCGGTGGCCGGGATGATGGCCAGGTCGGTGACCTTCATCCCCTGCCCCCGGGCCACCCGCTCGACCGCTTGGCGGATGCGAGCGAGGGCCCGGGTCTCGTCAGTCGCCATCGGGCAGCCGATCCTCGAGCTCGTAGGGCACCCACTGGTGCATCGGGAGGACCTCCCGGCGAGCCAGCGTGTCGGTGCGCACACCCTCGAGGCGCGCTGCCAGTTGGAAGCACGCCGTGATCTCGATCGGCGTGGCCGAGCGTGCACTCAGGCCGGCGAGAGCCTCCAGCAACAGCGCTCGCTCGCGAGGCCGAAGCTGGAGGCTGACGTCGGGGATGCCTTGGGGGACGGGATTCCGCATCCACCCCTGGAAGATGCCGCCTGCCATCAGGCGGCCTTGACGGCGGCCTTCTTGGCGGCACGCTTGCGGGGCTTCTTCGCCGGCTTGGTCGTGGCCAGCATGGCGGCGAGCGCCGCCGTCGGGTCGTCGGCCCGGACCTTCGAGACGGGCTCGGGCTTCGGCGCGTTCGGGTCGCTGACCGCCCGCTTCAGATCCTCGACGGCCTCGACCTCGCGGTTGGCCCACTCGTCGGGGACGAAGGGCTGGGGGTCGGCGCCGGCGAACTGCTGGAGCTGGGCGAGCAGGCCGGCGTCGTACTCGGCGTGCTGGACCTGCACGTCGTGGAAGCTGCCGGGCCGGATGAGCTCGACCAGGGTGAGCATGCCCTCGCGGTTCATGATGCGGTACATCTTCTGCTTCGAGCGCATCGTGAGCTCGCAGACGAACGCGAGGTTCGAGTCGAGCACGAGGTCGCAGAACATCGAGTACAGGCCGGGGTTGGTCTGCGGCTGGATGCGGTAGACCGAGCCGGCGGCGAAGGTGTTCGCCTCGACCTCCTCGGCCTTGAAGACCTGGACGTTGGCGATGCCCTTCGGCACCTCCGTCTCGCCGAGGACCTCGATCTGCTCGGTCGTGACCTTGAGCAGGGTGCCGTCGACCTTCACGGCGCGGTGGGCGTCGGAGCTCGAGAACGGGCCGTGCTCGGGGTTGTGCGTGCAGGCGTACTGCTGCTTGAGCGGCTGCGCGTCCTCGCAGGTCGGGCAGACGATCTTCAGCTCCTTCGGGTCCGAGATCACGGCCGGCAGGATGTTGACCGGGATGGTGCTCACGCCGAAGAAGGTGAGCATGACGTTCGAGGAGACCGAGCGCGGGTTCTTGTGCTCGTCGGTGGTATCGGTGGTGGTGGACATGGCGTCCTCCGTTTCTGTTCCAGTTTCCAGGGGTGGTGTGACGGTACCGAAGAGGTGTGACACCGTCAATCGAACGGACGTTCAGGCCGGCAGACTGGCCCTCAGTTCGACCAGGTCGGCGATGCGTTCGTTCACGTCGTCCATGCTGCGCTTGATGGAGGTGATGAGGTTGTCGGCCATCCGGACGGCAGCGTCGATGCTCTCCCCGCCGATGAGGCCAGGCTGGACGAGGGCGCCGATGACGTAGCAGAGGTGCTGCTGGATCTCCTGCTGGGCGGCGAGGACGTCGGCGCTCGGGCGATCGTCGACGGGCATGTCGTCGCGGTTGGACTGGTCGACCTTCTTCAGGAAGAGCAGGTCCCAGCCGTTCCCCATGACCGAGAGGGTGCCGTCACTATCGAAGACGTCGGCGGTGATGGCGGTGTAGTTCGTCGTGCGGAAAGGCTCGAGCGATGCGTCGGACATCAGGCGAGGTCGCCCTCGCGTTCGCCCTGCTCGCCGCCCTCCTCGTCGTGACCGAAGCGCTCGGCGTCGACCTCGCTCGGGTCGTCCTGGCGTTCCTCGAGGTGGGCCGGGTAGGTGACCTCGAGGTCGCCGCCGGACGGAGCGTCGGCGTCGTCGGTGAGGATCGTGCCCGCCTGGGTGACGTAGCCGGGGGCGTCGCGGAGCTGGTCGAGGATCGGGCTGGTCGGGTCGTTGCGCTCCCGGCGCATGATCTGGTGCCAGCCGGTCTCGTGGTACTTCGGGTCGAACTCCCCGGGCGTCTCGTCGAGCAGACGGAAGGCCTCGAACGACGCACCCTCGAAGGCCTCGAGGACGTCCTGGCGGGTGGGGTGGAGGGGGAAACCCCTCGCGATCTTGTGGGCTTCGGCGTACGGCTGGGACTGAGGACTCATGTTGATACCTTCCCGTGGATGCGGGGTGGCGGGGTTGCCACCAGCTCGCGACCGTAGTGATCGCTGAGCTTCTCGTGGATCATGGCGTGGGCGTCGTCGGATGTGACCTGGCGGAACCGACGCTCGAGTTCGCCGACGTCCTCGAACTCGACGCGCTGGCGACCGGGGCGGAAGTGCAGCAGCACCTCTCGGCCGGGGGCGTAGACCGTGAGGTCGATCCAGATGGCCGAGCTCGCTCGGTCGTCGTGCCAGAGGTGAAGCGAGTAGTCGATGCGGCAGCGGTCGTAGGGGTCTTCGAGGTCCGCCGGCCAGGCGTTGAGGCACCACGCCAGCGGCGTGATGAAGCTCGAGGCCTGGCTTGTCGGGCCGACCGTGGCGAACCCGACTGCCGCGAACCAGACCCGCAGCCGGTTCAGGTGGATGAGGAAGCGCTCCTCGAACCGGGCCTGAACGGCTTGGTGCTTCTCCCTGATGTCGTCGTCCACAGCGGTCTCCTTGGTGCAGGTGGCGCACAGGGCGCCGAGCGGGGGTGTGACGGCCAGCCCGATGCGGCGGCCGCAACGGGCGCATGCGTGGCGGGGTCGTCGGTCGGGGACGTAGGGCCCTTCTCGGTCCGGGGGTTCATCCGGTGGGCCGATCAGGAACCAGGGATCAGGCATCGCCCTTGAGCACGGCGACGTCCTCGCCAGTGAGCTGCCGGTGGTTGCAGTCGCCGCAGTTGTCGGGTTGACCGCACACGACGCAGAGCTCCTCGTCAGCGATCTCGGGCCAGTCGCGATCGAAAGCGTCGGGGCGTGGGGGCATTGCCCTGGACTCGACGACAGCGATGACACCCTCGAGGGCGGCGGAGCACATGACCGAACCGCGCTCCTTGAGCAGGTTCACCATGTCCCGCTGGTTCTCGAGCCACTCAGCTCGCTCCACCGGATCGTGGAGGTTCATCCAGCCGAGGTCGACGTCGAAGAGCCCCGCCGGCTCACCCTCGCCGATGAACTGGTTGGGCTCGTCGGGGTCCCGGATCACGAGCACGATCGTGCGTTCGGCGGTCCACTCTTGGGGCAGTCGACCGGCGTTCGAGAGCTCGCGGTCGAGGTCGATGAAGCACTCGACGAGCTCACGCAGGTGCTCGTTCTCTCGTTCGGGGTTGGCCGGCAGCGGCGTGCCAGCCTGCGACATGGCATCGCGAGTCATGTCCATGCCGCGGATCGTGCTGATGGCTGCCCGGCAGCCGGCGAGGAAGGTGTTGGCGTTCCTCTCGTCGGTCACGTGGCCTTCTTGACGGGGCGTCGGCTGGCGGTCGCCTTGCGGACTCGGGGCTTCGGCCCCGGCTTGGCCTGGAGGACGACGGCGGCCTCATCGCGCTTGGCCTGCGCCGCCTCGAGCGGGGCGAGCCGGGCCTCGAGGCTCTCGATGATGCCGTTCAGGTGGTCGATGTGCTTGTCGTGGCGCCTGCGGTCGATGACGTCGACGAACTCGGCCTGCGCTGCGAGGTTCACGTTGGGGATCGGTCGCCCGCCGCGGTCCGACAGGGCACGACCTTCCGCTTCGAGCTGACCGCCGACGTAGCGGAAGGCGCGACCGATGGCGAGCAGGCGGCCGATCTCTTCGTTGGGTTCGTCGTCGTGCTGACGCTTCGAGCTGCCCTCGACTTCGATGGTGCGGCCGAGGGCCGAGACCTCGATCCTGTAGGCGGCGACGTCGACACCGGCGTAGCTGTCGAGGACCTTGAGCGTGATGTCGGGGGCGGTGACGTTGGGCATGGTGTTCTCCGTTTGGCAGGTGTGGCAGACCATGGTGGCGTTGCCGACGGTGGGGATCGTCCAGGTGGTCATGGGGCGAGCCTCTCGAGCTCGGATTCGGTGAGCCACACGCGGCCGTCGCCCGACCAGCGAACGATGCCGTGGTAGTCCTGCGTGAGCTCGGCGATCCAGGTCAAGGGCTCCGAGGCGATCTCCATGAGGTCGTCGTAGGCTTCGGCCCACTGGTCGGGCGTTTGGCCGGCGGCGGTGAGGACCTCGCCGTCAGAGAGCCCGACGTGTGTGATGTTGAGTCGAGGCACGGCCATGTCGTCGGAGGACTCGAAGGTGCCCTGGGTGACGAACCAGCGCGCCGGCGGGATCGCCTCGCGGACGAGGCCGTTCAGGTGGCTGATGGCCTCTTCGACCATCAGTTGGGCGGCCGCGTTGTAGGCGTTGATGGCGGTGTGGTACGTGGATTCGGAAGCGCCGTCGGGAAAGGGGGTGGGGGTGATCAATCGTTGCTCCAGTCGTAGATGCGCATGTTCTCGATCGGCTCGGCGTCGGCGTCGAAGAGGACCCAGTCGCAGTCCCGCTCGCGGGCGTAGAACATGATGCCGGCGAGCTCTCTCGGGATGTCGCTCTCGAGACGGAGCGTGATCAGGTCGTCGTTGTCGGGCACCCAGAGCCAGTAGCCGTGGGGGCGTTCGTCGACGTACAGCTCTTCGATCTCGAGGATGCCGCCGGTGCCTAGGTGCTTGGGGAGGTGGGCGATCGAGACATCGAGGAAGCGCCGCACAGGCAGGCCCGTGGCCCGGAAGGCCAGGCGACGGGCCACCTCGATCGGCAGTGTCACCGTCCTGTCGGCCTGTGAGGTCGACAGGCGCCAGGGCGAGACCTTCAAGAGGTCAGCGATCCAGACGGCCAGGTCATCGATCCCCTCGGGGACGGTGGGAGGCATCTCGCTCATGACGACGTCAACCTGCGGTACTGGGCTCGGATGCGGCGACGCTGGATGCGCCCTCGCCATCCGTCGAGCAGCGCCACCTCGAGGCTCGGCCAGGTGCCGACCTCGCTGGCGCCGATGCAGTAGGTGTCGTGGTCGTCGACGGCGCCGGGCCGGACGAGGAAGACCCGGTAGTAGCGGAGGCTGTCGTCGTCGTAGCGCCGGCGCACCCGGAGACCCAGCGCGCTGGCGATCAGGAAGGCGGCCGCCTCGTCGCCCATGCCGTCGTCGATGCGCCGGCAGCTTCCGCAGCACTCGACGAACAGGTGGGCGTCGTCCCCCTCCGGGTAGATCGGGGCGATCGTTCCAGGCAGACCGCCGCAGCAGGTGTCGCAGTACTCGTCGTGGTCCGAGTCGTCGTTGGCGGGGTCGGCCAGCATGCGGACCAGGGCCTCGAGCTCGTCGTGGGTGAGCGGGTTCTTCGAGAAGGTGATCACGTGGTCACCTCGGTGTAGACCTCGCCGGGGATGTTCTTGGAGGTGTCGTCGCGGTAGACCTTGACGACGCCCTTGCCCTCGATGTGCACGGCAACGACTCCGGTGTCGGGGTCCTGGTAGACAACGACGGCGATCTCGTCGTCTTCGGGGTGGTCGCGTCGAGGCACGACGGTGACGTTGCCTCGGTAGGTGCTCGTGGTCATGCGGCACTGGCCCCAATCTCACCTGCGGGCAGGCGCTCCGTCTCGACCAGTCGCCACTCCCACCGAGAGAAGCGACCGCTCACGTAGTGTCGTCGGTAGATGCCGCGCTCGCTCGTGCCGGGCCGCTCGAACAGCTCCCAGGCGGCGGAGGCAACCTCGAAGAACTCGGCCTTCGGCTCACCCTTCGAGGTCGTGATGACCATCCACTTCTTCATCGGCGTCCTCCCTGCTATCGAACGGGTGGGGGTGTTCGTGGTCGGCGGGGCAACCGCAGTACTCGGGGTCGCACTCGTAGTAACCGCCGCCGGGCTCATCCTCGTCTTCACACCAAGCGCAACGGCAGTAGCTCTTGCCGTGGTTGACACCTTCCCTGGCGATCCGCTCGCACCGGCCGAGGGCGGTCCACCATCCTTCGCCCGACAGGCGGGCGGCCATGGCGGCCTCCTCGACCTCCTCGAGCCTGGCCGTGAGGAATCCGATGGTGTCCTCGGCCTCGTGCAGATCGTCCACGGTGTCGCGGCTCATCGGTCACCTCCACGGTCGACGAACCCGTCGCGCTCGGGGTGCTTCGTGCCGTTGATGGCGTCGACGAGGTTCTCGAAAGCCTGGACGAAGGTGATGTCCTGCGTCATGGCGTTGAACTCGACGAGGTAGAAGAACGACGGCTCGGCCGCCATCAGGACCAGCGTGTAGAGCTCGTGGCCCTCCTCGGTCTCGCAGAAGATCACCGAGGCGATGATCGTGGTGTCGATGAACGTGGTCTCGTGGCTGTTGGCGTTGTGGCTCGGCAGCACGAGCAGGTCGTTCGGCATCGGCGTGTCGCCGGGGGCCAGGACCCGGCGCTCGAGGGCGGTTCCGTTCGTCACAGGTCGCCCCCGCTGCTGGTCTCCGACCCGATGAAGGTGTCGTCGTACTCGTCGTCCTCGTCCTCGTCGTCGAAGTAGCGGACCTCGTACCAGTCCATCTCGACGTCGCCCATGTCGGGCTCGCTGGGGTAGTCCCAGCCGACGACTTCGCCCGCTTCGTTCTTCTCGATCACGGCGCCGGCGCCGGGGAACATGCTCATCGGAGGCTCCTTCCCTTCGGGCCGAGATCGGGGTCATCCTCGAACCCGGAGACGGGCTGGTCGGTGAAGTCGGCCACGACAGACGAGTCGCTGAACTCGTACTCGCGCTCGATGACCCGCAGGTGATCGCGGCGGGCCACCTCGATGGCAGTGTCCTTGCTGTCGAACTCGGTGGTGAGCTCGCCGCCGTCGGCCGTCTCGAAGTTGTAGCGGTGGATGGTGGTCACGGTTCCTCCGTGGGGGTGAGGAGCTGCCGGATGTCCAGCAGGAGGTCGTCATCGAGGGCGGGGGGCTTGGTTCTCGCGTCAGGCTCGGGGACCTGCTCGATGCTGTACCCGGTTGGGTCGGCGTAGCCGGCGAGGGCTTCATTTGCCTCCGCTTGGGTGGCGTAGCGATCGACGATGCCGCCATCGAACTGCTCATCGACGATTGCCCAGGTGGCACTGTCCGGGTAGACGTTGTCGAGCCAGGCGTGGACGAGCTGCATGGCCTCGTCGCTCAGCTTCCAGCTCGGGACGCCGCCGTGGAGGTCGATGCCGCGAACGTCGGCCCGGAGCGTGTCGACGTAGTAGCTCGACACGAACTGGCCCCAGAGGTTGCCGCCGTTCTGCTCGGCGAACTTCTCCTCGTAGCGTCGGTCGTAGAAGGCGACGGTCGGCTTGCCCTCGGCGGTGAGGCAGAGGTTCAAGCCGTGCCGCTCGCCCTCGGTGATCAGGCGCGCCGTCCACGGCTGGCCGGATCGGGGGTCGATGAAGTTGATGGTGGTGATCAAGGCGTCTCCGGATCGTTGGTGCAGGTGACGCCCGGGCCCTTGATCAGGCCGCGGATGTCGAGGAGGAGGTCGGTCATCGTGTTCGAGTCGACCAGCGAACGGTCGGCGATGTTGTTGATGCCCTTGTCGATGAGGGCGAGGGCCTGCTCGTTGCGGGTGGGGGCTTCGGGCATCAGGAGCCGACGCAGACGTAGTAGCCCGGTGCCTCGACGCGGACGCCGTCGTCGACGGGGAAGATCTCGCTCATGCTGCCGCAGAAGTACAGGATGGCGTCGCTCACCAGGCTGCGCTCCCGATCGTTCAGCTCGGGGAAGGAGTGGCTGATCGGTTCCTTCCAGCCGTCGATGTTCATGACGGCGGCCAGGCCGAAGCGCAGCTCGTGGGCGGTGAAGGGGCCGCGCTCGGAGCCGGGTTCGGGATCGCTGTCGCCGGCATCGGCGAAGCGCTGGCGATCGGCGTGCATGGAGACCGAGCGCCAGAGGTTCGGGTACTCGGTGCTGTAGTTGCGGCGCCAGGTGACCGAGGTGATGACCGCCTTCACCTCGTACTGGTCGCCGGTGCTTAGGTCGTAGAGAGCCTCCGCGTCCCAGAACTGGGGACACTCCTGCTCGTCGTAGTGGTAGCTGGCCGCGTCGTCCTGCGATGGGTGCGTGGTGAAGAACACGTGGCCGTCGTTGACCTCGCGCTCGACTAGCAGCCAGCGGTGATCGTCGTCGTTCTCGGTCCGGCAGTTGCTGATCCCACCGAAGTCGTCGATGGAGCCGGCCTCGAGGCGCACGATGGTAGTGCCGTCGAGGCCGAAGCCGTAGCCGCCGACGATCTCGTCGAGCTGGTCGAGGTACTGCGCGGAGAAGGTCATGCCGGCACGAAGCTCACGCCGGTGCGGACCTTGTACTCCTCGCCGGTGCGGCGGTCGAAGAGCGTCTCGGTTTCCCAGTCGCTGGGGTACTCCTGGCCCTGGAGGTAGTCGCCGGCCTTCTCGAGGGTGGCGTGGGCCGTGACCCACAGCGGCGGGCTGTTGCGTCGGTTGCGCTGCACGAGGATGAAGGGCGCCTTGGCCACGTCGGCCTCGATGTCGCCGCAGTTCTCGTCGTGCGCACTGTGGCAGATGGCGAGCATCGGGCCGCCGGAGGGGTGGACCTCGAGCTCGTAGGAGTGGAGCTCGCTCACGAGCGGCGTGCTGTGCAGAGCGTCGCCGAAGGGGTAGGTCTCGCTCACCTCCTTGGGGTCGATGTCGTTCGCCTCGAACAGGTCGCTGATCGCGTCGATGAAGTCGGCGCCGGACAGGTGGTGCTCGGGGGTGGTCTCCTCCTCGTCGGTGCGCTGGAACAGGTGGATGACCTGCCAGAGGACCGACTCGACGATCTTCGTCTCAAGCTCCATGCGATAGGCCAGGTCGAGGCCGCCGGCAGCGGTGGCGTTGCCGGTCTCTCGGGCGATGGCCAGCGCGGCGCTGGCGGTGATGCGGTTCTTGCTGGGGATGTCCATGGGTGCCTCCTAGGCGGCCAGGCAGAGGGCGTCGACAACCTGGCCGACGATCCACTCCATGACGGGTGGGATGGTCAGTCGGACGAGACGTGGTCGTCGGACGCCTCGGGCACGCCGGGGATGTCGCCGAAGGCGATGTAGTCCTCGTGCTCGCGGTGGCCGTCGGCTCGCTGGGCGGCCTTGAGCTGCTCGATGAACTCCTCGGCCTCGGCCTTGGGGAGATCGCCCGCCAGGCGGGTTCCGCGGACGGGGTCGCCCTGCGGTCGCTTCACGACTCGGAACGGGATGCCGTAGTGGAAGGCCTGGGCCTTGGCCAGCTCAGGTACGCCCTCCCACTCGACCCGACCGAGGTCGGCGTGTACGGCGAACAGCCGGTCGGTGACGCCGGCGCGGCAGGCCAGGTCGTACACCCGGCGCATCATGGTCTGGGAGTCCTTGCCCCCGCTCGTGTTGATCAGGATGACGTCGTAGTCGGTCAGGTCCGGCGTCATCGGCCCACCATCCACTCGACCAGCGAGCGCTGGCCGGCCATCACCATCGGGTGCGTCACGAACATGCCGAACTCCTGGGGGAACTCGTTGGCGAACTGGATCACGGCCCATGCCGGGCTGGCCTTGTGGATCACGAACCACGGTGTCGACCATGCCCACCAGCACAGGATGGCGTTGAGGTAGTCGGCCAGGCCGTAGGCCACGTCCAGGTGCTGCGTCGTCGCGGCGATCGTCTCGGGGTCGTACCAGAAGACCTCGCCGTCCTCGATGGCGGCGACGATGCCGAAGCCGGAGGGGTGACGATCGCACCACGCCGGATGCTGCATCACCGCCGCCTGGAACTCGCCGAGGTTGTCAGCCTGGGCGATGAAGTAGGCCTCGATCAGCGTCGTCGACATCAGTGGATGTAGATGAGGTCGATGGAGTCGGTGGGGATCTCGACGATGGCTCCGGTCGCGGTGTCGACATCGACGTCGTCGATCCACTCCTGGGCGCGCAGCACCCTCAGGCCGTCGATCCGCTCACGGATCTCGTAGTCCTTGGGCTTGCCGCCGGAGTGCGGGTGGATCTCGACGACGAGACCCCCCTCGATGCAGCGGTCGACGAGGGAGGTCTCGAACTCGGCCTCGGGGTTGAAGGCGAACTTCACGGTCAGTCCTCCCCGTAGTGGTTGACGAGCAGGTCCTCGAAGGAACCCTTGGCCTTGAAGGCCACGGTCTCGGCGAAGACATCGGCGGGGGTGCCCCCATCGCTCATTCGTTCGACCTCGTCGACGGCGTCCTTGACGATGATCTCGACCCACTCGACGAGGTCCTCCATCACACCGTCGTCGTGCAGATCGTGGGCGTCGGGTGCTGCGTGGCGCGCTGGCTTCTCACGGGTGGTCACGTCGTCACCAGCTCGTAGGTGATCTTGCCGGCGTCGTCGGCGAGGGTGACCTCGATCTTCTCGATGCCGGGCAGACCGGAAGCGACCATGTCGAGGAGGCCGGCGCGGATGGAGTCCTGGGCGACCTCGTTGGGGGTGAAGAGGTTCGGGCCGCTCACCATCCATCGGGGGTCGGGCGGCGGTTTGGTGAACACGATGTCGTGGTCGACCCCCTGGCGCGTGAGGAACGCCTTGATCGGCGAGCACGCCACGTTCAGCTCGCCCTTCGTGCAATCGACCGGGTCGAACCTGTCGATGGAGGCCAGCAGCTCCTGGAGCTTCCGCGCCGCCTGCCCGGGGAGCCTCCAGTAGCACCAGCCGTCGCTGTTCTGGTTCGTCCACCGCATCAGGCGCTGGAGTCGGCGGGCCCCCTCTTGCAAGTTCGGCGTCTCGTCGGTGAACCGCTGAGACAAGTCGTCGATCTCGTACTCGTTCAGGATCATCGTCACGATGACCTCCTTCACTTGCTGGAAGGGGCGAACTGGTCGAACAGGTCCTTGAGCGCGGCCCGTTCGACCGCGACCACGTCGTCATGGGTGGGTGGGGGTGGTGCCCACGACCTTCGACCGAACACATCACCGTGGGTCCCGGTGCCGTGGTGAGCAGCCCGATCGGCTGCGTACATGGCCCTTACGGCGTCGTCCAAGGCGAACTGCACCTCGTCGAGCAGTCGGCGGCCCGACGAGGTGCAGTGCACGATGTTGGGATCGTCCGGCGGGATCTCGACCAGGCTCATCCGGAGCAGACGTTCGAGGGCGAGGTTCAGCCGCACTCGAAAGATGCCCTTGGGCGCGTACCCGCGACGGATGTTCAGCTCGTCCATCGGCAGGACCCGAAGGACTGCCAGGGAAACCTCTTCAGAACTCAGTGCACTCATCGGGGGACCCTTCGGCTGTAGACCCAGCCGGCGCCAACGTGCGGGTCCTTGATCAGGATCCGGCAGTAGTCGGCGCCGCGCTCGTCATGGATGGGGTTGCTCCCGAGTGGAGGGACGCCACTGAGCGTTCCCCATTGCCGGCGAGGCTCGTCCCGTCGACCAGCGAGGTACTCGACCTCGTCGGTCCACATGATCCCGCCGGGAACTTCGTCGATGGGGATGTACTCGTAGCGGTAGGTGGTCGAGTCAGACCAGGCGGCGTATTCGGCCGCCGCCTCCCGTTCCAGCTCGCTGGCTTGGCGCACGCGGTCGCGGTGGGCCGCACGAGCTTCTCGAAGATCCTCCCGCCGCTCGAGAATCCGCCGTTCTCGATCGGGGCTGTGGCCGCTCATCGAGGGGCCTCCCCGGTGATCCAGGCCCGGTTGTAGCCGAGCGCACACTGCCCGGCGATCCGAGCCCGTCGACCGGCGTCGTCGCGGTCAGCCTGCGACGAGTCGACGTGGTAGCGCACCGAACCGGCCCGGATGAGCTCGCCGGCTTTGGACGCCATCCAGGTCAGCCGGCCGGGCCCATTGGGGGCGACGCGGACCGCGCCCCGCGGGGTGATGATGCCGGGCCAGTCGGTCGGGGCCTCGGAGTAGCGGGCCGAGGCTCCGGCCTCAATGAGCTTGCGGGCAGTCTTTCGGACGTCAGAGCTGCTGGCCAGGTTGTCGAGGACGAAGTTGATCTCGGCATCGGTGTAGAACGGCCGGCACAGGTGGGCGATGTACGCCTTCTCCGCGGTGGTGACCGGCGGGGTGACGGTGGTGGTCAATGGCTTGCCTCATTGAAGGCCGGCTCGTTCGGCCAGTCCGCAGGGTCAGTGCAGATGACCGACTCGTAGTCGATCGCGTGGTCGACGCGTTCGGCGCCGGGGCTGAGCAGGAGCGCCTGGCTCACATCGCCGGCCCACTCGAACTGGACGTTCGGGTAGCGCCGGCGCAGTTCGGCGTTGACGGCGTCCTGCCACTGCTCGTTCGTCATGCCGAGCTCGTCCTCGTCGACGCAGTCGGCGGTGTAGGCCACGGCGATGCCGCAGATGTCCTCGTTGACGTTGGTGGTGTCCATGTCGTCCCTCCTCAGCAGGGGATGGCGATGTCGGGGATGAACTCGTCGCTGTGCTCGCCGGCCCAACGGTGCGGGTCGACGACCTCGGCGAGGTCGACGTCGCCGATGACGTGGCGGTAGGCACGCTGGAATCCGACGTTGTGAAGCATCTTCCTCAGGTTCTCGCGGCCCGTCGTCGTGCCGCCGAAGTTGACGATGAACTCGCCGCACGCCCGCACGCTCTCGTCGTCGTGGGAATCGAGGACCAGATCGGCGAGGCGTCGCGCGGCGTAGGTCCGGGCCTGGGCCCAATCGTCGAACCCTCCCCGCTCGGAGACGTTGAACGCTCGGCCGCTGGGGTGCATGCCGACCCAGTGGAACTCGACTTCGGTTCTCGGCTGCACGCTGGGGCACGAGATGATGGTGACGAAGACGGTCTCACCCTGGGCGCCGTGCTCGAAAGCGATGGTCTCGGGGGCGTGCCAGGAGTTGAGCCACATCTGGAGCTGCAGGCGAGCGGCTTCCTTCGCCTTGGAGATCGACGAAGAGTTGACGACGATGGGTCCGATCCGGAACTCGCGACCCTTGGGCCAGTGGGTCTCGGTCATCTCGCCGACGATCGGGATGGAAACGTTGGTCATGTCGAACCTCCGGTGAGGCTGATGAGGGCGTGGGTGAGCTCGGCGGGGGTGGCGGTCGCGTTGACGCGCTTGCGCCGCCGGGTGAGCAGTTTGTCGATGCGTTCACACTCGCCGAACAGTCGAGCCCTGAGGGCCTCGTCGAAGGCAGCCCCTTCGGGAGTGTTGAGAAGGGCCTTCACGGCGGCGACGCGCTTGACCTGAGACGTCCGCTTCTTGCAGCCGGCATGCTCCTGGAGCAGGCGGTTGTACCGGACGTCGGCAGCGCGGCGGGTCTCCCGCATCCGCTGCCAGAAGGAGACCCGTTCCGGATGCTTGATGTAGCGGTCCCAGCACGACTTGCACGAACTCCTCCGATGATGGCTCCGGAATCCCGCCACCCCGAACCCCTGACACTCGGCGCAATCGGGGAAGCCGATCTCCCGCTCGCGATCCCGTCGCCAGCTCGGGCAGTGCGGGGCGTAGTTCCACTCGTAGGCTCCGTCGAGCAGGTGCACGCGCTCGAGGTACCGCGGCTTGGCCGTGCAGGAGTAGCAGAGGCCGTTGAAAGTGCCGGCGTAGAGCTCGGCCGGGTGCCCTCCGTCCGCGTTCAACTTGGCGCCGCATCCCAAGCAGGCCCAGTCGGAGGGGTACATCCCGTTGACGTCCATGTCCTTGTAGGCCGTCTTGATGGCGGTCTCGACGCGTGACTGAAGATCGCTCATCGCGCCCACCCGATCGGGTTGACCCAGTCGCCGGCGGATTCGTTCACCGCTCCGCTCTTGATGAGGCTGTCGATCAGCTCGTTCCAGGCTTCACGAATGGCCGGCTTGTCCCGACTGGCGATGACCGCGGCGCAGGTGTCGCGGAAGTCCCGCTCGACGTCCGACTTCTTGACGGTGGCCATGGCGGCCTCCTTTGGGGTGGGGAGAGATCTGGGGTTCGTTCATGCTACCGCGGGTTCATGGGCCTGTTCCAGTGCGAGGCCGGCTGTCTGGATGGCGCGCAGGACTTGTTCAGGGTGGATCGTGTCGGCGCACTCGGTCGCCGTCCTGCCCTCACTCCGACAGTCGGTGCACGCCATGGCCTCGAACGTGCAGGCCAACGTGTCATCGGTGAACTTGGGCATCAATCCTCCCGTCGGGTGCCGGGGGTGACGTCGGCCTTGCAGTAGCTCGGCACGGGCGTCGGATCGGTGGGCGTGTGGGTCGTGAAGCCGGTCTGCTGGAGGCAGATGGGCGGGGTGTAGTCGAAGATCGGCCGGGCGATGTGGAAGTCGACGCCGCGGTCGGCGCCGGCGCCGTTGTTGCCCCAGTTCCAGTAGCGGCCGACGTGCGTCTCGAACGTGGCCACGAGGTGCTCGAGCTTCACGACGCGGAAGGGTCCGCCGCTGATGTCGACAGAGCCGTCGTAGCGCAGGAACGCCGAGCCGGACGACTCGCACACGTGCACTTCGCCCTCGTGGACGAACCCTGTGCCCACCTCGTAGATGCGACCGAGCGGCGGCGCCTTGGGCAGGTCCGAGTCGGACGAACGACCGATGCCGTAGTAGGTCGGGTTGATGAGCCCGGCCGGCCAGCGCACGAAGTCACCCGAGCGTGGTCGTCGGCGTCGCACCTCGTCGTAGGGCGAGTGCACGATGCCGTCCTTGTTGATGGCTTCGACGATGAATTGGCCCATCTAGGAACCTCCGCTGACGAGCACCTCGAGGTGCATGTTGGGGAACTTCTCGTTGACGCTGACGGCCAGGGCGCGCAGCCCGAGCTGGACGTGCTCGACGATGTCCTCGATGAGCTCCTCCTCGCCTGGGCCTTCACCGTCCCAGGTCAGCTTGTCGTCGGCGCACTTGATCTCGATGGTGTGCCTCGTGATCACGTCACGACAGCTCCGCCCTGCGCTCGTCGATGAGTAGCTTCCACCAGTCCTCGAGCGAGGCTCGGTCCTGGGCGCCCATGTCGTCGAAGCCGAAGTAGAACTCGTCGCGCTCCTCGGGGTCGAAGCCGCCGGCCCGGATGATCGCCCGGGGTTGGGCGGGCCACGAGTAGCCCGGGTTGGTGAGCCCCTTCCAGCGGTTGAACTGGGCGGCCATGCACGTGGTCGTGCTGGCGAGGCTCATCGTGTCGAGGTCGATCTCGAAGACCCACATGGGATCCTCGGCGACTCGGTCGAGCAGGTCGAAGCCGGCCTGCACGGTGTTGCGGGCCTGAAGGGCCCGGTCTTCCCGGACGATGCTCACGAGACCTCCCATTCGATCTTGTGGACGTGGATGTTCGGGTACGACGTCATGGTGCCGTCGGCGCGGACGGTCACGAAGCCGGGGTGCTCGAAGCTGATCGTGCCCGTGATCCTCTGGCGGGCGACGTCGCCGGCGCCGTAGAGCTGGATGGTTCCCTTGCTCACCA
>CAYSFN010000002.1:50202-53178 GCA_964430045.1 uncultured Gemmatimonadaceae bacterium
GGAGAGCAGACACGAGGGGATCTGGTGGACCTCGTAGGTCTCGACCCACCGCGGGTTGTCGGTGTTGACCTCGATCGTCTCGCCCTCCCGAAGGCGAGCGATGTACTCGTCGGCGATCGTCTCGTCTTGCACGACCGTGTTCACGAAGTGCTCGTAGCCTTCATGGCTGTCGATGTCGATGTCCTCGGTCTGCTCGACGAGGCAGGTGCGAGTGATGATCACGCCGCCTCCTCGGGCCAGACGTTGCGGAAGGTCGGCCCGTCGAAGCCGGGCGCCGTGCGCTGGAGGCGGGCGAGATCCCGCAACTCGCGCCGCTTGCCCACCTCGATGGTGCGCACGAGCTGGCGGTCGCAGTTGGCGCAGCCGTGGCGCCAGTGGTCGTGGAGCGAACAGCCGGAGGTCACCTTGGGGCGACGGTCCTGCGGTGCGCGTGCGAGGGTCCGGTCCTTGCCGGAGCTCACGATCAACGTAGTCATGGAAACCCTCCCGGGTTCAGTTGGAGCCGGGCGAGCCGGCGGTTCGGATGTTGGCGATGTCCCGACAGGTCGGGCAGGTCTTGGGGCGGAGGTCCGGGCGGAAGTCCTCGGCGGGCTGCGCGTGACCGCAGAGCGCCGTGATGGGCGTGCCTGTGCCTCGGTGCCTGGCGATGTCCTCGCGCCGGTGGTCGTTGCACTCGTCCGACGGCGTCCAACACTCGACCGCCGCACCGCAACCACGGCACGCGTGATCGTGGTCAACCGACCACGGCGGGGCTCGTCCTCGTACCCGTCCAGCGTCACGACGTGGCAACCGGACTCAACACACGGGCGGAACATGGTTCCGGCGAGGCGCGAACGCGCCCACGTCCCGAACCGACACACGTGGGCGCTCATCAGAACACCACCAGCGGAGCAACCGGCACCGGCCGGACGTAGCCGAAGTCGACCGCGACGCGGTCCGCGGCGCTGGACACGACCGAGCGCCAGTACGGATCGCCCATGTCGGACGGCCGGCCCTTGGCGACCCACGCGGAACGCATGGCGAGGAACTGGTAGATGTGGGCGATCTCGTCGGGCTCGGCTTCGGCCGGGGTCGGCGTGACCTCGAGCTCGGTGCTCATCCGCAGTCCAGCTCGGGTCGGCCGGGGTAGCGGACGTAGGTGCAGCCGGCGTTCGGCATCCCGAAGTCCAGGAGTGGCCCGGAGCAGGCTTCCTCATCGTCCAGCTCGTCGTCGATGGCGACGAGTCGACCCGTGTAGTACAGCTCGTAGTCGTCGTCGTAGAGCTCGAAGTGCTCGCCCTCGCCCCGGGCAAGTCGGGAGGTCAGCTCGTCGGGAGCGTTGCGAGGGCCGGACTTGCCGATGGCGGACGGCTCGCCACCGATGTCGTCGGTGTCGATGATCCAGGCGTACTGGGCGGTCGTGGACATGGTTCAGGTCTCCAGGATCTCGATGGTGCAGAACGGGGTGAGGTCGCCCCACTCGGGGTCGCGCATGATCGTGCAGGCGTTATCGACGAACGTGCATCGCGAGGCCGAGGGGACGTCGAGCCATGAGCCCTCACCGTCGCTCTGCCGCGGGTGCCCGTCGGGGAACGAAAGGCACCACTGCGTGCTCCGGGCGATCAGCACCTCGCGGACGCCGGAGAGCGCCGGGTAGACCCAGTTGCGGACCAGGACCTTGGTGCCGGGGCCCTCGGAACCGTCGGTGTTGACGGTGCCGCCGTGGATGGCTCGCTTCATCTCGGCGAGGTTGCGCATCGCGATCAGGCGCTCGGGTCGGTACCGCTCGAAGCGAATGGGCTGGTCGCCCCTCGGGTGCAGCACGACCGCCTCGCCGGGAAAGGTCGAGAGCCGGACGGAGCCGGAGCCGTACACCTCGATGTTTCGGATGGTCTTCAGGGCGCGACCGAGCCCGGAGCTGGCGACGATGATGTCGCCGGCTCGGAACTCGGAGGCATCGGTCCAGATGGTCATGTGGCCTCCTCGGCCGCGTGGTGTCGGATCGTCGTCTCCTGCGCGCAGGTGGGGCAGACCGCCCATTCGCTGCTCGCCATCCCGTCACCGTCGAGCAGCGCGTCCGACTCGAACGATCGGGGCTCCCACGTGGCGGAGATCACGAGCATCCCCACACAACACTCGCCCGAAGGGTCGACGTGGTGGTCCTTGCCTCGGCAGTCGGCTCGCGTGGTCGAGCGACCACACGCGATGCAGCGAGGGAAGCCGCTGTAGTCCCTAGCGCTCGTCTTGGTCGCCCCCTTCGGGACAAAGCCCGGCTTGGGGACGACCAAGACCTCGGAGGTCGGATTGCTCAACGGGCCACCTTGCAGGAGATGACCCGACCGTTCTCGGCGCGCTCGACGTTCACCCGGACGAGCTGCTCACGCTGGAGCTCGGCGTCCCAGTCGGTGGTCCGGAACGGGAACGGGATCTCCCGGGCGAGGAGCTTGGCGAGCCGGCGGCTGGCCTGCAGCTTGACCTGCGCCTCGCCGGCCCGGTCGCGCTTGAAGGACGCGTACTCGTCCTCGGTGAACCAGAGCGAGACCTTGCGGGTGACCGACTCGGGCAGCGCGATCACGTCAGCGAGCGCGTCGCCGACGGCGGTGGTCGGGGCCGGCTCGAGGTGCAGGGTCACGGTGTAGTGGCGCTGCACCCGGTTCTCGGGGCCGGACGTGTGGACGGTGAGCTGTGCCATGGCGGCACCTCCTGGATGGGAGTCGAAGGCACGCGAACCGGCGTGCCAGCGGGAGCCGAGCGGCTCGGAGGCGGGACAAAGCGACGTGCTCCATCTCGTCTCGGCGTGCAGCTCGAATCGGGGGTTCAGGGGTTCAGTTCGACGACGTGGCTAGACTTCCGGGGGAGATCGACGAAGGGGAGACACCGCCATGCCGAAGGTGAGCGACGAGAGTGCGTTCCCTCGCCGAGACGCCAACGAAATCGTCGGCGATGAGCTGGTTGGCTTGGTCACCGACCCCGAAGGAACTCCCGGGAACGCGGCGG
>CAYSFN010000003.1:0-49212 GCA_964430045.1 uncultured Gemmatimonadaceae bacterium
ATCGCGCACGGCTGCAATTCGGTGGTCGCCACCCGCACCGCCCTCGCCCTGGGCGACGTGGTCGTGACCGAGGCGGGGTTCGGCAGCGACCTGGGCGCCGAGAAGTTCTTCGACATCAAGTGCCGTGCCGGGGGCCTCACGCCCGAGGTCGCGGTGCTGGTCGCGACCATCCGCTCGCTGAAGATGCAGGGCGGCGCCGACAAGGCGCAGCTCACCGTCGAGGACACGGCGGCCCTGGAACGCGGGCTGCCGCACCTCGAGCGGCATGTGCGCAACGTGCGGCAGTTCGGGGTGCCGGTCCTCGTCGCGCTGAACCGCATCCTGCACGACACCGACGCCGAGGTCGCGATGGTGCTCGACTACGCCGCGTCCATCGGCGTGACCGCGGTGTTCACCGACGTGTGGGCCCGCGGCGGCGCCGGCGGCGAGGCACTGGCCCACGCGGTGATGGCCGCGCTGGCGGCGGGTGGCAGCCACTACGCCCCGCTCTACGACGTGGCCCGCCCCATCAAGGACAAGATCGAGACCGTGGTGCAGCGCGTGTACGGCGGCGACGGCGTGGACTACAGTCCAGCGGCGGAGCGCAGTATTGCGTACCTCAGTAGTATCGGGATGGGGGAGACGCCGGTCTGCATCGCCAAGACGCAGTACTCCTTCACGGACGACCCCGCGAAGGTGGGGACGCCGACCGGCTTCCGCATCACCATCACCGACGTCTACGGGTCCGCAGGGGCTGGCTTCGTCGTGGCACGCGCAGGTGACATCATGACGATGCCCGGTCTCCCCAGGGTCCCGGCCGCAGAGGGCATGTCCGTGGCGCCGGATGGCGCGATCATCGGACTGTCCTGAACGCACGCGGGCTCCGCGTGCCACACGTGAATGACCCATGCGCAGCGTCCCCGCCGTTCTCGCTCTCACCGCGCTCCTCGCCGCCTGCAGCGGGCGCGACACCACCCCGGACGCCTACGCGCCCGGGGTGACCGCCGCCGCCGACCGCATCACGGCGGCCGCGATGCTGCAGCGCATCAACGACCTCGCCGCCGACTCGATGGAAGGGCGCGCACCCGGCACCCCCGGTGAGGACAAGACCGTCGCCTACCTCGAGGCCGCGTTCCGCGACATGGGGCTCGCCCCGGGCAATCCGGACGGCACCTACATCCAGAACGTCGAGCTGATCGGCTACACGTCGAAGCCCACGGCGAGCTTCTCCGTGGGCGGGAAGCGCGTCGCGATGCGCTTCCCGCAGGACTACGTGGCCAGTTCGCGCCACGCGCGGGCCCGCACGACGGTCAGCGGGTCCGACGTGGTCTTCGTCGGCTACGGGATCGTCGCGCCCGAGTACGGCTGGGACGACTACAAGGACGTGGACGTGCGCGGCAAGACGGTCATCATGCTCGTCAATGACCCGCCGGTGCGCATCGCGGGCAGCGCCGAGCAGGACCCGGCGATGTTCAAGGGGTCGGCGATGACCTACTACGGGCGCTGGACCTACAAGTACGAGATCGCCACCGAGAAGGGCGCGGCGGCCGTGCTCATCGTCCACGAGACCATCCCCGCCGGCTACGGCTACTCCGTGGTCGAGGGCTCGTTCTCGCGCGAGCAGTTCGACATCGTGCAGAGCGGCGAGAACACGCGGGTGCCCGTCGAGGGCTGGCTGTCGCTGGAGAAGACGCAGGAGCTCTTTGCCGCGGCCGGCAAGGACTTCGCCGCACTCCACGCCGCCGCCGCCTCGCCGGACTTCCGGCCCGAGCCGCTCGGCGCGACGGCGGACTTCCGCATCGACATCAGCTCCCGGCGCGTGCAGTCCCGCAACGTGCTGGCCAGGCTCGACGGGGCCACCGCGCCCGACGAGGTCGTGATCTACACCGCCCACTGGGACCACTTGGGCATCGACCCCCTGGCCAGCGGTGACAACATCTCGAACGGGGCGCTGGACAACGCCTCGGGGACGGCGACGCTGCTGGAGATCGCCAAGGCCTACAGCACGCTGGAGCCCAGGCCCGAGCGCAGCATCCTGTTCCTCGCGGTGACCGCCGAGGAGAAGGGGCTGCTGGGCGCACGCTACTACGCCGCCAACCCGCTGTATCCACTGGCCAGGACCGTCGCGAACATCAACATGGACGGCATCAACCAGTGGGGCCGCACCAGCGACCTCGAGGTCATCGGCCTCGGCAACTCCACGCTCGACGACGTCGTCCTGCAACTCGCCCGGCGCGAGCAGCGTACCGTGCGTCCCGACGCCGAACCCGAGAAGGGCTACTACTACCGCTCCGATCACTTCGAGTTCGCCAAGGTCGGCGTGCCCGCGCTCTACACGGGCAGCGGCATGGAGTACATCGGCAAGGACGCCAACTACGGCGAGATCAAGCGCGGCGAGTACCTCGTCAACGACTACCACAAGCCCAGTGACGAGGTGAAGCCCGACTGGGACCTCGCCGGCGCGGTGGAGGACACCCGGCTGCTGTTCCGGGTGGGCTGGATGGTGTCGCAGATGCCGCAGTGGCCCGAGTGGAAGGCCGGCACCGAGTTCAAGGCCAGACGGGACGCGATGCTGGGAGGCGCCGCCAGGTGACCGTGCACCGGTGCCGCGCGAGGGCCGCGCGTCTCGTGTGCGCGGCCCTGGTCGGCGCCTCCTGCGGGCGCAGTGACGTCGCGCCACCGTCGGGCGAGCGCTTCACCCTCCAGCCGGTCGTGCGGTTTTCGTCCACCGTCGGCGACGGCGCCCTCGAAAGCGTCCCGCTGATGACACCGCGCCTCGCGGGCGCGTACCACGTGGTCACCACGCCCTGGGGCACCGGCGAGAAACTGCCCCGCCTCTTCGACAGCGCCGGGCGCTACCTGCGCACGCTGGGGCGCGAAGGCTCGGGCCCGCAGGAGTTCCGCGCCGCCGAGATGGTGTACGCCACCGGCGACACCGCGATGATCTTCGACATGGGCACGCGGCAGATGACGTTCGTCGCGGCGCCGGATGCGTTCCTGCGCACCGTCCCGTGGCAGCACCGCCCGTATTCGCTGATGGAATTGCGCGACGGCAGCTTCGTCATCAGCACCGGCGATTTCTCGGTCGCCCCCGCGATGCTGCATGTCGCGCGCGACGGCAGCCTGCTCGGCGAGTTCGGCGAGCCCGGATCGCCGCAGACGCAGGAGAGCCGCCACCGGGTGTTCGCGCCCGCGGCGGACGGCGGGTTCTGGTCGGCGCGCACGCAACAGCGGCTGGAACTGCAGAAGTGGCGCGCCCCGGGTGACCTCGAGGCGACGATCCCGCTCACGGCGTCGTGGTTCCCGCGCTACACGGAGCCCACCTTCCCGTCACAGACCAACCCGCCGTCCCCGATGGTGCTGGCGATCTGGACGGACGCCGAGGACATGGTCTGGATCGTGGGGCTGGCCCCCGGCGAGCGCTGGTTCGAGGGCATGGGTGCGTCGCGCGACCTCGGCGACGGGCGCACCGCGGCACGCATCGAGGACCCTGACAAGGTCTTCGACACCATCATCGAGCAGTGGGACCCGGCGTCCGGGACGCGCCGCTGGTCCGAGCGCCTCGACCGGTTCTACGGCGTGCAGGTGGGGCCGTGGCTGATGGCCGCCACGCGCGAGACGTTCCTGGGGTTCCAGGTCGCGGAGGTGGTGCGGGTCGTTCCACGGTAGCGGGCGCCGCGCGACTGTCCGCCGGATACTTCCGCTCATTGCACGTACCGGCGCACCAGCCAGATGAGCCGCTCGAACACGCTGGTGGCCTCGTACAACCGCTCGCGCGCGACGAGCGGCAGGGCCTGCCCGTCCGACAACAGCCGCGTGCGCACCCCATCCATCAGGCTGCTCCGATCCGCGGTCATCTCGCGCAGCATCGCCGCGTCGTCCTCCCCGTCCGGCATCAGCGCACTCGACAACGTCATCAGGACGAAGTGCAGCGACTCCACCAGCGCGTCGATCAGCGCCGCCGCATCCTCGGAGTCCACGCTCGCCACGAGCCGGTCGAACCGGTGCACTTCCACCCCGAGGTCGGCCAGCACGCGATTCCGCGCCTGCAGGCCGAGCAGCCGATCCAGCGCCCCCTGATCGGCGTTCCGGTCCAGCAGCGTCGTGACGAACTCGCCGATCGCGCCGGTGACCGCGCGATTCGCCGCCAGCAGCAGGTCCGCGGGCTCGCGCGGCGGCAGCGCCGCGTCACGCTCCGCCGTCGACAGCGCGTCGGGGAGCCGTTGCACCAGCCGTTGCTGCTCGCGCTCCACCAGGACCATCGCCGACGTGACATCGGCGACGGCCTGCGCATACAGGTACTGGGGCCGCGACAATTCCTCCTGCCGGCTGACCGGTGACCACCGCTGCATCAGGCGATGGATGGGGTCGAAGAACACGGTGAGGATCGCCGCCCCGGCAAGCTGGAAGATCAGGAAGACCCAGGCGGCCTGGACCCCGGGGTTGCCGCCGATCGTGCCCACCAGCGCAATGATCAGCGGCACGCCGGCGGACAGCTCGAGCCACAGGAGCAGGAGCATCGCCACGGCCGCGATCCCCTTGAACAGGACCTGCAGGACGACGAGCTGGCGGCCGACCCCGTGCAGCGCCGCGCTGAGGAACCACAGGCTGATCGCCGACCCCACCGACGCCCCATAGATGATGAGGACGGTCTGCTCCATCGACAGCAGGCCCACCGACGTCATCGTCGCGGCGATCGCCGACACGGTCCCCGACGACTGCAGCACCGCCGTCACCAGCGCGCCGACGAGGAAGAGCGCGCCCCACCACGCACTCGCGCGCTGCAGCGCCTCGTGGACCGACGCCATCTCCTGGAGCGGCGCCGCACCGCCCTTGATCAGTTGCAGTCCCAGAAAGAGCAGCGCCACGCCCAGCAGCGCACCGGCGAGATGCCGAAAGCGGCTCGACCGGTCCACGTCGAGGTAGTAGGCGAGGCCGACCACGGCGAGCAGCATCGACACGGCCACCCGGATGTCCACCGTCGCGACCATCACCAGCACCGACGTCCCGACGTTGGCCCAGATGATCACCGGCATCGCCCGGCGCACGTCGATCAGGCCGGCCGACTGCAGGCTGGTCATGATGAACGTCACGACGTTCGTGCTCTGCGTCGCGGCCCCCGAGACCAGCCCCACCACCGGACCGCGCCACGGATGATCGACCAGCGTCGCCACGCGGTTGCGCACCTCGCGACCCGTCATCTGCCGCAGGTGGGTCGGGATCAGCTTGACCCCCACGAAGAAGAGGCCCAGTCCGGAGAGCAGCGCGCTGAGTACGGTCGACATGGGGGGCGTGAGGGACGATCATCGCGGCAGAACCTTGTAACCAAACGCGCAGCGCACCCGGGCGGAACAGCGCCAACGTAACGATCGCGTCGCTATCCGCCGTCACGTCTCCCGGCATCCGGCGCGCCCATCGGGCAACGCCACCCGCCGCCCACGCGTAGTCCGGTGGCCCATTGCCTTTACTCCCGGAGTCCCTGATGCCGCTGTCGACCGTCCGTCATCTGCTGCCGCTCCTCGCCGTCGCCGCGGCATCGGCCGGCGCCCAGCCGGGCGCAACGACCGGCCCGTGGGACCCGCAGCAGGTCCTGCGGACCGAGCGCTACGTGCAGCCGCCGTCGCGCGTCGCCGAGATCATGACCACGCCGCGCGTGGACATCGCCTTCAGTGAACAGAGCCCCGACGGGCGCTGGTTCCTGCGGGCCACCGGCACGGACCGGTCGGACATCGCCGTCAACAGCGCCCCGCGCATCTACCTCGGCGGCCTCGTGCTGGACGCCTACGCCAACCGGGCACGCACGCTGACGACGAGCACGCGGTCCGGCCTCACGCTGGTGGACCCGCGCAGCGGTGACCTGCGCGTCCTCGAGACACCGCGCGGGGCGTCCATCACGGCACCCATCTGGTCGCCCAGTGGCCGGCACGTCGCCTACATCGCCAACTTCGAGACCGCCAGCTTCGCGTACGTCGTCGACGTCGCGTCGGGCCGCTCGACCCGCCTCAGCGACCGTCCGCTCCTGGCGACGATGGTCACCGCCCTCTCCTTCACCGGCGACGGGCAGCAGGTCGTCGCGGTCCTCGTCCCGGCGCGGCGCGCGGCGCAGCCCGTGCGCGACGCACGAGGTGCGCTCGACGGGCCGCAGGTGCGCCTCACCGAGTCGCGCGCGGTCCCGCAGCCGGTGCACTTCGACCTGCTCGAGGATCCGCACGACAAGGCGCTGCTCTCCTGGCACGCCACCGGCCAGGCCGCGCTCATCGACGTGCGCACGCGCCGGGTGACCGAGGTCGGCGCGCCCGCGATGATCCGTGCGCTCGACGCCGCACACGACGGCGCACACCTGCGCGTGACGCGCGTGGTGGAGCCGTTCTCGTACCTCGTGCCGGTCAGCGCGTTCGGCACGGTGCAGGAGCTGTGGGACCGCAGCGGCCGCGTGCTGACGAAGCTCAGCGACACCCCGCTGCGCGAAACGGGCCGCGGCGGTGGCCCCGGCCCCGGCGCCGCGGGCGGCGCACGCGCGGGTGCCGTGGACACCACCTGGCGCAACGTGCAGTGGAACCCCGTCGGCCCAGGGCTCCTCTACCTGCAGACCGTGGCCACCGGCAGCGCCGCCGGCAATCAGCCCGCGCCTGCGGAGTCGCGGCTGGTGCGCTGGAACCCACCCTTCGGCCCCGGTGACACGACGATCCTGCTGCGTGGCGGGCGCCAGCTCGCCACCCCGCGCTACAGCACGGACAGCAGCACGCTGTTCTACGCCGACAGCGGCAGCACCTACGCACAGCGCGTGGCCGACCCCGCGCAGCGCCACACCCTGCCCCGCGGCGTCTCGCTCACCGGCGGCGGCAGCGACTCCACCAGCGGCACGCTGCTCACCCGCACGGTGGGGGGCACCGCGTACGTCGTGCTCGCGCGTGATCAGCGCAGCGTGCTCGTTGCCGGCACCCGCGCGCCCGGCGCCGACTGGCACCGGCACGCCCCGCGCCCGTGGACCGACAAGCTCGACATCAGCACCGCGACCCGCACGCGCGTGCTCGACAGTCCGGCCGACCTGCACGAAGAACTCATCGCGCCCATCGACGCGGACCTCGCGCAGTTCGTCGTCCTGCGCGAATCGCCCAGCGTCGTTCCCGACGTCTGGCTGGTGTCGGCGGGCGCATCGCCCCGCAAGCTCACGCAGAACGTGGACGCCGCGCCCGAGGTCGGCGGTGCCATTCGCAAGCGATTCCAGGTGACGCGCCCCCGCGACGGCGTGCCGTTCTGGGTGGACGTCACCCTGCCCCGCGACTGGCGTCCCGGCACGAAGCTGCCGGGGCTCATCTGGTTCTACCCGCGCGAGTACGCGACCGCCGACGCCTACGCCCGTTCACGCCACGCCACCAACATCAACCGGTACCCGCTCCTGCCCTCGGCGCGTCCCTCGGTGAGCACCAGGCTGTTCGTGGCGCACGGATACGTGCACATCGAGCCCGACGTCCCCATCTTCGGCGACTCGGGGCGCATGAACGACAACTACACCCGCGACCTGGTCGAGAACCTGCGCGCCGTCCTCGACGCCGTGGTGGACTCGGGCTTCGTGGACCGCGACAGGATGTCGATCGGCGGGCACAGCTACGGCGCGTTCAGCACCGTCAACGCGATGTCGCTGATGCCCGACTTCAAGGCCGGCCTCGCGGGCGACGGCATGTACAACCGCACGCTCACGCCCTTCGGCTTCCAGAGCGAGCGCCGCAACTTCTTCGAGGCCCAGGCCACCTATCTCGACATGTCGCCGTTCCTGCGGGCCGACAACGTCGCGGGGGCGCTGCTGCTGTACCACTCCTTCGAGGACCAGAACGCCGGCACCACCGTGCTCTCGTCGCAGCGGATGTACGCCGCCCTGCAGGGGCTGGGCAAGACGGCGGCCCTCTACCTGTACCATCACGAGGACCACTGGTTCTACACCATCCAGAGCGACCTCGACCTGTGGGGGCGCTGGCTGGCGTGGCTGGACGTGCACGTGAAGGGCGCGGGAGCGGCCAGGGTCGGGGCGCAGTAGGGGTGGCCCCGCGCGCGGTGCGGTCGGTGCCGTCGCTGAGCGACGGCTACCGACCACCGCGCGCCACGGTGTAGCGGGTCACGACCGGCTCGTCATCATCCTCCTCGGCGACCCACACCCACTGGCCACGCGACTCCAGCACGGACGACGACGCGGGCAACTCCACCCGCCCGACGGTGCCGGTCGCCAACTCGATGCGCAGCCACTCGACCACTTTCCGTCCCTCTGCTTCGCGTCGCAGCCAGAGGCTGCGGTCCGACGCCAGCACGATGGCGGTCACCGGCGGCAGGAACTCAGGGACGAACCACAACGCAGGGTCGATCTTGATGGGGACCCTGGAAGAAAAGGCGGCCTGAAACCGTTCCCGGGTCCCACTGGGAGTGCGGGTCGGGCCGTAGGCGACCTGGTACTGCCGGGCACGCTGACCGGATGCATCATACCAATCCACCCTGATCGTCCCGGCGTCTGCCGATCCGGCCGCGGGCCGGTCCACGACCACATATCCGCTTCCATCGAGTGCCGCTGCCCAGAGCGTGGCATCGCTCAGCGGCTGCGTGATATGGACTCCACCACCGCTGGACTGGTGCGTCCGATTGGCATTCCGAACGGACAGGCGAACGGAACTGTCGAGCTGGCTGGTCCCCACCGTAAAGCGGATCAGCCGCGCATCGGGAGCGTTCGGCGAATCCGAGGGGCCCGCAACGGCCGTCTGACCGATCGCCTGTCCATCGCGCAGCAGCGCCCACGCCATCGACGACACGTACGGCCGTGGCAGCGGCGGCAGCAGGATCTGCTGGGTCTCGAGCGTCTTGCCGGTCCCGTCGAACCGGGTGAACCGTCGCAGGCGGACATCAGCGACCCACAAAGTGTCTGCGAGCACGCCAATGCCCCCGGGGCGCTCGAACTCCCCGGGGCCGGCCCCCACCCGCCCGATCCGCGCGGCAATGCGTGTGCCACGCGCAACCCGGTACACGGCCGCGTCGCGCACATCGAGCAGGTAGCCTGCCCCGTCGTCCCGCATGATCATGCGGACTGGCTGACTGAAGCCGGCACCCACCGCGCGCGGCATGACCACACGCTCCGGTGCGGTCAGCCGCAGCGGTTCGCTCGCGGACGCGGCGAGCACCTGCATGAAGGCGACGACGTAGTGCATGAGAATTGATGGGATGGTAAGTCCGCGTTTCGACTCACACCGACAGCCGTCCCCGGAACCCCCGCGCCGCGTAATACGACTGCGCGCCGTTGTGGTAGATGAATGTACGCCCGTAGCGCTTGTCGCCGAACAAGGCCCCGCCCCTGGTGCGCAGATCGGCGGGTGTCAGCACCCAGCTCGAGGTCCTGAGGTCGAAGTCGCCCAGCGCCTGCAGCGCGTGGTACTGCGCCTCGGTGAGCAGCGCGATGCCCATCGCGATGGCCTCGTCCAGCGCCGAACCGCGCGGCTTGGCCTCCTTGCGCGCGTCCAGTGCCTCGCGGTCGTAACACAGGCTGCGGCGCCCGGCGGGACTCTCCGCGCTGCAGTCGCAGAACACCACGCGGCCGCGCTCCGTACCGATCACGTCGGGCTCGCCGCCGCTGTCCTCCATCTGCTGCAATGACTTGAGCGCGGCCGCGTTGCCCTTGAGGCGGTCGAGCACGTCGGCCCACGTGAGGCCCCGGTGCCGCGCAGGGTGTGCGTCGAAGCGGGACTGCAGGGTGCGGAGCAGGTCGGCAGGCGGCATGGTCGGCGGCAGTGATCGAGGTTCAGGCAGCGGATCACCCGAAGATGCTCGCAACCCATTCTCGGAGCAACCCGGGGCTCTCCCGCACCGGCGCCGCGTCGTCCGCGCCCTGCCCACGACGAACGCGCCCTTCGCCCCCCTCACTGCCAGGCACAGCCCTCCCCGCGCAGCGCCCAACGCCGCACGATGGTCCGCACCGCACCTGCCGCGTCGTCCTCCTGCGTGGCCACCGACAGTGTGCGGCCGCTGAGCCACGCCGCGGGCAACGGGTCCGCCGGCACGGGCACCGCCGCGTCCACGCAGGCACGGCCGCTGGCCAGGTCCACGAGCGACACGTACAGGCGCGCCGTCATCCGGTGCTCCACCTGTGCCAGGTCGTAGTGCAGTACCGCCACCGTGTCGCTCTGGCCCACGCGCGCAACGGCCCACGGCTGCGACGGCTGATGCACCACCGTGGCGAACGACGCCGGATCGTCGACATTGAGTCCCAGCAGCAGGTCCAGCCTGGCGCCACGCCGACGCCCCGCAGGCAGCGGCACCGTGCGTCCCACACCGCCCGCACCCGGCCACACGTACAGCGAGTCCACCCCTTCGATGGCCACCACCACCGAGTCGCCGCGCCACGCCAGCACGGCCAGCGTGCTGAACATCATCTGCAGGGCAGGCCTCCCCGCGAGGTGCCCGGGAAACGGGCCCCGGAAACGCAGCGAATCACTCCACGACGACGCCGCCGCCAGCACGGTGCGCTGGTCCTCCCGCACCACGTTGTACCACACGCGTCCGCCGTCGGCCGCACGCACCGCCGCCAGTCCACCGGGCGATGTGCGCTCGGCGCTGACGCGTCCACTCGGCAGCGACAGGCGCACCGCACGGGCACCATCGTTGACAATGAGCGCCGAATCGCCGTCGAGCAGCATCGTCCCCGGGCCCTGCGACCATTCGCCCGGCCCGCGGCCGCGACGACCAATGCGCTGCGTGACGGTGCCCTCGCCGTCCACGACCAGTACAGCGCCCGCAGCGCGGTCGGCCAGGTAGATGGTGCCGCCCACCGTGACCACCAGCGCCGTCGGTGGCGCAATGGGGGTGGCCGCGGTGTCGATGACGATCACCGAGTCACGGAGCACGAGCTCGGGTGACGTGCGCGCCGGGGCATCGGGCGCGCAGGCCATCAGGAGCGCCGCACCGCACAGCGCGATCGCCATGCGCTGCGCTCGGCGTGTGCTCACGGCCGCACCAGCATCGGCACGACCCCCGCGGCGATGTACGTGAGATGGCAGTCGATGCAGGACATGCATATAAAGGGTCGAGGGGGAGGAGACCCGAATGTAACAGCGCACCACGATGCGCGGAACGTACATTGCGGGCACCGTTCGCCTCCCCTCCAGCGCCGAATCTGCCATGATCCCCGCCCGTGCCTGGGCTGCGCCCAGCCCCACCGATCCGCTCGCACCGTGGTCCTTTGCACGGCGCGACGTCGGCGCCAACGACGTGCGGATCGCCATCAGGTTCTGCGGCATCTGCCACTCGGACGTGCACTTCGCGCGCGGCGAGTGGGGCGAGACGCCATACCCTGCGGTGCCCGGGCACGAGATCGTCGGCGCCGTCGCAGCCGTCGGCTCGGCCGTCACGGACTTCCGGGTCGGCGACCTCGTGGGGGTGGGCTGCCTGGTGGACAGTTGCCGCACCTGCGCCTCGTGCTCGGCGGGCCTCGAGAACTACTGCGACACCGGGTCGACCGGCACCTACATGGGCGTCGAGCAGGAGACGGGTCGCCCCACGTACGGCGGCTACTCCGACACCATCGTGGTGAACCACCGGTTCGTGCTGCGGATGCCGGCCGGGGTGGATCTGGCCAGCACGGCGCCGCTGCTCTGCGCGGGCATCACCACGTACTCACCCCTGCGCCACTGGAAGGCGGGCCCGGGCGTGCGCGTGGGCGTGAACGGCCTGGGCGGCCTGGGCCATATGGCGGTGAAGCTCGCCGCCGCGATGGGCGCCGAAGTCACGCTGTTCACGACGTCGCCGGCCAAGGTGGCCGACGCCGCGCGGCTCGGTGCCGCGCGGACGGTGATCTCGCGCGACGCTGACGCGATGGCGGCTGCCGCCCGCTCGCTGGACCTCATCATCGACACGGTGTCGGTGTCGCACGCGCTGGACCCGCTGCTGCACACGCTGCGACGCGACGGCACGCTGGTGCTCGTGGGCGCGCCGTCCGAGCCGCATCCCTCGCCCACGGTGTTCTCGATGGTGATGCGCCGCCGCGCGATCGCCGGCTCGCTGATCGGCGGCATCGCGGAGACGCAGGCAATGCTGGACTTTTGCGCCGAGCACCGGATCGGTGCGGACATCGAGCTGATCCCGATGTCGCAGGTGAATGCAGCGTGGGAGCGGATGCTGCGATCGGACGTGCGGTACCGGTTCGTGCTGGATGTGGCGACGATGTGAGGCGGGCGCGTGGCCGGGCACCGCGCCGGTGGCGGGTCTGTCGTCCGCATCACCTCGCAATGGTGAAGACACTCCTCCGCGAGACGCGCTCCGCGCTGACGCGGTCGATGATGGTGACCGTCAGCGTGTAGTCCCCGGGCGCCGAGTTGGCGAAATCGAACGTCAGTCGATCCACACGAGGGCTTCGACCTGCCGCCTCCAGGTCGGCGCGCACGGTCAAGCGGGCGGGCGCGCGGTCGACTCTGAAGAGCGCGGCGACCGCACCCGACAGCTCCGCCACCAGCGCCCCGGTCAGAGACCGGCGCCGCTCGACGGTGATCTCGAGCGTGAACGCATTGTCATCGCCGCGGCGGCGGTGGTTTGCCGACGATGGAACCGGACACTCACGTCGAGTCCGGTGAACGCCGCCGCGCGAAGCAGACTGCCCACCCTACCCATCCACCCCCCGGTACGCGTCGATCACCCGCCGCTCCCCTTCCCGCCCCGGCTGCGAGTTCCCGTGCTCCATCCCCACGATCCCCTCGTACCCCTTCCCCTTCAAATGCCGGAACACGTTCACGTAGTTGATCTCCCCGGTGGTCGGCTCCCGCCGTCCCGGATTGTCCCCCACCTGCACATACGCCACCTCATCCCACGCACGGTCCATGTTCGGGATCAGGTTCCCCTCGGTGATCTGCTGGTGGTACACGTCGAACAGGATCTTGCAACTCGGACTGCCCACCGCCTTGCAGACCAGGTACGCCTGCGGAATCCGCTGCAGGAACTGCCCCGGGTGGTCCCGAATGGTGTTCAACGGCTCCAGCACCATCACCAACCCGTGCGGCGCGATGATCTCGCACGCGCGCTGCAGCGTCTCCACCACGTTGGCGGTCTGATACTCCAGCGGCAGCCGCCCGTCCATCAGGCCCGGCACCACGGTCATCCAGCGCGCGTTCACGCGCTTGGCCACCTCCACCGACTCGCGGATCTCGCGCAGGAACACCTCGCGCTTCTCGGCGTTGCCGCTCGTCAGGTTGGCGTCGCTCCAGCCAATGGTGTGCGCCACGAACACACCCATGGTCATCCCCAGCCGCGCCATGGTCTGCGCAATGCGCTCCTGCACCTCCACGGTGCGGCCCTTCATCCCGTTGTCCTCCAGCGCGGTGAAGCCCTCCCCGGCCATGAACTCCAGCTCGGCCACCACGTCGTTCCCGCCGGCGTGCGCGCGGAACATGCCGAAGTGCGGCGCATAGCGCAGCCCCCACGGGGCGCCGCGCGCCGCGCCACCCGCAGACGCCGCGACATCAGCGACACCCTCGGCCATGGCCCCGGCAGCCGCACCCGGCACGGCCGACGCGGCCACGCCAAGTGCCGCCGCGCGCACGAAATCGCGACGATCCACGCTCACCAGCCCGTGTCGTAGGTCCGCACCAGCTTGGTGCGTCCGGGCATCGGCACCGGCGGCACCACCATCGCCCCGAACGCCACGCTGGGCGGCGTCAGGTCCTGCGGCGCGTTCAGCAGCTCGTCCCAGGTGATGGTCTGCCCCGTGTACGCCGCCTCGCGGCCCATGATCGCGCTCAGCGTCGACTCGGCCACCCGCACACCCTCGTTGAGCGGCCGGCCCGCGCGGATCGACGCCAGCAGGTCGGTGTGCTCGTTCACGAACGGGTTGGGCGTGGGGCCCTCGTAGGTGTACTTGGACGCGGCCGTCGTGATGGTCTTGCTGGCGTCGGTGTGCCCCTTGCTCCCCTGGAAGCGCTCGCCGACGAAGTTGGCCGAGCCGTCGATCTGGCGGCACATGGACGTCACGTGCCGACCGTCGGCGTACTCGAAGTCCACCATGAAGTGGTCGAAGATGTGCCCGTACCTGGGGTCCGTGCGCTGCTGCCGGCCACCCACGCCGGTGGCGCGCACCGGGTGCCCCCCGATCATCCAGTTGGCCACGTCGATGTTGTGGATGTGCTGCTCCACGATATGATCGCCCGAGAGCCAGGCCAGGTACAGCCAGTTGCGCAACTGCCACTCGGTGTCGGTCCACTCGGGCTCCCGGTCGCGGTTCCACAGGCCACCCTGGTTCCAGAACACCTGCCCCGTCATGACCTCGCCAATGGCACCGTCGTGCACGCGGCCGATCACATCCACGTACGCCGGGTCGTGCCGCCGCTGCGTGCCCGCGACGATCGCCAGCTTCCGCTGCTCGGCCACCCGCGCCGCCGCGATCACGCGCCGCACGCCCGCCGGGTCCACCGCCACGGGTTTCTCGGCGAACACGTGCTTGCCGGCGGTGATGGCCGCCTCCAGGTGCATGGGCCGGAAGCCCGGCGGCGTGGCCAGGATCACCAGGTCGATGTCGGTGGCCAGCACCTTCTGGTAGGCGTCCAGGCCCGTGAAGCTCATCTCCGGCGTCACCTTGTACTTGGCGGCAATGCCCGGGTTCTCGGCGGCCAGCCGCGCGAGGTTCTCCTGCGCGCTCTTGAGCCGGTCCGGGAAGAGGTCGCCCATGGCCACGAGCACGATGTCGTCGTCACCGGCGCGCATGATGTCGCGTGCCGCGCCCGTGCCGCGCCCGCCGCAGCCCACCACGCCGATGCGCAGCAGGGGTGCCCGCTCGCCGGGCAGCGGCACGGCGCGGGCCACGCGCGGAGTGAGCAGAAACCCGGCGCCCGCGAGGGCGGCCGTCCTGGTGAAGTCGCGGCGGGAGAGGGAGAAGTCTGGCATCAGGGTGGCGTGAGGGATGTCCGCCTAAAGTGTCACCGGGGGACGGGTTGCGCCATATGCCTCACGGCGCCACCGCCCACGTCCGCTCAGCCGCCGCTGGGCAGCCGGTGGACGGTCACCCGCTCGACACCGAGCTCGTCGCGCTGCAGGAGCACCAGACGACCGGCACCGACGCCGAGCACGCTGGCCCCCGGCGGCAAGGTGAACGACGCGGTCAGTTCTCCCTGCGCATCGAAGGCCAGCGCGCGGACTGACAGTGGGGTGGCACCCTCCGCGACCGGCGGCACGGAGAGCTCGAGCACGAAGGCGCCGCGGTGGTCAGCCACCAGGTGCTGCACCAGCGGCAGGGAGTCCGGAAGCTGCATGGCTTCGATGGCCCGGCGACGCCCTGCGACGAAGCGCTCGGGCACACCGTCGTGGCTGCGGGCGATGTCGGCGAGCAGCCGCGCCCGTTCGGCGCTGCGCGCTGCCTCCGACAGCGGCAGGACCGAAGCCGGAATCGCGATGCGCCGGAGCAGCACGCCGTCGAACGCATGGACCTCGACGGTCGAGCCCTCCGGTCGCACCACCAGCAGCAGGGAGTCCGTGACCGCGACAAGCGTCTCGCCCCCAAAGGGAACGGCGCCGCTCTCGCCGTACGGTCCCTCGTACGCCAGGATGCCCGGCACGCGCAGCACCGGCTCCGGGGCAGCCTCCTCCCGGGCACGCACGCGAACGACGCGCTCCTCGTAGCGCAGGTGCCGACTCGCCGCCGCCGAGCCGATCGCGGCACGGGTCTGGTAGAACACGGAGCCGTCGCCGGCGCTGCCGACAGGCGTGAGCCGCCGCGATGCACCGCTGTCGTGGAGCGCCGGCGGTGGTGGCAGGGTGCGAACATGGCGGCCGTCGGGCACCAGCACCACGGCCCGCCGGGCGCGCAGATCCACGGCAAGCACCGAGTCGCCACGGTATGGCAGCACACGCGACAGTGACGCGAACTCGCCCGGCCCCGCACCGGCGCGCCCACGCCGCGCCGTGAGCGTTCCGGTGGAGTCGTACACGCGGATGCTGCGGGTGGAGGCTTCGGCCACCAGGACAGAACCGTTGCGCAGTACCACGGCGCCGGTGACGTTGGCGAACAGTTGCGAAGGGTCGCTGCCATCGCCAACGGACCAGAGAGCCGCGCCGAGTGGCGCCACCCCACCAGTGGCCTGTGGGACGCGGTCCGAGTCGGCGGGCGGCGCGGTGCACGCGATGATCGCACCGGCTGTCGTGACGGCGCAACGGAGGCGAACCAGCGGGCTGGGCATCGGAGCAGTGGGCAGAGTGTGTCCTGTCTGAGCTTCCCCAGCGTCAGTGGCAAGCTATGGTCGCACCGGCTCGATGCGACGGAAGCTCAAGTACGTGAAGCCGTCGTTGTCCTGATACGTCCACTGCAGCTCGTCGGCACCGAACTCCACGACCATGGCCAGTCGCCCTTGATGGCGGCGGGGCATGTCGAGGCGCCCAATCATCCGCCCCATCGGATCGAACACGGTCCATACATTGGGATCGTTCGGTCCCCGGTCGTTCGGCGGAACATAGTCCTCCATCCAGAGGCGGCCCAGAGGATCGACCATGAACGTCGAGAAGGCCGGGAACCGCTCCGACTTCCACATTCGCTGCGCGGCCCTCCGATTCTGCTCGGACGTCCGCGCAATGTCGGCAGCTGTCACAGCACGTGGATGGCCCGCCGTCCGGATGACTCGGAGCGCCTGCAAGATCTGCTCCGGCGTGAACTTGCTCTTCCGCATCAAATGCCTCCTGCTCGGTCGCCCGAGCGTCAGGCCTCGAACATCGCATCGCCTATTCCGAGAGGCAAGCTGGACCAATTTTCAGGGAAGAGGGCCACTTTCCTCGCGGACACTCTCATTAGTGGTCACCAAAGAGGATGGCGCCAACATGTCCGTGCAAACAAAAATCAAGAAGTTTACCATCTCCACAGACGAGTGCTACTGGCACACGTCCGACTGATCACTGGATGTCGCCTTGATGCGCCTCTCGTCACCGCGTCACGCCATGAGCCGATGTCGCTTGTCCATGCTGCTCATCGGCATCCTGTCATTCACCCACGTCGGGTGCCACGCAGTTTCGGGCAGCAAAGACAGCGTACTCGACCACCGCCTCGCAGACGGACAGACCGTCGCATCGTTGATCACCGACGACAGCGTGACGGTGCTCCTCGTGTACCAGAAGGCGATGTGCTAAGCGAATACATTGAAGTGGCCGCGATAAAATGGACACCTAGTTACGCCGCTGTTGGTAGCTGCGCTTCAAACGCGATTGGACTCACATAGCCGAGATGCGAGTGCCGTCGCTCGGGATTGTACCACCCGTCGATGTAATCCACCAGCGCGCGCGTCAGGCTGCTCCGCGTCGCCCACCCCTGCCGGGGTACGAGGCCCTGCTTGAGCGTCGCAAAGCAGCTTTCCACGACGGCGTTGTCCCAGCAGTTGCCCGCGCGGCTCAGACTCGGGACCGCCTGCACGGCCGCGAGCGCGGCTTGGTAGGCGCCACTCACGTACGTGCTCCCGCGATCCGAGTGATGGATGAGCCCGGGGGGCGGCTGTCGCACCGCGACCGCGCGGCGCCACGCCACCAAGGCAACGTGCTGATCCGGCGTCGTGCTCGTTGCCCAGCCGCCCACGCGGCGCGAGCAGAGGTCCAGCACCACGGCAACAAAGAGCCCGCCCTCCTGGGTCCAGCCGTACGTCAGATCGGCGGCCCACACGCGATTCGGCGCGGCGACGGTGAACGCGCGATTCAGCACGTTCGCCGCGCGCGTCGCCGACTCCGCCGCGCGCCCCGTCGGGCGCCACCGCTTGGTCTGCACCGCCACGCAGCCCGCCGCGTGCATCAGCCGCTGGATGCGGCGGCGCGAATGATGCGCGCCGGTCGCGGCGAGCTCGCACTGGTGCCTCCGCGCGCCGTACGCGTTCCGGGCGCGCCGATGCGGCGCGACCATACGCATGGTGAGCGCCACATCCTCCGGCGCGCGTGGTGGGCGGCCGCGCGTCGTCCACGCATGAAAGCCGGCGCGCGACACCGCCAGGACGCGGCACATCAGGGGCAGGGGATACGCGCCGCGATGCCGCGCGATCACGGCGGACCTCGCGCGGCCCCTTTCGCGAAGAACGCCGCCGCTTTTCCCAAGAATTCGGGCTCCTGCCGCAGCACCGCCAGCTCACGCCGCCGCCGACGCACCTCGGCCTCGGCGGACTCGACGCGGCCGGGGAGCGCGACGGCGCCTTGCGCGATCAATCGCTGCTTCCACCCCCGCAGCTGCTCGGGACGAATCGCCAGGTCACGCGCGACCTCGCTCACGGCGCGTCCCTGCTCCACCACTTGGCGCACCGCTTCCTGCTTGAACTCGGGCGTAAACGCCCGTCGCATCTTGGTCATCCCCCACCTCCATCCCCCGAATATCGGGGGCGTAGCGGTGTCCATCAAATCGAGGCCACTTCACATCGTCTACGGTGGTCGGCTCGTGGCCGCTGCGGTTGGTGCTGCCGAGCGGCAGCAGAAGCAGCTTTGGTTGCATCCATTGCTCATCGGCGCCAGATCCGCCGGAGAATCGGCACCAATCCAGAGGGGTCAGCAGGTGGGGCCCGAAGCGGAGTGATCTCAGGCCCTCGGCCACCGCGCCGACTGGGCGACCCCAAGCCATCTTGCGCTCGAGTCCCCTTCGGTTCTTCTTCAGGCTCCGTTGCTGGCGCCGTGTCTTTGAAATGCGCTTGGAAGTGCCCGAAGAGCAACCCTTGACAAGACCAACGCAGGCTCGTTAGCTAGTTTGCCAAGCAGTGCGGAATTCTCGCTACCTGACAGTAAGTTCATGGGGGTGACCTGATGTTTCGCCCTTTGCTCAGAACTGCGCTCCTCGGAGCAAGCGTGGTCGTACTCAGCTCGAGTACATCACCCTCGTCAGCAGAGGCCTGCGTCGGTGCATCATGCGGCTGCCCCGGAACGTTGCACAACGGCCAGATGACATGCCACAACGTTTCCGGATCCTCCTGCGAGAACTGCCGCTATTACTGCCCGGACACCCAGGAGCATTTCAACTGGTGTGTATGCACCTTGCTCGAGGGCTGTGGCAACTGCAGCACTGCACCCGGTGGCGGTGAGTGAGTGGAGTGGGGTTTGGCGGCGCGTCACCAAACCCCACGGTGCCCGCAGGTCACTCCTCGCCGCATGCCTCTTCGCCACCACCCTGCCCGCCCAGAGTCGGCCGCAGTGGAGCGTCCGCCCCGACCCGGCGGCACAGGTCTGGCCACGGGCCTTCGCCGAGGCGATCCTCAGCAACCCGACCCCGCGACAGACCAGTTCGGGTGCCGTGTTCCTGCTCGGCTCGCGCGAACGGGAGCTGTGGCACCTGGCACCGGGAGCGACGCGTGCGGTCCGCGTGGCACGACCCGGCGAGGGGCCCAGTGAGCTGTCGAGTCCCGCGAGTACGCTCACCACCGTCGGCGACTCGGCGCTGATCATCGAGCAACCCCCCGGCCGACGCAAGCTGACGGTCGTGCGATCCGATGGACGCGTCGCCCGGACCAGCGACTTGCCGGTCTCGCAGCACGGGGCCACCGGCTTCGTGCCGCTGGCCACCGCCAGCGGGCAGGAGCTCATGGTGCTCATCGGAGGGTTCAGGCCGCTCGCGCTCCGCAGCGACGCCGTGCTGCGTGACTCCGTGACGCTTGGGGTGTACAGCGACCCGACCGGCTCTCTCGTACCACTCGCGCGGCTCCCCGGGACACCGCTGATCGGCTATCCCGCGACGCTCGAAGGCCGACCCCTGACGTTCAGCGGAGTTCCCCCGTTGGCGCCGCGTTCACACTACGCAGCCGGGACCGGCCTGATCGCCTACGGCGACTCGGAGTGGGACTCGGTGCTCGTCGTAAACGCGGTCGATCATCGCATATCCGCCGTCGTGCGCCTGCCGTGGAGCCGACGCGCGGTCGCGGCACCACAGGTGCGGCGCGCACTGGATGCGTCGCTCAAGGCAGCCCTCGGACCCAACGACTCGGCGCGTCTGCGAGCGGAGCTCAGCGGGGCCGCAGTGCCCCGCTCGGAGCCGATGTTCACCGGGCTGCTCATCAGCGACCGCGGCGAGCTCTGGGTGGAACGCTTTCGCTACCCGCACGAGCACGCGGCATCGTACACCATCTTCTCGCGGCGTGGTGAATGGATCGCGGACCTCACGCTGCCTGCGGGGCTGCGGCTGGCGCAGGTCACTGGCGACTTCATCCTTGGGCTGCGCGATGCGCCCGACGGAAGCCCGGCGCTTGAGCGCTGGATGCTGTCGCGCGTCGACGGGAGGAACCGGTGAGCAGGTGGCAGCGGCACCTCTGGATGCCGCCGGGCGTCCTGTTCCTGTTGACCGTGTGCGCGGACCCCTCCACACAGCAGGAGCATGCGGCAGCGACCGAACCCGGCGCTCGGCTCGAGGGTGCCTGGGTGCAGGTGCACCCGTGGCTCGGTTGGGGCGACACGATGGTGCTGGCGTCAGACGGCACTGTCAGCGGTCCGCTCCGCGGTCTGGGCATCGCGTCACCCACCACGCGCAAGTGGTACGAGGGTTCGTCCTTCTCGCCGGACGACCTGTGCATCGCCCGTCATTGCATGGCGTGGGCGGTCCGCAACGACACCTTGATGCTGGCGACCGAGGAGCAGACGACCTACATTCGCATCGGCAGCGGCCATCCGATCGGGCCGCGCCCCGATAGTGGGGTGCAGCTGCACCGTGCAGGCCGCCCGACACCGATGAGCGTGGGGAAGGAGGCGGGCGTGGTGCGGTAGATCCCGCTCTGTGCATCACCGCAGCACGCGGACAACCTCGGCCCCCGATATCTGACCCGGTAAGCCATGGCAGCTCAGAGCGCTGACCTGCTGTTCTTCGGCGTTTCCCGCTTGGCCCTTTCGACAGCCACGCCGTCCCACCCAGCGGTTCATCGGCGTGGCGCGCCGACTGGACAGCCCGCCCCCCACGCCGCATCATACCCAACTATGCGCCATCGCACCCTCCGCCTGCTCAGCCTCGGCGTCATCATCGGCCTGCCCACGGCCAGCACGCTGTTCGACGTGGCGAACCTCAAGGCACCGGCCCGGACGCACGGCAGCCTCATCGAACCGGGCGCGACGGGAGACGACGGCGCCATGGCGGCCGGGTACCTCGCGCGCCGCGACCCGCGGCTGGACCAATTGCTTCCTGGAGCGGGGGGAGGCCGTCTCTTCGTGGCCGGAATGGATGTGGCGGGCAAGGCGCTGCTGCACCTCAACGCGATCCTGCTGTCACCCATACAGCTCACCGAGGAGATCGAGCTGCACGAGCTGGCGCACCTGGTCAAGCACAACCTGCCGCGAGAGGCCAAGGCGGTGCTGGCGACCGTGGTGGCCCCGGCGCCGACGACCTACGCTGCCACGAACGACACGGAGCACTTCGCCGAAATGGCGGCCGAGGCTTGGATGGTACTGGTTGTGCCGGAAGGGTTCTGCGCGAATGGCGACGCCGTGTCGCGCCTGACGCGTGCAGAGGCGATGGTGCCGGGCACAGCGGGATTCGTAGCGTACTTCCTCACGCTGCCTGCTTTCGCGCACGACACGGCGGCCGCGTCCTTGCAGCCCGCGCTGGCGCAGTACCTGCCCGCCGAGCAGCGCGCAGTGTGGCACGCGCTGTGGGAGGCACTCGACGCGCGGCGCGGGCCGGACGGGCTGCCGCAGCCATGGCCGGCGTTGTCTGCGCTCGAAGTGCACCGCGGCTACCTGCGGATGAGCGAGTCGCGCGTGGTGCAGGGACTGCTGCGGGCGCTGTACTTCCCGAGCGAGGTGCTGGTGCGGGTGGTGGCGGGGTGAGAGGTCTGCACGTCCCCGCACTCGCAGATTGAGACACTGACCGGAGCCCTGCTGACGATGCACGCCACCCGCGCCCTCCTGTCGCTCGTTGCCCTCCTCCCCGCCGTTGCTGCCAGCCAGACCACACGCACCGAACGCGATGACACGGTGGTCATCACCACCACCCGCCCTGCCCGCGCCACAACACCACTGCGACCGGTCGAGCTGCTGCGCATCGGCGGCGACTCACACGAGACCACCTTCGGACAAGTGAGCCTCCTGGCCGCGATGCCCGACGGCGCACTGCTGGGCGAGGTGGACTTTCCGCCGCGCGTCCGGGTGCTGCAGGGCCACGATCATGTGCGGGTGGTGATCCCTGATGCGGACGACGTACCGGTGGTGGTGAAGTACCGGGTGCCGGGGGTGCACTGAAACGCGTCAGTGGACACGGACTGGCTGCCTTCTCGATCTGATCGATCCACTCCGTCACTCGGTGGGAGGATCACGGCTTCACTCGAGATCTGCTTTGGCGGAAAGAGGTGCGCACAGCTCGTATAGACCCCGACCACGATTCGTTCCGCCGAGCAGACTTCCTCGAGCGCAGCCAGAGCGACCGCACGCTCAGCGCGCTCGGATCTGTACGCGCGCTCGGGTTGTGCCTGTACGATCGACGACACAAGCAGCACACACCAGATGGACGAGACGACCCGCGAGGATACTCGCATGTTTCGACACCACTCGGCTTGTGATATGCAGTGACTGCGCACGTGTCAGTGGTTCTGGCGGCGGCTCCCGCCGCGTGCCACCGTGCAGCGGGTCACGACCGATTCGTCGTCATCCACCTCGCACCCCGCACCCACTGCCCTCGTGCCTCCAGCGCCGACGCAGAAGAAGGTAGCTCGACCCGTCCAATGACTCCAGTCGGCAATTCGATGAACGGCGGAGTTTGTCGTCGGCACCTCTCCAGCCTGGACGTCCATGCCGGCCCATGCGCGCGGAGGGCCGGAATTGACCAGTGTCACCGACGCGCTCCGTGTCCGCTCAGGCGGGGTGTTCGTTGTCAACCGGATAGGCAACGAGATCATCTGGACCGGCGATTCTGTTCTGGCGGATGAGTCGCGCAGCCTGTGGTGGATTGTTGACGCCACGGGGCGCCTGCTTGGCACCGCTCGCATTCCGGCCGGCGTTCGGGTGCTCCGCATCGAAGGCAGCGCAATCATCACCACCCGCAGCACGGACGAGCGCGATCTCGTCAAGATCTACACCGTGAAACGCCCATCGCGACAGATCATTCGTCAGCACCACGGACAGCGGCGTGCGGCGCTGCGCCGCGCTGGGCCATGAGCAGCGTGGGGAGCAGGACCGCGAGCCATGCTCCAACCAGCGCGGCGCACCACCGCACATGAGGTGGCGAATCAGCGCGCAGAGAGTCGTTCCACCCCTGCTTCACGGGCCAGCCCGCGGTCGAAGGTCCCCAAGGGCGTGTGCCCGGCCTGATGGGCAACCTCGCGGATGAGATGGTCCGCGAACCCCACCCGCGGCCGACGACGAAACGCCTGCAACGCACGCTGCACCACCACGGCATCCTGCAATACCAGCGATCGGTGCTCCAGGAGCACCCCGATCACCTCGCCGAGCTGATGGGCATCACGCCCGTAACTGGCGCGCAGCGCCCACACCGTTTCCAGCAGGACCAGCAGCGACACCCATGCCCCGTCCTCCACGTAGCGCTCTGCGACGCTGGCCTGCGACACGTCGTCGCCCGTCAGCAGCCGGACGAGTACGTTGGTGTCAATGGCGCGCATGGCGACGACGCACCTCGTCAGCGATCGCGTGATCGATGTCCTTCAGGCTGCGCCTCCCGGGCCGACCTTCCGGGAACAGGACCGCGCGCGCATCCGCAAAGGTCTTGTCGTGCCCCCGCCGCACCCGCGCGACATCGCCCTCCACCTCCCACTCCAGCACGCTGCCCGGCCCAAGGCCAAGCTGCCGCCGGACCTCCGCAGGAACGGAGATCTGGCCCTGGCGCGTGATCCGGGACGTGGGACGCCGCATACGATGGATAGTACCGTGGTAATGCATGCGCGGCAACCTACGGCCAGGCGCCGCGCCGTGCGTCATCGATACGACGCCGACCGGACCCATCGATCGTCGACCTGCGAGCGCGCCAAGTTGCCTGCGCAAGACACGGGCCCCCGCATCACAACTCCCGCACCAGACGGAACCCCACGAACGGCCCATCGCTCAACCACCACCGGCTGGGCGGGATCTGCGGGTCACGCTCATTCCACAGATCGCTGGGCACCGCGCGCCCGGAAGGCCCCACGGCCGACGGCACGTCGCGGAACGACCCGCCGCGCGTGACGTGCCCGCCGTCCGACGTGCGCACCCATTCGGCGGCATTGCCGAAGAGGTCGAACAGCCCCAGCGCGTCGGGCGCCTTGCTCCCCACCGGATGCGTGCGCCCCGCGCTGTTGCCGGCATGCCACGCCAGGGCATCCACACGCGCCGCCTCGAACCCCGAGCGATCAGCCAGCAACTGCCACTCGGCCTCGGTCGGCAAGCGCCAGCGCGCACCCGTGACGGCGCTCAGCCACGCCGCGTATGCCTCGGCGGCCTGCCAGGCGATGGAGATGGCGGCGAACCCGTTGTGCCCCCAGCCGTAGTCCGGGGCGCCGTACGGCTTGCTGGGTCGCGCCACCGCGTCGGCACCGCGTGCACGGTCCGCGTCGCTGGGCGTCGAGAGCGCGTAGGCGTCGTACTGCTCCCAGGTGATCTCGGTGCGCGTGACGAGGAACGGCGCGACCTGGACCGTGTGCCCGCCCAGCGTGACGCTCCCGGCGGCGACGGGCAGCAGCGCGATGTCCACTGCCGAACCGGGGATGGGCGCGCGCTGCTGCGCAGCGGCCGGGGAAGACCACGCGCCGAGCAGCACGGCAACGGCGAACACGCTCCGAAATCGGGACATCACGTGATGAGCGGCGGCAGGGCGGCAGTGGGAGTGGTCAGCAGGCATCGGCCGAGTGGACACCGATGGAGTCTAGCGGCAGTATTCGCCGATGCCCACTGATGCCCCCGTGTCCGTGCAGTCCAGCGCGACGAAGACTGATCCGCCAGCGTCCACCAGCGCACCCACGCCCATCCTCCTCGCGTTCAGCGGGGGCAAGGACAGCACCGTGGCCCTCGCGGCACTGCGGGCGGATCCGGCGTGGCGCGTGGTCGGCCTGCTCACCTGCGTGACGCCCGCGTACGACCGCGTCAGCATCCACGGCATTCGCCGGAGCATCCTCGCCGCGCAGGGCGCAGCGCTGGGGTTGCCGGTGTTCGAGGCCGCACTGGCAGTGGGCGCGGACAACGCCGCCTACGAAGCCGCGTGGGTCGCAGCGTTCGGCGGCGCGCAACGCGCGGTCGGGCCCTGCGGGCACATCGCCCATGGCGACCTGTTCCTCGAGGACGTGCGGAGCTACCGCGAGGCGCTGTGCCGGACGATGGGCGCGACGCCGCTGTTCCCGCTGTGGGGGCGCGACACCGCCGCGCTGGCCGCGGACGTGGCGTCGGCGTACGAGGCCTACCTCACCTGCGTGGACACGACCCAGCTCGGTGCCGACTTCGCGGGACGGCGGTACGACGCGGCCCTGCTCGCCGCATTGCCGGCCCACGTGGATCCCTGCGGCGAGCGCGGGGAGTTCCACACCTGCGTGGTGGACGGGCCGGGGTTCGCGGCGCGGATCCCCGTGCAGGTCGGGGCGCGCGTGCACCGGGAGGGGCGCTTCGAGTTCGCGGATCTGCTGCCGGGGTGAATGACGCGTCGCGTCACGCCTCGGCGACCACCGAGCGCGGCGACGGAGACGCCGCCGGCAGGTACACCCGGAAGGTCGTTCCCGCACCGACCACGCTCTCCACGACGACGACGCCGTTCGCATTCGTGACCGCACCATACACGACGGCCAGGCCCAGCCCGGTCCCACCGGCCTGCGCCTTGGTGGTGTAGTACGGCTCGAAGATGCGGCTGAGGACCTCCGGCGGAATGCCCGCCCCGGTGTCGCTGACGTCGATGCGGACCCACGGACCGGCGGCAACCGTCGTCTGGTCCGTCGCGGTCGCGGCGTCGCTGAGCACGGTGCGCACCGTCACCCTGCCGCCGGTCGGCATCGCGTCGCGGGCGTTCACGATCAGGTTGAGCATCACCTGGGTGAGCTGCCCCGCGTCGCAGAGCACCGCCGGGAGGTCGGATGCCAGCGCCGACTCGTACGTCCGCTCCGCGCCCAGCAACTGCCGCAGCATCGGTTCCAGCGCATGCAGCGACGCGCTCACGTCGATCCGCGTGGGTGCGGTCTCCTGCTGGCGGCTGAAGGCCAGCAGTTGGCCGGTCAGGACCGCCGCACGCTCGGCGGTCTGGAGCACCTGCGCGTGATCGGCACGAATGGCGTCGCGCTGGGCGGCGTCGGTGAGCGTGCGGACGCGATGCGAGGCCAGCTCCGTGAAGCCGACCATCGCCCCGAGCATGTTGTTGAAGTCGTGCGCGACCCCCGCCGCGAGCGTGGCCACGGACTCGAGCCGCTGGGCGTGCCGGACGCGGTCCTCCATCGCACGACGCGCGGTGATGTCGGACAGCACGCCGAGCATCCGGGATCCGCGCCCATTCGCATCGTGCTCGACTTCGCCGATCGCGAGCACCCATCGCACCGCTCCATCGGGGTGCCGCACGCGGCATTCGGCGAGGATCTCGTCGCGGTCGCCGCGCCGCACGTCGTCGAACAGCCCGGCGAGCGCACTGCGGTCGTCGGGGTGCACCCGGTCGAGCACGTCCGCGAGCGTGTCGATGCCGTCGCCGTTCGGCAGGCCCAGTGTGCCCGCGGCGGCATCGCTGATCGTGAACCGGCCCGCGGCCGGCGCGAACTCGAACACCCCCATCCGCCCCGCGCGCAGCGCGATCCCGAGCCGGGTGTCGCTGTGCGCCGCTCTGCGCACCAGTCGTTCCTCGCGACCGCCGAGCACGAAGCCCAGGAGCGCGATCATGAGCACCAGGGCCGCGGCCGTGCGCCGTGCGGACGCGAGCGGTGCGGCGATCGCGGCGTCCCATCCACCACGGGGCATGGCCAGCAGCGACCAGTCGCCGTCGGGCACGCTCACGCGCATCGACTCGGGCTCGCGCACGGACCCGGCCGTGTCGCCGCCGAACCACTGCTGGGCACGATCGCGCACTTCGAGGCTGATGTCGGGCGCGCCCCCCGAGATCCCGGCCTCCCGCACCAGGGTGGGCACGTCCAGGACCACAGCGGCGAGGTCGGGAAACCCCGGGCGCAGCGTGATGCGCTGCCGCACCAGGAGTCCCTCGCCGCCCTGGACCAGCTTGATGGGGCCGGTCACGGTGAGGGTGCCCGACGCGATCGCCCGGTGGACGTCGGCGATGAGCACCGGACGGGGGTCCGTGGCGAGATCATAGCCCAGGGCACGTTCGTTGCCCTCGATCGGCCAGGTCATCACGATGCGGCTGCCTTCGATGAACTGCAGCGCGACCACGCCGCTGGTGCCGACCAGCGAGCCCTGCGCGAAGAACGGAAACTCCGCGTCGAGCGAGGCCCGCGTCGGGCGTGAGTCGGCGAAGGAGCGGAGCCCGACGAGCAGCGCCACGCGACGCTCCACGGCCCCGGTCAGCCCACGCGCGTAGGGCGCCATCGCCACGCGGGTCTGGGCGCGCGACTCGACACGCAGATGCTCGGCGTACCAGTGGTCCACGACGACCGCGACGACGACCGCCAGGACCGTCGCGATGCCGGAGGCGATCCACGCGCGGTGAGGGGATCGGCGCATCAGGCGCCCAGCCCGGCTTGTGCTCCGTGCAGCGACATCGGCTCAGACCCGGGGAAGAGAGGCACGCCAATATTAGCACACAGGCCGGTGGATCGCGAGCGACGCCGCCTGAGCTGGCAGGCCGCTTTCCACCGCGCTAACATTGACCACGCGCATGCTCCACACCCTTCACCCGGTCATCTCGCCATGCTCTCACGCCTGCTCCGCGTCCGCGCCGCTCTGCTGCTGGTCGGCGGCATCGTCACCGCTCAGGCGGCGCTGCTCTCGCCGCTCGCCGCACAGGAGCGCCGACTCAACCGGACGATCGAGACGCTGGAGTCGGGAAAACCGGTGTTCGGCCTTGCCACCGGCAATTTCTCGCTGCTGAACGCCCGCGCGCTCGCCACGTCGGCACTGGACTTCATCATCATCGACATGGAGCACAATGCCCTGGACTTCGAGACCCTGCAGCAGTTCATCCTGGGCATGACGAACGTGCGGAGCGTGGTGGCCAAGGGCTCGTCGCAGATGGACGTCACGCCCATCGTCCGGTTGCCGGCGAACGGGCGCGAGAACCTCCAGTTCCTCGCCAAGCAGGCGCTGGACGTCGGGGCCTACGGCGTGATGTTCCCCTTCGTGGAGACGCGTGAGGAAGCCCTGAACGCAATCAGCTCGATGCGGTATCCGCAGCCACGCGGCGACGCACAGCCCGAGCCGCGGGGCATCCGCGGGTCGTCACCGGGCAACGCCGCCTGGGTCTGGGGCGTGCCGAACTATTCGCAGAAGGCGGACACGTGGCCGCTGGACCCGCAGGGTGAACTCCTGGCCGTCGTGCAGATCGAGACGGTGACCGGCGTGGAGAACATCGAATCGATCGCCTCGGTGCCCGGGATCGGTGCCATCTTCATCGGTCCGTCGGACCTGTCGCTGTCGTACGGCGTGCCGGGGAGTCATCCGGACGTGGTGGCGGCCATCGCGAAGGTGCTCGCGGCCTGCAAGGCGAACAACGTGCGGTGCGGACTGACGACGAGTGCCGGAACGGTCGCCGCCCGCCTGGCCGAGGGCTTCGACTTCGTGACCATCTCGTGGGGCGGCGACGCGGGCATCTCGGGCGCGGCGGAGAACGCGCTCAACGTCGCACGGCAGGCGGCGGGGCGGAACTAGGCGCGCACGGTCCGGCGTTCGCGCTCCGCGTCGGCCGTGCTGGCCCCGTCCTGCGGGGTCAGCCCGGCGGCCGACCCCCTCCCGGCACGACCGCGATGTCGAAGTGCAGGACCTCCTCGCGATCACCCAGCCTGGAGTACAGTGCGATCGCCGGCTCGTCCTCGGGGCTGGTGTCGGCCTGGACGTAGATGACCCACGCGCCACGCGTCACGGCGTGCGCACGGAGCGCGTCGATCAATGCGGTCGCGATCCCCCGGCGGCGGTGCGCCGCCGAGACGGCGAGGTCGTAGATGTAGTACTCGCGGCGCTCCTGCTCGAACTTCGGCAGCTCGTAGGCCGCGAGTCCGCCAACGACCGCCTCGTGCTCGAGCGCCACCAGGGCGACGAACGACTCGGTGTCCAGCAGTCGGGCGAGGTAGTCCGCGCTCGGAGGACGGCCGCGATACGTCTCCAGGTCATCGAAGGCCTCGCCGAAGAGCTGGAGCAGTTGGTGCATCAGCGCGAGGTCGCCCGCCCGCACGCGCCGGATCTCATGTGCCATGCGTCACCTCGCCCGCTCCAGCTCCACCTCGGCGACGATCGCCCCGAAGGCGGCCCAGCCACCGCTCCAGACCGCGCGCTCGAACCAGTCACGCGCACGCACCGTGTCGCCGCGCACGAGGTACCAGTTCCCCACGCCGTAGCTCAGCGTCGCGACCTGCGTCGCGGCGGTGTCGGCCGCGGTGAAGACCTGCTCGGGGGTGATCTCGCCGCGGTACAGCCGGAGCCGCGTGTCGTAGGCGTTGCCGACCGGCGTCAACTCCGCGCGGGCGACCACCTGCCGCCGGGCGTCGTCCAGCAGCGCCGTCGCCTCGTGCGTGCGACCGGCGCGCATCAGGGTCATCCACAGCCAGTCCGTGCTGCCCGAGAACTCGCCGGGATTGGGCGCCAGGGGCATCGCGGCCCGAAACGCGTCCGCCGCGTTCGACCACCGGCCGTTGATGAAGTGGATGATGCCGAGATGGTACCACGCACCGTAGTTCGACGGGTCATAGCCCGCGGCCAGGGCCAGGTCGGCCTCGGCCGCGTCGAACGCGCGGACCGAAAGCCAGCGATGGCCGCGCCAGCGCAGCAGCATCGCGTCGGCATCGCGCTGCGCGGCGAGCGCCCGCGTGTACTCGTCGATCGCGCGGCGGAACTGCCAGCCGGCGGCCAGTGCGGCGGCGCGCGCCAGCACCGCGTCGGTCGCACGCGCGTCCGGTGCGGCTGGCGCGTCGTCGAGTGGCGGCAACGCGCGCACCCAGATGTTGCGGAACCGCACGCGGTCGCCGTGGTCCTGCAGGGAGATCGGCAGGGCGTCCGCGTGCGCCTCGTACGGCGCACGCACCATGTGCGAGGTGGGCCCCAGCAGCGGCTGGTCGGCGTGGATCACCACGCCATTGTGCCGCACGGTCATCCGCGCCGGCGCGAGCAGGGACCCATCGCCGCCGAAACGCGGCCGACGGAACTCGATGTCGTAGGCGTTCCACTCGCCCGGGGGCTGGGAGAGGTTCACCCGCGGCGGGTACTGGCCGTAGATCGCCCCCGCCTGCCCGTCGGCGTACGTGGCACTCTCGTACGAGTCCAGGACCTGCACTTCGTAGCGCCCCATCAGAAAGACACCGCTGTTCCCGCGGTCCTGTCCGCTCGCCGTGGGGGCCTGTGGGGCGCTCCACTCGACGTGCAGGTGCACGTCGCCGAACGAGGCGGTGGTCTCGATGCCACCGGTCCCGGGCCGCACGGCCATCACGCCGTCGCCCGGCAGCTCCCAGCGCGCAGCCCCGGACCCACCGCTGCTCCGCCACGCATCGAGCGACGTCCCATCGAAGAGGATGGCCGCGCCCGGCGGCGCAGGGACGGGCGCACGCAGCACCGGGGCCACCCCGCGTGGGGGCGCGGGGCGCTCACGCGAATGTTGGGGCCATCCGTCGGACGCCTGGCCACAGGCCAGTGACGGAGGCAGGATCAGCAGGACAGCGAGGCGGAGGCGCATCTGCAAGAAATTGCGGCCGCGCGGCCGCGCGGGCAACACGCCGCGCACGGGTGCCCGCCCCACGCGACGCGCCCCACGACCCCGCGCGCGCCGCGATTAGGATTCGGGCATGCGTCTCCTCGTCGTCGCGCTCGCGGGCCTGCTGGGCGGTGCGCCCACGCCTGCAACCTCCCCGCTCATCGGGCTGCTGACGCTCCCACGCATCTTCGGCGAGGGGGCCTGCGATCCCACCCCGCCGCGCCCCGTGCCGCTGCACGACGCAGCGAACGGTGCCCGCATCGGGGAGCTGCGGACCGTGCGGCCATGGCGGCAGCATCCCGCCGGAGGCTGCGACGGGCTCGAGGTCCGCGTGCTCCGTGGTGCGCGTCGCGATTCGCTGCCAACGCTGGAGATGGGCTACGAGGAGTCGGCCGTGATCGTCACGGGCCGCGCCGACGGGTGGTACCGCATACGCCTCCACGACGGCGACGCCTGGGTCGCCGACTCGACGGCCGGACGATTCGTCTGGTACGCGCAGCTCGTCGCCGAGGGGCTGGCCTACCTGACGGACGCCGCCCCGCCACGACTTGCGTCCAGCCCCGGTGGCGCGGCGGCGGCGGCCGTCGCGGCCGGGGCCAGTGTGCGGGTCACCAAGACGGCGGACCGCGACGGCGCCCTGTGGTTCGAGGTCGAGGTCCTGCGCGGTTCACCCTGCGGGGACGACCCGGACCCGCCAACGACGGCGCGCGGATGGCTGCAGGCGCACGGCGCCCGCAGTGCACCGACGGTGTGGTTCCACAGCCGCGGGTGCTGATGCCTCACCCGCTCATCCGCGTCGCCCGGTTCACCTGCTTCGTGATCGTGCTCGGCGCGTGTGCGGATGAGGGCCGCAGCACCGTGACGACCCGCCCGGCTGCCCTGCGCATCCCCGTCGAGGAACGCGCCGCCGCCGGCACGAACTGGGCGCTGCGAGCCGACAGCGGGTTCGTCGTCCTGAACACGCTCGATTCGGCACGGAGCGCCTGTGCGTCGCTCGGTCATGGCTGGGCGCTCCCGTCCGGCGCCGACGACTTTCCCGACCTCGACCCGTGGCCGACGTGGCCGACCACGCTGGACGTGTGGACGGCCGAGGGCGGCCGCGCAACGCTGGGGACGGGCGGTTCGCCACCGCGCTCCCTCGCACCGGCAGCGCCCGGGGACGCCGAGCAGGCCGTGCTCTGCGTCCGGTGAAGCCGTCGCAGGTAGCCAGCCCCCGCCGCAGACACCACCGAGGCACCCGCTTGCTACCGACCGTGCGCGCTCGCACCTTTCGCCACCTATGACCACATCCACGCCCCGCGCGCCGAGCCTCGGCGAAGCGCTGATCCCCGTCGTCGTCCTCGTCGCGTTGCTCGCCACGTCGGTGTATCTGTTCGGCGACGCCTCGAGCTCGGGGCCGAACCAGCTCGCTCTGATCCTCGCCGGGATGGTCGGCGCCGCCCTGGGCATGCGCAACGGGTACTCGTGGGAGACCCTGCAGCGCGGGATCGTCCACGGCATCTCGCTCTCGACCGGTGCCGTCCTGATCCTCCTCATGGTCGGCGCGCTGATCGGCGCGTGGATCCTGAGCGGGACCGTGCCGACGCTCATCTCGTATGGGCTGTCGATCATCTCGCCGACCTGGTTCTACGCCACCGCGGCCGTGATCTGCGCGGTGGTCTCGCTGGCCACGGGGAGCTCGTGGACGACCGCGGGCACCGTGGGGGTGGCCCTGATCGGGATCGCCACTGTCCAGGGGCTCAACGTGGGACTGGCCGCCGGCGCCATCATCAGCGGCGCGTACCTCGGGGACAAGATGTCGCCGCTGTCCGACACCACGATCCTCGCACCGACAATGGCGGGAACGGATCTGTTCACGCACATCCGTCACATGATGTGGACGACCATCCCGAGCTTCATCCTCGCGCTGCTGCTCTTCGCCGGGCTCGGTCTTGCCATGGGGGGCGGCGCGGACGCGCCGGAGATCGCGCGGATGCAGGCCAACCTCGCCGCGCAGTTCGACATCAGCGTGATCGCGCTGCTGCCGGCCGCGCTCGTGCTGACGCTGGTGATCCGCAAGGTGCCCGCCTTCCCCGCCCTGCTCATCGGCGCGTTGACGGGCTGCGTGTTCGCGGTGCTGTTCCAGCGCGACGCCGTGCTGGCCTTCGTCGGCGAGACCGACCTCGCGGCACCGCTCGCCCTGCTGAAGGGGGCGTGGACGGTGCTGTTCGACGGCTACACCGCCGCCTCGGGGAACGAGGCGCTCGACGACCTGCTCTCGCGGGGCGGCATGAGCGGGATGCTCACGACCATCTGGCTGATCCTGAGCGCGATGATCTTCGGCGCCGTGATGGAGACCACGCAGATGCTGCAGCGCATCGCGCAGACGATCCTCGGCTCGGTCCGCGGCACCGGCAGCCTCATCCTCGCGACGATTGGCACCTCGATCGGGATGAACGTGATCGCGTCGGACCAGTACATCGCGATCATCCTGCCCGGGCGGATGTTCCGCGCCGAGTTCAAGCGGCGCGGGCTGGCGGCGAAGAACCTGTCGCGGACCCTCGAGGACGCGGGGACGCTCACCTCGCCCCTGATCCCGTGGAACACCTGCGGCGCGTTCATGGCCGGCACCCTCGGCGTGCCGACCATGGTGTACGCGCCGTATGCGTTCCTCAATCTCATCAACCCGGTCATCGCGGCGATCTACGGCTTCACGGGGTTCAGCATCGCGCGCATCACGCCCGGTGAGGACCTCGCGGACGACGAAGCCCCCCAGGCCGCGTCGTAGCAACGCCCGCACCGCGTCGCGGCCGGCTCAGTCGCCCGCGACGCGCACGCCGCCCAGGCTGCGGGTGAGCCGTCCTTCGGGGAATCGCGCATCCCCGAAGAACACCGTGCCGTCCGACTCCTCGCGCACGTAGGGGTAGCGCGACCAGACCAGGAAGTTCCGCGCGTCGGGATGCTGCCGCGCGCGCTGCACGCGCGGCGTGGACCAGTCGCCGCGCGCGAGCACGGCATCCTCGAACACGACCTGCGGCGTCCGGAACCAGTGGAAGCTCCCCGCGCGGTACGCCGTGGGGCTGACGAGGATGAGCGCCCCGCGATGCGGCGTGGCGGGCAGCGGCTGGTACATCACCTCGGTCACCTCGCCGGCGCCCTGCGCCGTCGCGTACGCCATGGCCCGGCGCTCCGCGACAGGGCTCAGCGCAACCATCGCAAGAACATAGCTCAGCGCGAGCACGGCGCTCACGCGGGCCGGCCGGCGGCTGCCGCGTCGACGCGCAAGCACCAGCGTGAGGCCGAGCAGCGCCAGGAGCCACGGGTCCACGATGAACACCGCGTCGCCATGGAACCAGCGCCCGCTCAGGGGCATCAGCAGCCGGATCCCGTAGGTGTTCAGCCAGTCCAGCACGGGGTGGCTGAGCACGCCGATGGCCGCGAGCACCAGTGTCCAGCGCGCATCCACCGGCGCGCGCGCCGGATCGCGCCGCGCGACCCAGCGGTCCCACGCGAGCACCACCGCCGCGACGGCGAAGGGCAGCAGCACCAGCGCGAGCGGGCCGTGCGTCCAGCCGCGGCGAAGAGCGAGCGCGGTGTGCCCACCACCCACCCAGCCCGTCACAATGTCGATATCCGGGGCATTCGCGGCGAGGATCAGCGTGAGGGTCGCACGAGGGCTGCGGCGATCGAGACCGACGCGCGCCAGGGCGGCGCCGGTCAGCGTGTGGGTGATCGGATCCATGCCGGAACGTCGCCGGCGGAGCACGCCCCGCGCAACGTGCACGGCATCCACCGGCGTCGGGCCGGACGCCCACGCCGCCGTCGTGACCTGCGGCGGCGCGTTATGGTATAACTGGCATGCGGCACTTCCTCGACCCGAACGACCTCTGGCTGGGCGCCGCGCTCGCGGTGGCCAGCCTGATCGCGAGCGCACACGTGATCCTGCACAAGCGGGATTCGCGCGCGGCGTTCACGTGGGCCGGCTTCATCTGGGTGCTCCCCGGGCTGGGCGTCCTGCTGTACCTCTTTCTCGGGATCAACCGCATCCGCCGGCGCGCGCTCCGTCTCCGCGAGCAGCGCATTGCAGTGCCCACGACGCTCGAGCAGCGCGCCTCGTCGCTCCCCGCACGCAGCGATCTCCCGCGCCACGGCGGGCTCGACGTGCTGGCCACGCTGGGCGAACGCCTCACGAAGCGCCCCCTGCTGGCCGGGAATCACCTCACACCGCTGATCGACGGCGATCACGCCTACCCGGCCATGCTCGCGGCGATCGACGCAGCCCAGCGCTCCGTCGCCCTCAGCTCCTTCATCTTCGCCGACGACCCCTCGGGACGCGCCTTCGTGGAGGCGCTGGCCCGCGCCACGGCGCGCGGGTGCGAGGTCCGCGTGCTGGTCGACGGGATCGGCGCGTACTACGGCTGGCCGCCGATCACGCGGGCGCTGCGCCGGGCCGGCGTGAGGACCGCGCGGTTCCTGCCGCTCGCGAGTGGCGCCGGCCTCGCGTTCTTCAACCTGCGCAGCCACCGCAAACTCCTCGTGACCGACGGTCGCGTGGCCTTCACCGGCGGCATCAACATCCGGCAGCGACACGTGCTCGCGACCCCCAGCCCCGGCGCCACCCGCGACGTGCACTTCCGTGTCGAGGGGCCCCTGGTGGGACAGTTGCTGGACACCTTCGTCGAGGACTGGGCCTTCGTCACCCGGGAGATCCTCGACGGGTCCGCGTGGCGCGCGGTCGCGGAACCCGCCGGACGGTCACTGGCCCGCACGGTCACCGACGGTCCCGACGACGACATCGACGTGGCCCGGCACCTCCTGCTCGGTGCCATCACCGGCGCGCGTGAGTCGATCGACGTCGTCACGCCGTACTTCCTGCCCGACCAGCCGATGATCACCGCCCTCGCGGTCGCGGCGATGCGCGGCGTCCGGGTGCGGATCATCCTGCCCCGGCGCGGCAACATCGCGCTCGTGCGCTGGGCCACGCCGTCGATGCTCTGGCAGGTGCTGCAACCCGGCTGCGAGGTGCACCTCTCCGCGCCCCCCTTCGATCACGCCAAGATGCTCGTCGTCGATGCCGCATGGAGCTTCATCGGCTCGACGAACTGGGACCCCCGGTCGCTGCGGCTCAACTTCGAGCTGGACGTCGAGGTCTTCGACCCCGCCTTCGCGGCGCTCCTCCATCCGCTCATCGAGGAGCGCATCGCGCGCAGCGAGCGCATCACGCTGGCCGCGATGGACGCGCGCCCGCTCCCGCGCAAGCTGCGCGACGGGATCGCGCGCCTGTTCTCACCCTACCTGTGAGGCGCCGCCCCGCACCAGCGCGTTGCACACGCGGCGCGGGGCGGCCACCCCACGCCGCACGCGCCTACTGACCGGCGCGCGGCGCCCACTCCCCCGGCGGGGTCGCGCCGAGCAGGTGCTGCACGAAGTAATCCCAGCGCCGACGCATCATGTAGTTGCTGTCCCCGCCAAAGCCGTGGCCGGCGTTCGGAAAGATGATCAGATCGAAGTCCTTGTTGGCCTTGATCAGCGCATCGACCACGAGATACGTGTTGTACGGCGGCACGTTGTTGTCCATCCCGCCGTGTGCGAGCAGCAGCTTGCCCTTGAGGTTCCCGGCCAGGTTCTGATTCGCCTCGACGTCGTAGTTGTCCGTCCCGTCCGTGCGGATCAGCAGCCCCTGGTAGCGCTCGCCCCAGTCGTCCTCGTAGTTGCGCTGATCGTGGTTGCCGGACTCCGAGATGCCGACCTTGAAGAAGTCGGGATACCGGAACATCGCGCCCGCGGTGATGAAGCCGCCCCCCGAGTGCCCCCACATCGCCGCCTTGTCGATGTCGATGTACGGATACTGCCGCGCAAGGTCCTTCATCCCGGCCACCTGGTCGGGGAGCGTGTTGTCGCGCCCCATGGCCCCGTAGTAGTTGTCGTGGAAGGACTTCGAGCGCCCGGGCGTTCCACGCCCGTCGATCGAGACCACCACGAAGCCCAGTTCGGCCAGGGCCTGCCGGTCGCCACGCGCCGCCGCGAACGCGCGTGCGCCGACGGAGCCGCTTTGCGGACCCGGGTACGCCTGATTGATGATCGGGTACGTCCGGCCGGGCTCGAGCGTGGTCGGCACGAACATCATCCCGTACAGGTCGGTGACCCCGTCGTCGGCCTTCACCGTGATGCGCACCGGGGGCTTCCAGCCCGTGTCGAGCAGCCGCGAGATGTCGGCCCGCTCCAACGGCATCACCAGCTTGCCGTTCGCGTCACGCAGCACCACCTGGGGCGCCTGCGTCGCGTGCGACCAGGTGTCGATGATCCACTTGCCCGACGGCGACAACTGCATCGCGTGATCACCGTCGTCGGGTGTCAGCGACGTGTAGTTCCTGCCGTCCAGCCGGATCTTGTAGTAGTGCCGGAAGTACGGGTCCTGCCCCGGCTCCCGGCCGTTGGCGGCGAACCACACCGTGCGGGACTTCTCGTCGAGCCGGACGATCTGCGTGACCGGCCCCTCGCCACTGGTCACCCGATGCTTGAGACGGCCCGTCTGCAGGTCGTAGAGGTACAGATGCCCCCAGTCGTCCCGCTGCGAGTACCAGAGCAGCTCGTGCGTCGCCCACAGCACGCGCCACCCGGTGCGTGACTCGAAGTGCGTGGCGACGGTTTCCTCCATCACGTCACGCACGGTCCCGGTCTCGGCGTTCGCCACGCGGATGATCGCGTTCTTGTGGTCGCGACCCGTCGAGGCGAACACCAGTTGCGTGCCGTCGTCGTTCCACTGGTAGTCGTCCATCGTGATGTCGTCGCCGATCGTCCCCCGGTGGAACTGCGGCGGGAGCTGCAACCGCACCACGCGGCCCGTGGGCACGTCGATGATCACGTGATGCAGCATCGCGACCACCGAATCGCCGGGCAGCGGGTACTTCCACTGCCGCAGGCGCGGGGCGCCGACGTTGGTGCTCACCAGGTACATGTCGCCGACCTGGCGCTCGTCCTGCTGCTGCGTGGCCAGGCGCCGCGAGTCCGGCGACCACTTCACCATCGCGTTGGGCGTGGTGCGCCACCCGGCATTGTCGGTCGCGTAGCCGAAGTGCTCGACGCCATCCGTCGTGAGCGCACGCTCCTGGCCCGTCCCCACGTCGCGCACCCAGAGGTTCCAGTTGCGCACGAAGGCGCCCATGGTGCCGTCGGGCGAGAGCACCACCGGCTCGCCTTGGGCGCCGCGCACCACGCCACCCCCCGGTGCCCCGCCACGCCCGCCGCCCCGGCCGCCACCGCCGCCGGCCGCCACCGTGGGAATCGTCACGCCCGCACAGGTCGCCGCCGCCGCCGGACACGCGTCACGGCGCTTGCGCGCCGGGTCGATCACGACGATCTCGCTCCCCGCGAGCGTCGTGTTCCGATACCAGAAGCGCTCGTCCGGCAGCCAGTTGGCCTGGACGGATCCGCCGACCACCAGACCATTGAGGGCGGGGGCCAGCATCCGCGCAGCACGGTCGTAGTCGGCGGCAGCGAAGGAACGAGGCGCCTGTGCCGCGAGCGGGAGGGCGGCGCAGAGCGCCGCAGCCACAACAAAGGTCTTGCGCATGGGAGTGGGAACGGGTGAGTGTCCCCGTCAACGTAGCAGGGCCAGCACATCCCCCACCACCCCGGCGGCCGTGACCGGCGCCCCGGCCCCCGGGCCCGAGATCACCAGCGGCCGATCAGCGTAGCGCGCAGTGGTGAACGCGAACTGGTTGTCCGTGCCCTCCAGCGCACCCAGCACACCGCCCCGTGGCACAGGCACCACGCCCACCTGGATGCCGCCCGCCGTCACGCGCACCCGGTAGCGGAGCACCGCGCCGTCCGCCGCCGCCGCCGCAGTGCGCGCGGCCCACGCCGCGTCCAGCGACGGGAGCGCCGCGAAAAACTCGTCCACGGACGCCGCGCCCGGCTCCGGCTGCACCAGCGGCTCCACGGCGATGTCCGTCAGCTCACCCGCAAAGCCCAGGCACCGGCCCAGGATCAACGCCTTGCGCGCCACGTCCACCCCCGACAGGTCCAGCCGCGGATCCGGCTCGGTGTACCCCGCCGCGTGCGCCCCGCGCACCGCCGCCGAAAACGCGACCCCGCGCGCCAGCTCGGCGAACACGTACCCCAGCGTGCCCGACGGGCAACCCTCGATGCTGTGGATGACGTCCCCCGACTCCTCGAGCCGCGTGATGGTGTCGATGACCGGCAACCCGGCGCCGACCGTCGCCTCGTACCGCAGGCGCCGTCCGTGGATGGCCGCCGTCGAGGCAATGTCCCGCAGGGACGCCCGGTCCCCCACCAGGGGCAGTTTGTTCGCCAGCACCACGTCGCAGTCCCCCGCGAACGCCTGCAGCAGCAGGGGCGTGGACGCCGACGCCGTGGTGTCGATCAGCAGCTTGGCCCCGCCGCTGGACGCCAGGAACTGCCCCAGCGCACGGTGCGCCGGGCCCGCGACGGCACCCGGGAGCGCCGCCAGGGCACCACCCCGGCGCTTGTGCGCCACCACCGCCTGCACCGCTGCCGCGTCCAGCCCCGCCGCTGCCAGCAGCGCCCCGCTGCGATCCACCACGCCCGTCACACGCACACGGCCCGCCGTGACCGCCGTGAGTTGCTCCAGGACCGTGCACCCCACCGCACCAGGCCCCAGCAGCAGCACGTCCGTCAGCACCGGAGTGGCACGGTCCACGCCACCTCGCGCTGCCACCGCATAGGCGCCGGTCATGCGGCCACCTCCGTGGCCGTGCGATCCATGCGCAGCGGCGCGCGGTCCAGCGCCTGGGCCAGGTCCGCGACCAGGTCGGCCGCCGCCTCGATGCCCACCGAGAACCGCAGCAGGCCCTCCCCGATCCCGGCCACGGCGCGCGCCGCCGCATCCATCGACGCGTGCGTCATCGTCGCGGGGTGCGCCACCAGGCTCTCCACACCGCCCAGCGACTCGGCCAGCGTGAAGCAGCGCAACGACTCCACCACCGCGCGCGCCGCCGCAGCGCCCCCGTGCAGCTCCGCACTGACGATGCCGCCGAACCCCTGCTGCTGCGCGCAGGCCACCGCGTGCCCCGGATGCGTGGCCAGGCCCGGGTAGTGCACCCGCGCCACGGCCGGGTGCGCGCCCAGTGCCTCCACCACGCGGGCCGTGTTGGCCAGGTGATGGTCCCAGCGTGCGTGCAGCGTGCGCAGGCCGCGCAGCGCCAGGTACGCGTCGAACGGCGCACCCGTCACCCCCGCGGCATTGGCCCACCACGCCAGCTCCTCGCCCACGGCGCGGTCCGCCGCGACCACGGCCCCGCCCACCACGTCGCTGTGCCCGTTCAGGTACTTGGTGGTGGAGTGCACCACCACGTCGGCGCCGAGCGCCAGCGGCCGCTGCAGCGCCGGGGAGAGGAAGGTGTTGTCCACCGCCAGCAGCGCACCGCAGGCCGTGGCCGCCTCCCGCACGGCGCGCAGGTCCGTGATGCGCAGCAGCGGATTGCTGGGCGTCTCCACCCACACCAGCCGTGCCCGCGACGCCGCCACGCTGCGCAGCCCCGCAGGCGTGGTCAGGTCCAGGAAGCGCAGCGTGCAGTGGCCCTTGGCCGCCAGGGCGCGCAGCAGGCGCTGCGTGCCGCCGTAGCAGTCGTGTGCGGCGATCACCTCGTCGCCGGGTCGCAGCGTCTGCAGCACCAGCCACACCGCCGACATCCCCGTGCTGGTGACGATCCCCGTCTCACCGCCCTCCAGCGCGGCGAGCGCCTCGGCCAACTGCGCCCGCGTCGGGTTGCCCGAACGCGTGTAGTCGTAGGTGCGCTTCTGGTCGAAGCCGGCGAAGGCGAAGGTGGCCGACAGGTGCAGCGGCGGGACCACGGCGCCGTGCTCGTGGCCGTCGGCAATGCCGGCGCGCACGGCGAGCGTGGGGGACGGCGCGGGCGGCGGACAGAGCGGGTCAGGGCAGGTGCTGGTCATGCGGCGGTCCGGAGTGAGGTGAGGGCGGTCGAGAGCAGCGCGGACACGGCCGCGGTCTCCAGGAGAAAGGCGTCGTGGCCGTACACCGACGGCAGGTCCACGAGGGTGGCCGGTGCGCCGAGCTGCGCACCGAGCAGCACCAGTTGATGGCGCGGCACCACGGCGTCTTCGCCGAGGGCCACCAGGGTGGTGGGCACCCGGATGCGCGCCGGCGTCACGCGGTGGCAGTCGGCCGACAGCGACAGCGCGAGGAATCGCGCCGGGGTCGTGGTCTCTGCAAAGTCGGCGCCGCGCTGCAGCAGGTACGACTCCACGGGAAAGCGCAGCGCGCCGCCCGCCACCACCGGTGCGCTGTCAAAGCGCTCCCGGAACTCCCGGGCGCTGCGGTAGGTGGTCATGGCCAGCGCGCGGGCCAGGCGCAGTGCGCGCGTCGGCTCCCCGCTGTCGAGGCCCAGTTCCACGATGTGTCGCTGGATGACGCGCCGGGCGGTGGTCATGGGGTCGCTCTCGTGGGCGGCGCCGAACACGACGAGCTGCCGCACGCGCGCCGAATGGCGTGCGCCGAAGGCCAGCGCCGTCATCCCTCCGTAGGAGGCCCCGACGATGGCCCGGGCCACCGGCACCTGCAGCGCGTCGAGCACGGCGGCGACCGCGTCGGCCTGATCAGCCGTGGAGACCATGCGGGCGGGCCGGCCGTCGGTGCGCGCGCCACCGTCCAGCGCCGCGATGCAGACCACCCGGCGGCGGCGCGTGTCGATGGCACGGCCCGGACCCACCATTCCCTCCCACCAGCCGGGCGAGGGGTCCGTGTGCGTGGCGCACACGTGGGTGCTGGCGCTGATGCCACCGAGAATGACGGTGACCGGGGCGCGGGGCGGGCCGGTGACTTCGTAGTGTGGGAGGAGCATGGGAACCGAGGGGCGAGTGGACAGCCACCTGCGGACACCCGGTGCATGCAGTGTTCGTGCATCGCTCCGGCGGGGATCGGGCACGGCCCCTGCCGAAACGAAAAAACCCGGCGGGGGCCGCCGGGCGATCGCGTTTTAGCATTTCTTTTACGTGGCTGCAATAGGCGGCAAATGACCACGGGCTTCAGTTGTCTTCCGAATAGATACCCTGCATCGCGCATCGCGTCAAGGACACGGTCCGCAGTCGACGCGTCGGGCGCGGTGGACTAGACTGTGCTGCATGCCGCTCGTGCTCGCGCTCCTCTGCGCGCTCGCCGCCCTGCCCGCGCGCGCGCAAGAGCACCGCTTCACCTTCACCGAGGTGCATCTCGGTGTCCCGGTGCGGATGGTGCTGTTCTCGGACGACTCGTCGCGCGCCCGCATCGCGGCACGCTCGGCGTTCGACCGCGTCGCGGCCATCGACGGCGCCCTGAGCGACTATCGCCCGGACAGCGACCTGCGTCTCCTCGAGCACGCCGCCGGCGACACCCTGGTCCCCATCAGCGACGACCTGTTCACGGCACTGGCCCTGGCGCTCAACGTCGCGCGGGAGTCCGAGGGCGCCTTCGACCCCACCATCGGCGCGCTGACACGGCTGTGGCGCGCCGCCCGGGATCGCGGCACGATCCCCGACTCGGCGGCCGTCGCCGCCGCCCTCGACCGCGGTGGATGGCAGCGCGTCACCCTCGACACCGCCCGACGCGCGGCCCGGGTCCCCAGCGGCCTGCAGTTCGACCTCGGCGGCATCGGCAAGGGCTACGCCCTGCAAATGGCCTTCGACCTGCTGCGCACCCGCGGGATCACACGGGCGCTGCTCGAGGCGGGCGGCGACGTGCTCGTCGGCGACGCCCCGCCGGGCGCGGAGGGCTGGGAGATCGTCACGGACGACGAGCAGGAACCGCCGCGCTATCTCGTGAACGCCGCCCTCTCCACCTCCGGGAGCAGCGAGCAGTTCGTCGAGGTCGCCGGGCAGCGGTATTCCCACGTGATCGACCCCCGGACGGGGTGGGCCCTCACGCACCGCGACGCAGTCAGCGTGATCGCCAGCGACGCGGTGAGCGCCGACGCGCTGTCCACGGCGCTCAGCGTCCTCGGGCGCGAGCGGGCCCTGGCGCTCGCGGAGCGCTGGCCGTCGATCCTCGCGCTGCGCTGGCACTGAGCCGGCGCGCGCTGCAACTTCCCTGCACACCCCTCGCACCTGTCCAGATGTCCGTGGTCCGACCGCTCTCAGCCCTTGCACTCCTGCTGTCCGCCGCCTGCGCGTCCACCGCCCGTGAACGGCCGCTCACGCCGGCCGAGGTCGTGCGCCGCGATGGGGGGATCGCCCCCTACGTGCAGGCCGACGTGGATTTCATCACGGGCATGATCGGCCACCACGCGCAGGCCGTCGTGATGGCCAGGCTGGCCCCCACCCACGGCGCCAGCGCGGCGGTCCAGGGGTTGGCCGCGCGCATCGAGGTCGCCCAGCTCGACGAGATCGCGTTCATGCAACGCTGGCTCCGCGTCCGCGGACGGCCCGTGCCCGACCCGGACGCCCACGCAGGGCACGGCGGCGGCCACGACCACGGCGCGATGATGGCCGGGATGCTCTCACCCGCGCAGCTCGACTCGCTCGGCCAGGCGCGCGGCATCGACTTCGACGTCCTCTTCCTGCGCTTCATGATCCAGCATCACGAAGGCGCGGTCTCGATGGTCGAGACCCTGCTGCAGGCCGCCGGGGCCGCGCGCGACGAGGACGTCTACAAGTTCGCCGCCGACGTGAACGTCGACCAGATCACCGAGATCGACCGCATGAAGCTGATGCTCGCCGCGCGACTCCGCGACGCGCGACGCCCGTAGCCCCCCTGTCCCCTCCCACCACCCCGGAGTCCGACGTGCCACACCACCCGCTCCCACGATCCGCTGCCACGATCCTCGCGGCCCTCGCCCTCGGCGGTTGCGCCGCCTCGTCGCCCTCCGGCGGGACCCACGCGGCACCGACCGCCGCGGGCTACGCCTTCCCCGACGTCGCGCCGCAGCCCGACCCCCGCGTCGGCCTCAAGGCGGGCTGGTGGGATCACGGCGAAGCCATCTGGAACCTGCGGATGATTTCGACGACCAAGCCGTCCAACGACTTCCGCGCCGACCTGCCGGGCGATCGCCGACTCACCAACACCGACCTCGCGTTCTCCGGGAACTACGTCATCCAGGGGAACTACAGCGGGTTCCAGGTTTGGGACATCGCCAATGCGCGGGCGCCGAAGCTCGTGCGCTCGTACGTCTGCCCGGGCTCGCAGAGCGACGTGTCGATCGTCGGGAACCTGATGTTCGTCTCCCACGAGGCCACGACGGGCCGCATCGACTGCGCCCTGGAGCCCGCGAGCGGTGCGGTGAACACGGACCGGGCGCGCGGCGTCCGGATCTACGACGTGAGCGACATGCGGAACCCCAAACGCCTGGCCATGGTCCAGACCTGCCGCGGCTCGCACACGCACACCGTCGTCAACGACCCCGCGGACACCGAGCACGTCTACGTCTACGTGTCGGGGTCGGCCACCGTCCGCTCGGCGGCCGAGCTCGACGGGTGCTCGAACCTCCCACCCGCCGAGGATCCGACCTCGGCGCTGTTCCGCATCGAGGTCATCCAGGTCCCGATCAAGAACCCCGCAGCGGCCAGAATCGTCTCGTCGCCGCGGATCTTCAACGACCTCACCGCGCCGCCGCGCCGTGCACCCGAGCCCGGGGCCGGGGGTGGACGTGGCGGTGCAGCCGGTGCGGCCGCAGCGGCTGCCGCCCCGACGCCGCGACCGGGCCCGTCGCAATGCCATGACATCACGGTGTACCCGGCGGTGGGTCTCGCCGGCGGCGCCTGCGGTGGCTACGGCCTCCTGCTCGACATCACCGACGTCAGGAATCCCCGCCGGGTCTTCGCGGCCGCCGACACCAACTTCGCCTTCTGGCACTCGGCCACCTTCAGCAACGACGGATCGAAGGTGCTCTTCACCGACGAGTGGGGCGGCGGCACGCAGCCCCGCTGCCGCGACACGGACCGCCCCGAGTGGGGCGCGAACGCCCTCTTCGAGATCGTCGACCGCCAGCGGCTGGTGTTCAAGAGCTACTACAAGATCCCCGCCGCGCAGACCGCACAGGAAAATTGCGTCGCACACAACGGCTCGTTGATCCCCATCCCCGGCCGTGAGGTGATGGTCCAGGGCTGGTACCAGGGCGGCATCTCGATCTTCGACTGGACCGACATCAACAACCCGGTCGAGATCGCCTACCACGACCGCGGTCCGGTCAACGCCACGGAACTCGTCTCCGGCGGATCGTGGTCCGTGTACTGGTACAACGGCCTCATCGTGAACTCCGAGATCGCCCGCGGACTCGACATCTTCGAGCTGGTGCCGAGCGCGCATATCTCGCAGAACGAGATCGACGCCGCCAGGACCGTGGTGTTCCGCGAACTGAACGTGCAGGAGCAGCCGAAGCTGGTGTGGCCGCCGTCCTTCGCGAAGGCCCGCGCCTTCCTCGATCAGCTCGAGCGGGCGAACGGCATGGACGCGGCGCGACTGTCGTACGCGCGGGCCGCGCTCGCAACGGCGGAGTCGGCGCGTGGCAGCGCGCGCACGACGACGCTCACCGCCCTGACCACCGAGCTGGCGGCCGACGCCGCCCGCTCACGCGAGACCGCCAAGGTCGCCATGCTCATCGACGCGGTGAAGGAGCTCGCGGCGCAGTAACCGACGCGCGGCTGTGCGGGGGGACGGCCCATCGCCCCCGCGCAGCCGGTGCAATCCCTACCGCGTGATCGCGCGCCGGAACGCGTCCACGCCGCCCACCACCGGGATCGTGATCGACGTGGCGTCGAGATCGACCGTCAGTTCGGTCCCCGCGGCGGGCCAGAGCGTGAACTCCTTGTCGCTGGACATCACGAGCAGTGCGATCCGCTTGCCGGCGGGGATCACCTGGTCGTCCGGCTGCAGGGCAAAGGTCAATGTGCGGAACGCTCCGGGGGACAAGGGAGTTCCCTGCTCCAGGGACGTGTCGTTCTGCGGGTCGGCCCATCCGCGCGTGATGACGTTCGCCGCTTCCGTGGCCGCCGCGTTGCGCCCCGGCGTCCACGGGAGCGCGACGAGCCAGACCGAGAGGTTCGCCGCAGGCTTGCTCGCGGCCACACGGATCGTGATCCGTGCCGTCCCCGACACGTGGACGGCCTCCGTCAGTTCCGGCGTGGCATAGACGAGGCGCGTCGGCGAGTCGGCCAGCGCCGCAAGCTCCCCACCGCTCAGGGACACGTCGTCCACCAGCGTCTCGCGCCCCTGGGGGCCGGCGCTCAAGGCCAGCCCTCCCTGTGTGCGGCCTCCTGCGGTCAGCCGCAACGTCACAGGCGCCGCCTCGGGATTCGGATAGTCGGCATAGGCCGTGGGCTGCAACCGATCCACCCCCTCGCGCACGATCCACGCCTTCGGATCGTTCTCCACGCCGTTCGGGACGTCGTACAAGTAGCGCGAGAACCACTTGTTCATCATGTCCAGCGGCGGCGGGCCACCGTGACCACCCTGGTGGTAGTACTGCTGGACGGGGATGCCCCGGCGCTTGAGCACCTCGACCACGCGCGCCGAATGCTCGGGCATCACGTTCCAGTCGTTGAACGCGTGGGCCATCAGCACCGCCGCCTTCAGCGAGTCGAGCTGCAGCACGTAGTCGCGCCCGGCCCAGAACGCATTCCAGTCCCCGTGCTGCCGGTCGTGCTGCGCCAGCAACTCCCCCTGCCGGTACGTCGCCCGGCAATAGGCCCTGGTCGCGGGGTCACCGCTGGCAATGAAGTCCCACAGCGAGTCGATGTCCTCGCCCAGCCATCCCCCGGGGTGGCGGACGAGTCCGTTCGACCGGTAGTAGTGGTAGTACGATGTGTTCGGCGCCACCGGGATGATCGCCGCCAGCCCGTCCACACCCGTCGTCGCCGCCGCCAGCGGCAACGTGCCGTTGTACGAGGTGCCGGTCATCCCCACCTTGCCCGTCGCCCAGTCGGCGCGCACTTCCTCGCCGCCCGTCGGCGCCGTGTAGCCCTTTGCGCGGCCGTTGATCCAGTCGATCACCGCCTTCGGGGCCAGTGCCTCGTTGGCGCCGCCCACCGTGGGGCACCCCTGCGAATACCCCGTCCCCGGTGACTCCGAGTGCACCACCGCGAACCCGCGCGGCACCCAGTCACGCACGTGCGACTCGCTGATCCGCGTGCGCCCCGCGCGGTACGGCGCCTCGGGGAACTGGGTGCGCGGCGGCGGCGGCGCGCCGACCTCCTGCTGCACGTCCCAGAGAATCTGCCGACCGCTCGCGGTCCCCGCGAAGTACGGACTGGTTTCGTAGATCGCCGCCACCTTCAACCCGTCGGTGGCCGTCTGGCGCGGACGGGTCACGGTGACGTGCACGCGATCAGGCTTGCCGTCGCCGTCCGTGTCGAAGCTGGTCTCCACCCACAACTGCTCACGGATCCACGTGGACGAATCCGCGAAGGACGGCACGACCTGCGCCATGCCATTGACGAAAACGGGCGCCGCGGTGGGCGACTGCGCGAGCACGGCAGTGGCCCCGAGGGCGGACAGTGCGAGGGAGCGAACGAGCATCATCGGCAAGAACCTGTACGGGTGAAGCAGGAAAGGTCGCCGGGTGGACCCGCCCCGCGCGAGGGGGGCGGTGCCGATTTGCGCCGAGCGCCCCGCGCCCGTAGCGTTTCCGCCATGCGACTCAAGCCCATGACCCCGCTCCGCACGCTCGTCGTCCTGACGGCCACCGCGCTGCTCACCCTGAGCGTCCCGCTGCTGCTGATCGCCGCGTCGGGCGACCGCGTCCGGAGCGCACTGCGGCTGCCGGGTGCCGCGACCACACAGCAGAGGCTCGTGGTCGCGAGCGCCCTGCGCCCCTTCGCCCCCGCCAGGGATTCGTCGATCTCGCCGCTCGAGGCGGGTGAGGCGTTCCACGCGCTGCGGGCTGAAGGGGACCGCGCGCCGGTCAGCGGCTTCGTCTTCCGGGCCGACGTGCCACCCGCCACGCCCGTCTGGAGCGAAGTCCCCTTCCCCGACTCCCTCTTTCCCACCGCCGGCAGCACGTCCTGGCTGGGCCCGGACCACCTGCGCATCCTGGACGTCGCCCGTGCGCCACTGTCACCGGCGCAGCGGGGCTACCTCCGCGACGTCGCCAACGCTTCGGCGTGGCGCCACTGGGACCGCCTCGCCCGTGCGCCGCACGTGGACTTCATCGGCGGGCAGTTCGTGCTGCCGTTCGCCGACAGCGCGTTGTGGTTCAGCATGCCGATCCCCCGGTTTGCCGCGACCAAGTCCTACGCCTACGCGAGCGTGGCACGCGCCGCCCATCACCTCGCCGCCGGACGCGCCGACTCGGCGACTACGGCGCTGCAATCGGCGATCGGGGTCGGGTTCGCATTCATCGACAACGGGAACACCCTGATCGATCAACTGATCGGCGTCGTCATCGTCGGGATCGGCCACACCGCGCTCCAGGAACTCTGGACGATCACCGCCGATCCACGCGGCGCCGGGCTCGCCGCCGCGGTCGATTCGCTGACCGCCGCCAGCACGCGCCCCAATGCGCCGGCCGTCGCCACCCGGGGCCTCGAGGTCGAGCGCGCCGTCCACGAGCGCCTCGGCGTCTGCGCGAGCCTCCGCGGCGTCCTCTTCGGCCCCGATCAGGACGCGGAGCGGACCCTGGCGCTGCGCCGTGCCGCGCTCGCGCGCACCCCCGGCGAAGAGGCCCTGTTCGACCTGATCGCCGCGATGCCCAGCACACGCTCCGACGGCGAATGGTCCTTGAACACTGACATCCGGCCGTGGTACGTGGCGCCTGTCCTCGCCATCGCGCATGTCACCGGGACCGTCCTGCGGAATCCCCGTGTGGAGCCCTGCACCGCGCTCGTGCTCGCCTCCTGAACGCCCGGAAGGTCGGCGCGGCGCGCGGTTGAACGCACGCACCGCGCCGAGTTCCGGCGCGCCGAGCCCCGCCGACCGACCTACTGCGCCGCGCCGATCGCGCGCAAGGTGCTGGCGAGTGCGGTCAGACGCTCCGCGTCCTTGCCGGTCGCGCGACCAGCCCACGTCGTCGCCTGCGTCGCCATCTGGTTGTACGTCGACTGCTTCTGGCCACCCGCGAGACGCTCGGCGCTGGTGAGCAGATTCCGGAAGTTCGCGAGATCCGCCGCCGGCACCGAGGTGCTGCGCGCCAACTGATCGACGTACGCCTTGGCCACGGACGGATGCGCAGGCCACACGATGCGCGTCTGCAGCTGCGGATTCACCACCGCATGGTGCACCAGCCGGGCCGCCGCGATCTCGTTCTCCGTCAGGAACTCGCTGGGCGTCAGGGCGAAGATGTCGAGCCCGCGGCCGATCTCGGAGCCGTAGATCAGGCCGTTGTACCAGTACGCCGACCAGAACCCGCCGGTGAACAGCCGCTCCGCGGCCATCGGCCCGCGGTCGAAGAACGCGATCTCCTGCACCTGCGCCGGATCCGTGAAGTCCGTGACCGAGATGCCGCCCTGGTACCAGGCCTGCACGAAGATGTCCCGCCCCGGCACCGGGACCAGCGACCCGTTGTGCGCCACGCAGTTCTCCTGCGCCGACTGCGCCACGGGAATCTTGTAGTAGCCCTTGAACG
>CAYSFN010000004.1:0-13523 GCA_964430045.1 uncultured Gemmatimonadaceae bacterium
CACGACGAGCCGTGGACCTGGGTGCGCACGCACGGCGCGGGACGCGTGTTCTACACGGCGTGGGGGCACGATCAACGCACCTGGGGCAATGCCGGGTTCCAGCAGTTGGTCGACCATGCCACGCGCTGGGTGATCGGGGATCGCGGACTCAGGCACGAGGTGCCGATGCCCCGGATCCCGATGCAGGAGCTCGAGGTCCCGCTCCCGGTGTACAAGCAGTTCCTCGACAACGGGGAACGCGCTCCGTGGAACACGCCGGACAGCGCCATCACGGTCGCGCAGCGGGCCCTGTCGACCACGCTCTCCACGCAGTTGATGACGCTGCCGCCGCGATTCTCGGTGCACCCCTTCGCGCACGAGCCGCTGATCGGCAACATCATCGACTTCACCTGGGACGCCCGCGGGCGGATGTGGGCGGTGGAGACGCAGGATTATCCCAACAACCTGCTCCCCGACTCCGTGCCCGGGAACGACCGCGTCCTGATCCTCGACGACCGGAACGGCAATGGCGTCATCGACAACGGCGAGGTGACGGTCTTCGCCGACGGGCTCAACCTCGCCACGTCGCTGGCCTTCGCGGACGGCGGCCTGGTCGTGGCGCAGGCCCCGCACCTGCTGTTCCTCCGCGACACCGACGGCGACGACCGCGCCGACGAGACGCGCATCATCATGACCGGCTTCCCGCGCAACGACACGCACGGGTCCATCAGCAACCTGCGCTACGGCTTCGACAATCAGGTGTGGGGTTCGGTGGGCTACAACGGCTTCCGCGGCACGGTGGGCGGTGTCACCTACGGCCGTGGCGTGTTCGGGTCGGGCTACTTCCGCTTTCCCACCGACGGCTCGGCGCTGGACTACGTGGCGCGTACGGGGAACAACACCTGGGGCGTCGCGTTCAACGAGGAAGGGCAGGTGTTCGGCTCGACCGCCAACTCGAACCCCACGAACTTCGTGCACATCCCGGGCCGCTACTACCGCAACATCGGCGTCCGGGAACCGGTCCTGCGCGACATCGCGGACCGCATGGACGTGTTCCCGGTGACCGATATCCTGCAGGTGGACCAGTTCGGTCGCTATACCGCCGGCGCGGCGCACGAGATCTACACGGCGCGCGCCTTTCCCAGGGAGTACTGGAACAGCCGCGCGTTCGTCGCCGAGCCCACGGCACACGTGATCGGGATGTTCGAGCTGCGGCCCACCGGCTCCGGGTATCGCGCCATCAATCGCTGGTCGCTGATGGCCAGCCGCGACACCTGGGCCGCGCCGGTGCAGGTGAAGGTCGGCCCGGACGGCGCCATCTGGGTGGCGGACTTCTACACGCTCGTGGCGCAGCACAACCCGACGCCGACCTGGCTGGTGCCCAGGACGCCGCAGGACACCGTGGGATGCTGCCACAACGGCCCGGGCAACGCGTACGAGACCCCCAACCGGGACCGCCTGCACGGCCGCATCTACCGCATCGGCTACGACGCGGCGCCGACCACGCCGACCCTGCGCCTGGACAACGCCTCGGCGGACGGGCTGGTCGCGGCACTGCGCAATGACAACATGTTCTGGCGGCACACCGCGCAGCGGCTGCTGGTCGAGCGCAAGGCCACGGCCAGCGCACCGGCGCTCATCCGCCTGCTGGACGACCACACGGTCGATGCCCTGGGGCTGAACCCCGGCGCGTTGCATGCGCTGTGGACGCTCGATGGGCTCGGGCTCGTGGCCGCCGCCGGACCGGCCCAGGACGCGGTGCGGCGCGCCCTGACGCACCCGGCGGCGGCCGTGCGACGCGCGGCCCTGCAGGTGCTCCCGCACGATGCACGACTCGTCGAGGAGATGCTGCGCACGGGAATCATCCCCGACCGCGATTCGCCCACGCCCGTCAGCTACACGGTGGCCACGGGACTCCTGCAGGACGCCGACGCCGGCGTGCGCCTGCAGGCGCTGCTGACGTTGTCCACCACGCCCGCCAGCGCCGCGACACGCCGCGCGATCGCCGCGATGATCACGGCGCCCGAGAACGCACGCGACCGGTGGATCCCCGACGCGGCGGGCATCGCCGGCGCCACGCAGGGAGCCGACTTCCTGCGCGAACTGCTCGGGCGCCGCCTCCCCGCGAACGACTCGCTCCTGGTGGTCGGTGTCGGCCGCAGCGTCGAACTGATCGCGCGACATCGTGCGCTGCAGGCGGACGCGACCGAGGCCAGCGCGCTCATCGCGCTCGTGCCACAACTCCCCGCCCCGCTCGCGCTCGCGCTGCTCAACGGCATCGCCCTCGGCTGGCCCGAAGACAACACGCCGACCTTCTCCGAGGAACAGCGGACGGCCCTGCGCACGGCAGCGACCGGGGCCGCCGCGCCGCTGGCTGAGGCCTTCGGGCGCGTCGCGGCGCGCTGGGGCACGGCGGACATCTTCGGCGCGGGGCGATGAGCGTCCTTCGACTCTGCCTCGCCGCAACCGGCCTGGCCTGCACCGCGCTCGCACCCCTCGGTGCACAGGCCAGCTTCACCCCGGACACGGTGGTGACAATGCGCTCGGTCGGCAGCACCCTGGAGTTCGTGCCGGACCGCATCGCGCTCAAAACCGGGACCAGGGTGCGCATCCGCTACACCAATGACGGGACGCTCCCGCACAACATCGTGTTCGTGAAGGATGAAGAAGATCTCGACGCCCTCGCGGCGGCGGCGTATCAGGCTGGCACCGATGGCTATGTCCCGATGGCGCTCAAGGACAAGCTCATCGCGTGGAGTCCCCTGCTGTCGGCGGGCAAGTCGGCCGACCTGGATTTCGTGGTCCCCCCGCCAGGCGAGTACCCTTTCATCTGCCTGTTCCCGGGTCACTCCGGGATGATGCTCGGGACCATCCGGTCGCTACGCTGACGGCGGGCGGCGGTCACGGCGCCATGCCGTGACCGCCAGCGTCAGCATCCACGCGGTGATCCACAGCAGGCCGTAGAACTCCCGCGACTCCTCGATGCCGACGTCGGCCATCTCCCACGCACCGAACATCGCCACGAACGGGACCTGGCCCACGACACCGGGTGCAAGGTGCACCGCGTAGCCGAGGGTGATGAGTGCGACCGCACTGGGAAACCCGACTCCGCCACGACCACGCAGTTCGAGCACGCAGGCCGTCGCCGCGGCCGACCAGATGCCGGTCCACAGGAAGGGATCGGGGTCGTTGAACTGCACCAGTACCGAGAGAACGAACGCGGCGGTCATCAGCATGTTGAGCGCACGCCATCCACGCATCGGCATCATTCAGCCCCCCAGCGCAGGCCGAGTTGCAGGACACGCCCCGCCGCCGGATGCACGAAGGCTGCGCCGCTCCCCGCCGGATCCAGGAACCCGGTCGACACGTAACGCGCATCGAACAGGTTCCGCGCCTCGGCGATCAACGTCGCCCCCAGCAGGTCGGCAGCCACGCGGGCATCCACGCGCTCCCACGCCGCGATGCGGCGCGTGTTGGCGTCGTCGAAGAACGCCGCACCCATCCGCTGCATGAAGACCCCGACCGACAGCCAGGCCCGTGGTCGCTGCGAGGCACCGACACTCCACGTGTGCCTGGGGATCGCCTTGATCTGGTTTCCATCGTTCACGCCGCCGTCGAGAGTCGCCGCCTGCACGGTGTAGCTGACGAAACCGGTCAGCGACCCCGGACCCGTCAGGCGCGTACCCGCCTCCACGCCGCGGTGACGGCTCTGCGCAATGTTGCCGTACGAAAGCGTCGCGACGTCGAAGTCGATCTCGTTACGCATCCGCATCTCGTACGCACTGAACGTGAACGACAGCACGGAGCGGGCACCCAGCAGCAGCGCGTGCGTGCCGCCCGCCTCGACGTTCGTCCCCGTGGCAGGCCTGAGGCTGGTGCTCGAGGACCGGATCGCGAACGGCGGGAACGGCACCGGAAAGGCGCGCTGATCGAAGAGCTGGTGCAGCGTCGGGGCCTTGAACGACCGCCCCACGGAGGCATGGGCGCTGGTCCGACGCGCCACCTGGACGGTCACCCCCAGCTTCGGGCTGAATGCCTCGTGGGTGATGTCACCGGAACGTGCCGCGTCCACACCCTGCGGCGTCAGCCGATCGGCAAGGCGGTCGTACCGGCCACCGACCGAGAGCCGCGTGCGCTGACCCATGGGGAGCGCATACTGCGCGTACGCGGCCAGGGAGCGTCGGTCCGCATCGCCACCGCCCAGCGCATCGCCGCGCGACCCGCTGGCATGCGCATACGCCGCCGCCGGGCCACCGGCGACCGCGAAATACCGTGAGGAGGCGTCGCCCGTCTGCACCTCGACACCCACGAGCAATTCCCCTCGTGCGGGCAGTCCCTCGTCCATGACGTACTGGACATTGGCCATCGAACGCCGCAGGGCGAGGTCCTGCGCCTGCGTGTCCCCGAAGCCCGGCGCCAGCGCGACGGTGCGGGTGGACGACAACTCGCGCCAGCCGAGGACGCCGAACCACGTCAACCGACCGGCGGCACCCAGGCGTCGATGCCCGTCCAGCGACACCTCGTCGTTCACGTCGCTGATGCTGTCGAACCGGAAGAGGATTTCCGACTGGGTGCGACCCGCACGCGCCGCAGATTCACTCAGCGGGCCCGGGTCGAGCGCGGTTCGTCGCTGCCGCAGGAATCCCAGTTCCAAGCGCCCACGGTCCCCCTCGGCCAGCACCGCACGGACACGCCCGTGCCCGGTGAGTCGTTCTGCACGGTCCCGGAACCCATCCAGCGCCGTCGCAGCACCGGAGAATGACACGCTGCGCCCCATGATCGGCCCCCCGATGCGGATCGCCCCCTGCTTGAGCCCGAACGATCCACCACCGACGTCGGCCTGACTCCGCCACGGCGTGCCCGCGGCAACCGGCGCCGAGACAATGTTGATCACGCCACCAACGGCCGCATCACCGTAGATGGCCGACGCACCGCCGCGCACGATCTCGATGGCCTCGATCTGCGTGCCCGAGGGCAGTGCCTCCCACACGGCGCGTCCCGTGTGCACCTGGTTCAGGGGTTTTCCATCCAGCAGGACCACCACGTACTCCGCCTCGCCGCCCCCGTAGAAGCCCCGCGTGATGACCTGCGGGTCGAAGCCCAGCCCGTCGAAGTCCACGATCGAGAAGCCCGGCACGGTGCGCAACACGTCGGCGAAGGTGGCCTGCGGGATCCGACGGACCTCCTCGGCGGAGAGTCGCGTCACCGACGCCGGCGTCCGCGAGAGCGGGCTCGCGGAACGCGTGGCAGTCGTGATCAGCGGATCCAGCACCGGCGGTCGCTCCTGCGCACGCAGGGCGGTCGTCGCCAGCATTGCCGCCGCGATCGCGACGCCGGCCGCCGTCGGCGAGTACCGGGTGCGACGCATCAGCGCGCGAAGGTGATGGCCTTGAACGCCCGCGCCTGCGCCTCCAGCGCCGGCTCGGTGGCCAGTCGTTCGATGCTCGACGCGCCGAAGAAGCCCGCCACGCCGCGCGTGCGGCGCAGCACGTACTCCGCGTCGGCGGGGTGCGCGATCGGCCCACCGTGGCAGAGCACGATGACCTCCGGATTCACGGCCACGGCCGCGTCGTGCATCGCCTGCACGCGCTCCACGGCCTCATCGAGGGAGATGGCCGTGTTCGTCACGCCAATGGAGCCCGCGACCGTGGTGTTCACGTGCGCCACCACCACGTCGGCGCCGGCGCGCGTGAACTCCGCCGCGGTCGCGGCATCGAACACGTAGGGGCAGGTCAGCATGTCCAGCTCGTGCGCCAGGGCGATCATGTCGATCTCGTGCTGGATCCCCATCCCCGTTTCCTCGAGCATCGCACGGAAGGTCCCGTCGATCAGCCCCACGGTCGGGAAGTTCTGCACGCCATCGAAGCCCATGGCGCGCAGCGACGGCAGGAACACGCGCATCATCCGGAAGGGATCGGTGCCGCAGACCCCGGCCAGCACCGGCACGTCGCGCACCACCGGCAGCACCTCGCTGCCCATCTCCACCACGATCGCGTTGGCATCGCCGTAGGGCATCAGGCCGGCGAGCGAGCCGCGCCCCGCCATCCGGTAGCGCCCCGAATTGTAGATGATGATGATGTCCACGCCGCCACGCTCGGCGAACTTGGCCGAGATCCCGGTGCCGGCGCCGGCACCCACGATCGGGGAACCGGCGGCCATCTGCGCACGCAGGCGGCGGAGTGACTCGTGACGAGGAATGAACGGCATATGAGGGAAGCGAGTGGATCAATGAGCAGCGGACAACTGTGCGAGCAATTCCCCGACCAGCACGGCGGCGAACACGGGATCGTTGATGTGCGCATCCACCTCGCGCACACGAACGGTCGGCGCGAGCTGCGCCCGCAAGGTGTCGAACAGCGCGGTGTCGGCGGCGGGATCGTGGAAGACCGCGCCCTCGCGGTCGATCGCGCTCACGCCGCGCAGCGGCAGCACCAGCGTGACCGGCCCGGTCGCGGCATTCAACTGCCCGGCGATGCGCCGCGCGATCTCGCGGCACTCCGCCGGCGTGGTGCGCATCAAGGTCACGGTGGCGTTGTGCCGGTGGAGCGTACGCCCCGCGAACGCCGCCGGCACGGTCTCCGCCGCCCCGAAGTTCACCATGTCGAGCGCGCCCACCGAGACCACCTGCGGCGTCCCCCGCGCCGCCGCCGCCGACAGGCGTGCGGGACCCGCGCTCAACACGCCGCCGACCACCTCGTCCGCCCACTCCGTCGTGGTCACGTCGAGCACGCCCGCGACATAGCCATCCGCGATCAGCCCTTCCATCGCCCGGCCGCCCGAACCCGTCGCGTGGAAGACGAGGACGTCGTAGCCGGCGGCCTCCAACTGTTCCCGCGCGGCCGTCACGCACGGCGTGGTCACGCCGAACATCGACGCCGCGATCAACGGACGGTCCACCGCCGGCGGGATCACCTGCTCCACCATCCCCGCCACCGCACCCGCCGCGTTGGCGAGGATCCGGCGGCTCAGTGGGTTCAGGCCCGCGACGTCCACCACGGAGTACATCATCGTGATGTCCGTGACGCCGACGTATGGTGCCACATTGCCCGACGCCATCGTCGAGACCATCACCTTCGGCACGCCAATGGGCAGCGCGCGCATCACCGCCGTCGCCAGCGTCGTGCCCCCACCGCCACCCAGCGCGAGGATCCCGTCCACCCGCCCGTCCGCCGCAAGCTGCCGCACCAGCAGCGTCGCGCCGCGCGTCATCGCGTCCACGGCGGCACCACGGTCGCCCGCCGCACGCAGTGCCTCGAGCGCGGTCCCCGCGGCGACCGCGACCGCATCCGCGGCGACGTCCGGCACGAACGACGGCGCGCCCAGCACGCCGCAGTCCACCGTGCAGGTCCGCACCCCGCGCGCGCGCAACAGCGCCCGCACGTAGGCGTACTCGACGCCCTTGGTGTCGAAGGTGCCGAGCAGCACGATCACCGCGATTCCTCCGGGTACGTCACCGGCGCGATCATCGAGCACCACGGCTCGTCATGGCGCACATCCACCAGGGCCGGCCCCTCGAACACGGCGGGCGAGAGGATCGCGAGGAACTCCAGGACGTCGTCGCCGGCATTCCACGTCGCGTGGACCACGTCCCGGGGAATGTGGGCGCTGTCGCCGGGCCCGAGCCGACGCTTCTCCTCACCCACCCACTGCTCGGCGGTCCCCGCGACCACGTAGATGATCTCCTCCATCGACGGATGCCGGTGGAACTGGTGCGCACGCCCCGGCGGCATCCGCACCCGCACCATCAGCAGTTGCTCGGCCTCCGTGAGCCCCGGCCGGCACAACCATTCGTGCGGACCCCACGGGGAGGGCTCGACCTGCATCTCCGCCGCCGTCACGAAGCGCCGCGCCACGGTCATCTCAATGCCCTCCGTCGTGCGAATGCGTCATCGCCTCGGTGACGGTGATGCCCTTCCAGGTCGGCACCGGCGCGGGCGCCGGATGATTGCCGAGCTGCGCCATCGTCTCCGCGTCGTACAGGCGGCCATTGAGCATCACGTAGCGGATGTTCGTGCTGTTGCGGATGTTCGCCAGCGGGTCGGCATCGAGGACGATGAGATCCGCCAGCTTCCCGACCTGCAGCGACCCGACGTCGGCGTCGAGTCCGAGGTACTGCGCGCCGTGCAGCGTGGCCGCACGCAGGGCTTCGTGGTTGGTCATCCCGCCCTGCTGCAGCATCCAGGTCTCCCAGTGCGCGCCGATCCCCTGGATCTGACCGTGGGCGCCCATCTGCACCTGCACCCCGCGGTCCAGCAGCGCCTTCGCGTCCCGCGACACGCCCACGAAGGTGTAGTCCTCGGGCGCGGCCATCATCCGGCGACGGGCGCGGGTGTCGAGCACCGCGTCCGGGGTGAAGCGCCGCAGGCGCTCGTGCTTCCAGACGTCGCTCTCCTGATACCAGTAGAACTCGCCGCTCAGCCCGCCGTAGTTCACGATCAGCGTCGGCGTGTACCAGGTCCGACCGGCGGCCATCAGCGAGAGCACGTCGTTGTACAGGGGCTGCACCGGGATGTTGTGCTCCAACCCGGTGTGCCCGTCGAGCACGTGCGTCATGTTGAAGAAGAAGGTGCTGCCGCCCTCGGGCACCACCATCATCCCCAGCGTCCGCGCGGCTTCGACGATCTGCTGCCGCGCGTCACGGCGGGGCTGGTTGTACGACTTCACGCTGAACGCGCCCACGGCCTGCATCCGCCGCAGGTGGCTCAGCGCCTCCTCGTACGAGGTCGTCACCGCCTTGAAGCTGCCCTCGGCGCCATACAGGATGGTGCCGGTGGAGAAGAGGCGCGGCCCCACCATGTCGCCGGCCTTGAGCAGTTCGGAGGCGCTGAAGACCATGTGGGTGTCGTTCGACGGGTCGTGCATCGTCGTGACCCCGAAGGCGAGGTTCGTCAGGAAGCCCCAGTGCGTGTTCGGCGTGATCCCGTTGGACCCCGTCCCGATGTGCGCGTGGACGTCGACCAGCCCGGGCATCACATGCTTGCCCGCGAGATCGACGCGGCGCGCATCCGCCGGCACGGCGACGCTCGACGACGGCCCGATCGCCGTGATGCGGTTCGACTCGACGAGGATGGTGGCATCGCGCAGCACCTCGTCGCCGCGCATCGTGATCACCGTCGCACCCGTCAGCGCGATGCGGCCGCTGGGACGGTCCGTCACCGCACGCAGGCCGATGAAGCGCCCGGCGACCTCGGGCTCGCGCCGCAGCGCCGCCGTATCGGCCGCTTCCACCCGGAAGGTCTGCGCCAGCGCACGCTCGAAGAGTTCCGGCCCCAACGACCAGTACACCCGCTGCCCGTCGCCGGACCAGTGCAGGAAGGTCCCCGCGTCCCGCGTCAGCCGACGCACGGGGAACTCGGACGTCGACGGGCCCACGGGGACCACGGCACCCGTCTGCGGCATCGGCGCCACGAAGGCGTGAAAGCGCTCCACCCACGCCACGTACTGCTCGTCCGGCGACGGCACGAACTGGGTCCCGTGCTCCGCCGAGACATGCACCCGCCGCGTGCCGCCGGCGAGGTCCACGGAAATGAGGGCGGCACGGCCCGCTTCGCTGCCGGTGAGGAAGATGCGCCGGCCGTCGCGCGAGAACCGCGGATCGCCACCCTCGGTCGTGACGAGCCGGGCCGCACCGCCCGCCACCGGGGCGACGTACACCCCCCCGTCACGCGCATGCAGTGCCCCGCGGAGTCCGTCGCCGCCGACACGGCGGAACACCACCTGCTGGCCATCCGGCGCGAAGCGCGGTTCCACGTAATGCCCCGGGCGCGTGGTCACCTTCGTCGCGCGCGACCCGTCGGCGCGGACCGTGCGCACCGCGCCGAGCGAGTCGTCGCTCCACGTCGCGTACACCAGCGACTGCCCGTCGGGCGACCACGAGGGAAAAAGCTCGCGCTCGCGCGACGGCTGCGTCACGCGCCGCGGCGTGCCGTTCGGCAGGTCCCTCACCCACAGCTTGCCCAGCGCCGTGTACGCCACGCGCCTGTCGTCGGGCGAGACACTCACCCAGCGCAGCAGCTTCACGTCGAACGAATCGGGCGCGACCTGCTGCGGGAACCGCACGGCATCGGTGATGGTCTGCGTGACCGTCGCCGTGAACGGGATCTTCGTGGGCGTCCCGCTCGTGGCGTCCACGCGCCAGAACCCCCCGCCCGCCGAAATGATCAGCGCCCGCCCGTCCGGCGTCCACGCGAACCCCGGGTACGTCCCGAAGATCGCCCACGCCTCCTGCTGGTCGTGATCGAGCCCGTCCCACAGCGCGCGATCCCTGCCGCTCTCCATGTCGTGCACGAACAGGACCGTCGTCGTATCCACGCGCCGCAGGAACGCGAGCCGCGAGCCGTCCGGCGACGGCAGCGGCCGCATCGCACTGCCGGCACCACCGAGGAAGGTCTCGCGGCGTCCCGTCTCGCGGTCCAGCCGCTGGACGGCGTAGATCCCCGCGTGCGGATCACGATTGTACTGGAACCCTCCCCCCGGCGAGACATCCTCGCTGAAGTACAGATGGCGCCCGTCGGGCGACACCGCGGGTTCCGTCGCGTTCTGCTCCCAGTTGCGCCGATCCGTGAGCTTGACCCCCGCGCCGCTCCCCTCCACGTGGTACAGCCACATTTCGCCCGCGCCCAGCGACCGCGTATTGCGAAAGTGCTTCCGCCCCACGAGGTACCTGCCGTCGGGCGTCCACGCCGGGTTCGAGACCTGGCGCTCGCGCTCGCGCGACACCGCTCGCAGGTCGCCACCCCGCAGATCCATCGTCCACAGGTTCTCCAGTCCGTCGCGGTCGCTGGTGAAGGCGATGCGCGTCCCGTCGGGCGAGAACCGCGGCATCGTCTCGTAGGCCGCGCCGCCGAGGATCAGCGTCGCCGTGCCACCGGCCACCGGCATCGTATATATGTCGCCCAGCAGATCGAACACCAGCGTCCGCCCATCGGGCGACACGTCGACGGACATCCAGGTCCCTTCACTCGTCGTGAAGGTGACGTCCCGCGCGCTCGCGCGGCGGGCATTCACGTCCCACGCGGCGGGGGACTGCGCGACGAGAGGAGGCGACACGGCAAGGCAGGCCGCGAGCAGAGCAGCGGAACGGAGCATGGGCGGACGGGGCTGAAGGTCCCTGCAAGATCGCGCCGCGACCGATCCGCGGCCACCACGGCCCGCCCGCCTGCCACCGGCGCCCTCCGATTATGCTTGTATGCCATGCCCCCCGCCGTCCTCGCGCTCGGCGAGCGCGCCTTCCTCATTCGTGCGGCCGACCAGGCGACCGTTGCCACCGCGACCCGCGCGGCCGCCCTCGCCGCCGCCCTCCGCGCCGAGCGCATCCCGGCCGTGCGCGAAGTCGTCGCCGCCGGGGCGTCGGTCGCCGTGTACATCGACCCCTTCGCCCCCGAGGCCGGTCGGGTCGAGCATCGCCTGCGCATCGTTGCGGCCCATCTCGACGACGTCCCGGCGCTCACCGACACGCGAACGCATCACGTGCCCGTGCACTACGACGGGCCCGACCTGGCCGAGGTCGCCGCACGCACGGCCCTGAGCCCCGACGAGGTCGTCGCCCGGCACACGGCCCCGGAGTACCATGTCCTGGCACTCGGGTTCGCACCCGGATTCGCCTACCTTGGCGAGCTGGACCCCGCGCTAATCCTGCCACGCCGCCAATCCCCGCGGCCGCGAGTCCCGGCTGGGTCGGTGGCGATCGCCAGTGCCATGACCGCCATCTACCCCTCGGCGTCACCCGGCGGCTGGCACCTGCTCGGCCGCACCGACGTCGCACTCTTCGACCCCGCACGCGACCCCGCCGCCCTGTTTCACAGCGGCGATCGCGTGCGGTTCATTCCCCAGCGATGATCACCGTCACCGCGGTCGCCGGCCTCGTCACCGTGCAGGACGCCGGACGCGTGGGCCATCGTCACGAGGGCGTCTCGCCCGGTGGACCGCTCGACCCCAGCTCGCACGCCATCGCCAACGCGATGGTGGGGGCCGGGCATGGCGCGGCGACCCTCGAAGGCTGCCTGGCGTCCATCACGCTGGCCTTCACGGCACCGACGGTCTTCGCGCTCACCGGCGCCGCCGTCGAGGCCACGCTCGACGACCACGCCATCGAACCCTGCGAGGTCCAGCGGGCGGCGGCGGGCAGCACCCTCCGCATCGGGCGCGTCCGCCGTGGCGCGATCTGGTACCTCGCCGTGCGGGGCGGCTTCGACGCACCCCCTGTTCTCGGGAGTCGTGCGACGCTGGTGCGGGTCGGGCTCGGCCCTGCCCCGCTGCGTCGCGGCGACGTGCTGTCGGTCCTGACGGACGCGCCGCACGACGTCCACGCCGGTCCCGTGCCCGTGTCGCTGCGCACGCCACTGGACGATGCGCCGGTCGAGTGGCTGCCCGGCACGCGCCTCGACGCCCTCGACCAGGCGGGCTGGGCGGCGTTCTTCGCTGCCACGTGGCATGTGTCGCCGACCAGCGACCGCACGGGGTACCGGCTCGAGGGGCCAGCACTCCCCGTGCGCAGCAGCGCCGACCTCGCCTCCGAACCGACCGTCGGCGGCGCGATGCAGCTTCCTCCCGACGGCCGTCCCATCGTGCTGATGTCCGAGCATCCGACCGTCGGCGGGTATCCGGTGATCGGTGTCGTGCCGGCACCGGCGCTCGCACGGCTCGCCCAACGCGCGCCCCGCGAAACCGTCCGCTTCACCCCCACCACCTGCGACGAAACCCTCGCCGTGCAGCGACAGTGGGCCGACCAATTCACCTCGTGGTGCCACGCATGAAACGTCTCGGAACATCGTCTCTCGTCGTCGCCGCGTTCATCGGCCCGGGCACCGTGCTCACGGCGGCGACGGCCGGCGTCAATTTCGGATTCACCCTGGGATGGGTGCTGGTCTTCGGGACCATCGCCGTGTTCACCCTGCAGGCCTCGTCCGCAGCGCTCGGCATCATCGCCAAGCGGGGCCTCGGCGACGCCCTGCGGGACCGCTTTCACGGCACGGCGCTCTGGTGGCCCCTGAGTCTCCTCGTGATCACCGGGCTCTGGGTCGGGTGCGCCGCCTTCGAGGTCGGCAACCTGCTGGGAGCGACCGCCGGGCTGCACATCCTGCTCCCGGCCGTCGAGCCGCGCGTGCTCACGGTCGGCATCACGGTCGCAGCCGTCGGCGTCCTGATGCTGGATGCCCGTGCCGCGCTTGCGGTGCTCGCGGCCCTCGTCGGCGTGATGAGCGTTGTCTTCGTCGGCGCGGCGATGGTCGCGCCGATCCCGCTGGGCAGCGCCCTGAAGGGGCTCGTGCTGCCCACCATCCCGGCCGGCTCCCTCGTGACAGTCGTGGCACTGGTGGGGACCACCGTGGTCCCGTACAACCTGTTCCTGCACGCCTCCGCCGCGCGTCGCTACTGGGACGGCGCCACCGACCCGCGGGCGGCCTGGCGGCAGGAACTGCGCGGGATGGCGGTGTTCATCCCCGTGGGCGGCATCATCTCCCTCGCCATCCTCCTCACCGGGGCGACACTCCCCAGCGGCACGACCATCACGAAGGCCGCCGACGTCGCCACGACGCTCGAACCCG
>CAYSFN010000004.1:13533-49166 GCA_964430045.1 uncultured Gemmatimonadaceae bacterium
GAACCCGTAGCCGGTGCCGCAGACCGCTGGCTGTGCGGCGCCGGCCTCTTCGCCGCCGGGTTCACGTCGGCCATCACCGCACCAATGGCCGCTGCGGCCGCCGTGCGGGAGCTCTTCGGATGGGACAGCACCACGCACAGCCGCGAGCGACTGATCTGGGGGTCCGTTGTCGCCACGGGCACCGCGTTCAGCCTGCTCGGGCTCTCACCGGTGGCGGCGATCATCGCCGCACAGGCAGCGAACGGCGTCCTGCTCCCGGTCATCGCGACCCTGCTGCTGGTCGCGGCACTGCGCGTGCCCGGCGCGCCGCTCCCGGCATGGTTCCGCGGCCTCGGCATCGCCGTCGTCGGGGTCGCGGCCATCCTGGGCGCCTTCACCCTGCGCTGGGTCTGGTTGCAGTTCGCCGGGTAGGTCCGCTCGCGGCACGCATCCGATAACTTTCAGGGATGACCTCGACGCAGCACAGCATCCAGCCCCTCACCGTCCTCACCGAGGACGAGATCGCCTTCCGCGACGCCGTCGCCGAGTTCGCCGCAGGCGAGATTCGTCACCGCGTCCGCCCGATGGAGGAGGCGGGTCAGCTTGATCCCGAGCTGATCCCGAAGTACTTCGAGCTCGGGCTGATGGGCATCCAGGTCCCCGAGGACCTTGGCGGCGCCGGCGGCACCGTGATGATGGTGACCATCGCCGTCGAGGAGATCTCCAAGGTCGACGCGGCCGCCGCCATCATGGTGGACGTCCAGAACACGCTCGTGCAGTACCCCGTGCTGGCCTACGGCTCCGACGCGCAGCAGGCCCGGTACCTCCCGCGGCTCTGCACCGAGCAGGTGGGGGCGTATGCGCTGTCCGAAGCCGGCTCCGGGTCCGACGCCTTCGGGCTCGAGACCAGGGCCACCAGGCGCGGCGACGAGTGGGTGCTCAACGGACGAAAGCTCTGGATCACCAACGGCGCCGAAGCCGAGGTGTTCATCGTCTTCGCGACGGTGGACCCCGCGCTGGGCTACAAGGGCATCACCGCGTTCATCGTCGAGCGGTCCTTCCCGGGCTTTGCGGTCGGCAAGAAGGAGAGCAAGCTCGGCATCCGCGCCTCGAGCACCGTCGAGCTGCTGATGGACGACTGCGTGGTGCCCGCCGCGAATGTGCTCGGGCCGGTGGGACAGGGCTACAAGATCGCGATCGAGACCTTGAACGAGGGGCGGATCGGCATCGGGGCGCAGATGATCGGCGTCGCCCAGGGCGCGCTCGACGCCGCGGTGGCCTACGTCAAGGAGCGCCGCCAGTTCGGCAAGGCGATCGCGGACAACCAGGGCGTGCAGTTCCAGATCGCCCAGGCCGCCACGGAGCTCGAGGCGGCACGCCTGATGGTGTACAACGCCGCGCGGCTCAAGGACGCGGGGATGGACATCGCACGGGAAGGGGCGATGGCCAAGCTCTACTCCTCGCAGGTCTGCGAGCGCGTGACCTCGCTCTGCGTCGAACTGTTCGGCGGGTACGGCTACACCACCGACTACCCCGTGGAGAAGTTCTACCGCGACGCCAAGATCGGGACGATCTACGAGGGCACCTCGAACATGCAGCTGCAGACCATCGCCAAGGCCGTGCTCCGGTAACGGGCGGCGCATCGCCTGCGATGCCCGGCGTGCAGGCGGCGACGGCCGCGTCGCCCGCTACGCGGCTGCGGGAAATCGCGGCTCGCTCGGGCGCGCGATCAGGTACCCCTGGACGTAGTCGGCCCCGTGCGCGCGCACCCACTCCAGTTCCTCGACGGTCTCGACCCCCTCGGCGATGGTCCGCACGTCCAGCGAGCGGGCGATCTCGAGGATCTTCTGCGCGATCAGGGCCTTGTACGCGTCGGCGTGCACCCCGCGCACGAGTTCCATGTCCAGCTTGATGAAGTCCGGCCGCAGGCGGTGCAGCATGTTCAACGAGGAATACCCGGAGCCCACGTCGTCGAGGGCCACGCCGAACCCGGCGGACCGGTAGGTGTCCAGCACGCGGCGCAGCATCTCGGTGTCGAGCGCGTTGTCGGTCTCGGTCACCTCGAAGACCACGCGCTCCGGTGCCACGTTCGCACGGCGCAGGATCGCCAGGGTCGAGTCGACGGCCTCCACGGGGTCGTGGGCCGCGATCGGCGCCAGGTTGATGAACACCCGGTCCGGGATCTCGCCGCGCACCATCGCGTCGATGGTCACCGAGCGGGAGGCATGGTCGAGGTGCGTGACCATCCCGCAGGCGCGCGCCACCTCCAGCAGAAACGCGGGGTACAGGATCGTGTCCTGCCGCGAGATCCCGCGCAGCAGGGCCTCGACGGCGAACGGCTGCGCAATGTCCGCCGCCGCGACGATGGGCTGGAACACCGTCGTGAGACGCCGGCTGTCCAGCAGGTCGTGCAGGAACGACGACTGGCTCGCCAGCGAGAAATGCGTGAACGAGTGGACCCGCGGAAAATCGGCGGTGGTCAGGTCGCCACCATCCGCCTTGAACAGCACCCGCGTGTCGTCTGATTCGTACTGCGTCAGCTTGCGGCGCAGGGGGATCGCCGCATCACGCAAGCGCTCCCACTCGGCGTCCACCACCACGCAGTTCCCGTCAGCAAGCTGGAAGCGGAAGGCCTGCCGCGTGAGGTGCTGCACCACCTTGGTCTGCGTTTCGACGTCCGGGAACCAGATGTACAGCCGCCCGAGCCCGCCGAGGACCGGCGTGACGATCGAGCGGCGGGTGTCACGGAGGGCGGCGCGCGCCAGCGGGTCTGTCACGAATGGCGCCCTCGGTGCCGAGACACGAACGCAGGAAGTTGCATACCACCCCTAGGACCATCGACACGCGACCGGGGTCACGTGCCGATGGTCGGCGGTGGATGCCGGTTCAGCGTGCGCCGTACAACGCGTTGAAGACGAACTTGAAGGTTCCATGTGGCTGCGCACGGAACAGGATCTCAGGCCCGGACAAGAGCAGCGTCCCGCGCCCGATCGACGCCTCGGCCACCGCGATCCCACCCTCCAGCGCCGCCTGCCCCCAGGCCCAGCCCGAGCGCAGTGGCGTCGGCGAGTCGAAGCGGGCGACCGTGCGAACCCCCGACGCCCCTGCGCCGAGCTTCAGCACGGGGGAGTTGTCGAACATCACGGTCGCGCGGGGCCCGAGACCGGCCGCCAGGGGGTGCGAGCGGTCCACCGCGACGTCGAGCAGCGACCCGGGGATGTAGTACTTCTCGCGCGGCAGCGGGGTGCCATTCTCCGTGAGGTGATTCTCGATCGGCAGTCCGAGGTGCCGGCCCAGGGCCGTCGACCCGCCGATGGCGATCGCGGTGCCGCCGGCCTCGATGAAGGCCTTGATCGCGGGGATGGTCCGATCGCTGGTCACGGCGCCGAGCCAGGACCGGAACTCCTCCGGCGTGTTCTGCGCCTGCGGACTGCCGATCTGCGCACCGGTGCTGGCACCGAGGTTGCCGCCGATCATGCCGTCCACGAAGATCAGCACGTCGTACCTGGCGTTCAGGTTGCCCGCGTCGAGCTCCTGCGGGAACACGGTGCTGTGCGCGAACTCGAACGTCTCGAGGATCAGGCGCGTCCATCCGGCCGACATCAGCCCGCCGTAGCGGTCCACCACGCCGACGCGCAGCGCCTTCACGCGCTGCGCGCCGGCCGGCTGAGCGCTGGCGACCGTGCGCACGCCGAGTGTGCGCGCAGCCTCGCCGAGCACGCGCGTGGAGGTCCCGTTGCGCGGCACGAACCACGTGCCCGCCGGGTACGTGGTGCCGCCGACCGTGGTCGGCTGCGTGGTACGCAGGACCGCCGCATCCGCCTTCAGCAGACGGTTGGCGACCAGCGCTGCGTCGTTCTGCGCCGGGTCCAGCAGCCACCCGTTGCCGCCTGCGGCCACGACGGCGGGCGTGGCCTCGACCAACCCGTTCAGCTTCTCGAAGGGGCCGGTGACGCCGTCGAGCATGCGGTCGTACTCCACGCCGAACTGCATGGCCAGCGTCCAGCCGGCATTGTCGTAGGGCGGCGTGGGCGGCGCACCCGGGAAGCGGAAGTCGTTGGGATGGTCCTGCGGCTCGAAGAGGTCGAGGACCATCGGCCGGAACGCCTGGGCCGTCTGCACCACGAAGCTGCCCGCCGGGTACTGCTTGCCGCCCGCGCTGAACGGCGCGGTCGCCCGGTGGACGTCGACGCCCGTGTACTGCAGCGTGCGCATCAGGCGGACGACCGAGCCGTAGTCCCCCTGGGCCGCGCTGAGGATGTACGCCCGCGGATCGCGGTCTTCGGGGCGACGCAGGGTGGCCTGGAACTGCTGGCGAATCTGCTCCGCGTTCGCGCCGGCACCGCCGCGGCCTCCCCCGCCACCACCGCCGCCGCCTGCCCCCCCGCGTCCGCCGCCGCCCCCGGCGTCGGCCTGCATCCGCGCGGTGCGCTGCGGCCAGATGGTCCACGAATCGCGGTTCCCCGCGTCGATCGCGTCGCGGCCCATTGCGTAGATGTTGTAGAGGAACTGCTCGCGGTGACGCGACGCGATGTCCAGCACGGCCCAGTTGGCGGTCACGGAGTAGTCGATCGACTGCCGGAAGTGCCAGCGGCCCGGCTCCACCGGGAGCGGCTGATCGCCGCTGCGCAACTGCCGGTTGGGCAGGAGCGGGATGGTGATGGGCGTCGGGTTGCCGACGGTTTCCGTGAGCAGGCCGATCTGATTGTGGAAGTAGGCCGTGGTGCGCAGCCCGCCGTTCCACCACGTCGAGTAGCTGGCGCCGCTGCGCATCACCGTGCCACCCTTCTTCTCCGCCACGAAGCGCCCGTGCATCGACGCCCCGACGAGGTCGATGCCCGTGATGATCAGCGGGTGCAGGTTGTAGTTCATGGGGTCGCGGAACGGCGGCGCGAACATCACCGTGCCGGCGGGACCGGTCTGGTGATGATTGTACATGATCTGCGGGTACCACTCGGTGTACATCACGCGGCTCACGTTGCGCGTCTCGGCCAGCGCGTTCATGTACGAGTCGCGGTTGTTGTCGTGGCCGGCGTACTTCTCGTAGAGGCGGGGGATGCCGCTGGTGCTGCGCCGCAGCGAGTCGGGCTCGCGCATGTACCAGTCGCTGACCAGCTCCATCCCGTCGGGGTTCGCGTGGGCGACGAGGATGATGACGTCGTCGAGGAAGCGCAGGGTCTCCTCGTCCGTGCGGCTCACCAGCTGCCACGTGGTCTCCATCAGTTGCTGCGCGCCGAGCACCTCGGTGGCGTGGAGGCCGCCGTCGATCCAGACGATGGCCTTGCCCTCCCGGGCGAGCCGGCGGGCCTCGTCGTCCGTGAGCCCGTCGGCGCGGGAGAGGCGGGCGCTGATCTGCTTGTAACGCTCCTTGTTCGCGAGATTCGCGGGGGACGAGATGATGCCCATCACCTGCGGGCGCCCCTCCTCCGTGAAGCCGATGGTGTCCAGCTGCATGCGGTCCGACTCGCGCGCCAGGGTCTGGAAGTACCCGAGGAGCTTCGTGTAGTTGGGCAGTTGGTAGTCGGCGCCGATGCGGTGCCCGAAGAACTGCTCGGGCGACGTGAGGCGGGCCTGCGCGCTCGCCGCGAGGGGCGCGAGCAGCAGGGCGACGAGCAGCGGGCGGGCCGTGGCGAGCAGCGAACGCATCAGGTGCGACTCCGAACAGTGGGGACGGGACGGCGCCCCGGCAGCGCCGGGGGTACGGAGAATGTACGCCTCCGCGCCGAGCGCCGTTGAGGGCGGGGCGGGCGGGCACCGGCATGCGTGGGGGGCTCGAACCTGGTATGTTTCAGGGATGGACCGTCGCCGATTCCTCGTCACCGCGCTCGTGGGAACGCCCGCGCTCGTCGCGGCCCAGCAGCAGCAACGCGCACTCCCGGCGATGACCGTGTACAAGGACGCCAACTGCGGCTGTTGCAGCGCGTGGATCGAGCACGTCGAGAAAGCGGGTTTCACCGTGACGCCGCGCAACGTGCCGGACCTGAACGCCATCAAGCGGGAGCTGGGTGTGGCGGCGCGTCTGGCCTCGTGCCACACGGGTGTGCTGGGCAAGTACCTCGTGGAGGGCCACGTGCCGGCGGATCTGATCCTCAAGCTGTGGCGTGAGCAGCCCGCCGGGCGGGGCCTGGCGGTGCCCGGCATGCCGATCGGCTCACCGGGCATGGAAGTGCCGGGGCGGGCGGCGGAGCGGTATCAGGTGCTGCTGTTCACGGAGCGGGGCGAGACGTCGGTATTCGCGGTGCGATAGGGCGGCGCTACTCGCGCGGGTACGCGATCCGATACAGGTCGAAAGTCACGCCACCATCGGCATTTTCCCGGCCGAAGAGCAGCTGATCGCGCTGCACGGTGTAGAGGCGCCAGTGGGGCGCGAGCGTGAACGTCCGGGACAGCCCCGATGCACGGTCGAACCACTGCACCAGCGTGCTGTCGCCCGCGGTGACCGTCGGCTGTGCCCACACGTGACCCGCGCGATCCACCCCGAACGAGAAGAGCGCGAATCGGCGGCGCACATCGCCCACGTGCAGCTTCGGGGGCAGCACGGCCTCGGGCACGCCCTCGGGTTGCCCCGCGAACCCTTCCCAGCGTCGAAAGCTCTCCGCGCGTCGCGCACGCAGCGCGTCCACGGAATCCACCTCCTGCCGGGTGACGCGTGGCGTTGGCAGCAGCGTATCGCGCCACGACCGCGTCGGCGTGCCGTCGACCGCGAAGGCCGTCAACTGGTGCAGCGAGTCGCCGCGCACCCCGATGATCAGGGAGTCCGCGCTCACCGTCGCCCCGCAGTAGACGCACATCGCTTCGATCGTGCCGTCGATCGCGTTGAGTCCGCGTGCCTGGGCCGCCGCACGGAACTCGACGCTCCCGTCGGCGAGTGCGACACGGTGCAATTCGATCTCGCGAGGGGCCCCTGGTGCGCCCGACCGGATCCACACGCGGTCCGTGGAATCGCCCCAGTGCACGCTGAAGGGGAGACCCACGCGCAGCGGTACGTCGTGCAGCAGCGACGCAGTGGCACTGAGCACGATGAGCTTGCGCTGCGTGCCGTCGAGCAGGGCGATGCGGCCGTCAGCACTGGCCGCCACGCCGATCACCCCCTTCACTTCTCCGGGTCCGGCCCCATCGCGCGTGCGCCAGCGTTCGGCCCCGAGGCTGTCGAGCATCGTCCCGTGACGCGTGACGGCATCCACGAAGAACACACCGCCGTCCGGCGTGGGGGCGGCGGCGAACGGCGCGGCGATCTCGGCGAGCGTCACCGAACGCACCAGCGAGATGGTGGGTGCGCCCGTTGGCGGTCCGGACGGCTCGCGGTTGTCGCGCTCGCCCGCACACGCAGTTGCGGCGAGCAGGCCGAGCACTCGGCCACGACGACCCCAGTGCCACACATGGGTAGGCCGAGTGCTGGGTCGAGCAGCCCTCATGAACCGGTTGGAAACTGTGGAAGCGAACCGCAGTACTCGCCGCACTCGGGGCGCAGCGTCAGGCAGACGCCGGCATTACAGATGTTGAAGGCAGTTGCGCACTGTTCGTAGGTGTATGTTCCCATAGCTTGGCACTCGCTGAGCTGCGTGAAGCATGGCAGTGACTCACCGTAGGTATACTGGCATTCATCTCCAACGCACGCCTCTGCTGCTCGCGGAGCGGATGACGCGAGGGCAGCAAGGGCGATCAGCAGAATGCTTGCTACCTTGTGTCGCAAGATTGATCTCGACATTACGCACTTCCCGAAAAATTCGGGGAAAGTCGCGTCCTCGTGAGCGTAGCAGGGTGTTGCTACCGAGCAGCTCAGCAAACGTAGTCCTCGCAACGATCCTGCGCAACCACCAGAATCGGCACCCGACTTGCGTCGTGTACTGCTTGACCGAACAACGTACGTGCGCGTCTTGTGCCAACGACATCTCGTGCACCTTCGGTCACTTCATTTGCAGGATGGGAGACAACAGGGATATTGAGGCCGTGCGAGATGCGCGGCTCAGATCACGCGCACGGACCTTAGCAAGCATGCTCGCTTTTCAAGGGTGCGTTTCATAACTTCGTGAGGTAGGACCAGCACACAATGGCGCAGCCGAGCGGCAGGAAGCCGAGGTCCCGCGAGGCCCGGCGGTCGAAGCGCAGGAGCAGACGGCGTTGTCGATTGCGCCAAGCGAAGGTGCGCTCGACCACCCACCGACCCCGGCCACGCCGTCGCAGTGCGGGAATCGCGTCGAGCTGTTTCGTGAAGAGCTGGCTGACGTGGACGTTCGCCTGCGTCAACCGGACCGCCGAGGGGATCCCTTGGGCGTCAACCACACGATGGCGGCTGCAGCCTGGACGGCCCGTGTCCGTCGGAGTCGGGCCGGTTGACGTGACACCCGGAAGCTGATCCAGATATCATGATCGGGTCGCCCGCGGAGGTCACCATGCGGCAGAGCCGATGCACCGCCGACCAGATCCTCGGGGTCCTGCACGAAGTCGAGGCCGGGGGGACGATCCAGGAGATCTGTCGCCGGCACGGGATCACTCCGACCACCTTCCATCGCTGGCGCCGCCAGTACGGCGGGCTGCTGGCAAGCGAGGCGCAGCGGCTGCGGGCCCTCGATGAGGAGAATCGGCGCCTCAAGCGTTTGGTCGCCGATCAAGCGCTGAATCTCCAAGTTGTGAAGGACCTGCCGGGAAAAAAGTGGTGACCGCCCGACAGCGGCGCCAGGCGGTCACGCTGCTTCACCGTGGTCGACGATTTCACGCGGGAGAGCGTCGCGCTCGAGGTGCCGCATGGCTTCACCGGGGTGGACGTCGGCGACGCGCTCGATCGGGCCATCGCCGGACGGGCGCGGCCCGCCACGATCGTGTGTGACAATGGGCCGGAGTTTACGAGCCAAGCGCTGGATCAGTGGGCGCACGACCGCGGGGTCCTCCTCAACTTCATCGCGCCGGGGAAGCCGATGCAGAACGCGTTCATCGAAAGCTTCAACGGACGCCTGCGGGACGAGTGCTTGAACGAGACGTGGTTCGTGTCGCTGCGGGACGCGCAGCGGACGATCGCGCACTGGCGGACGGAGTACAAGGCGGACCGGCCCCACGGCCGCTTGCAGAACCTGACCCCAACGGAGTTTGCAGCACGCTGGACTACATCAGCCCAGGGGATCCCGTCATAATCGATGGATCAAAGATGGGTGTCACGTCACCACGGCAGCCTGGTCCGGAGCACGAACAGGATGCCGGTGAAGACCTGCCAGTTGCCCACACGCGGCCGACCGCCGCTCCTGTTGAACATGAGGAAACCCTGTCGAGTTCTTGACAAACTGCACCATGGTGAGCATGTCGTACAGGGCTGATTCAATCACTTCGTGGAGACGCGGTCCCTCGCCTCGATGCACTTGCAGATTCCGCCGGAAGGGTCGGGACGCCTGCCGGGCGCGCGGCCTCCAACCGCGTATCGCGCGTCAGGGCATTGAGTCGAAGGATCGCCTCGGTGGGTCGTCGAGCGGACCTTCGCCTGGCGCAATCGCCAGCGCCGCCTGCTCATACGGTTCGACCGTCTCGCCTCGCAGCACCTCGGCTTCCTGCATCTGGGCTGCGCCTTGGTGTGCTGGTCCTACCTCACGGAGTTTATGAAACGCGCTCTGAGCTAATCGACGAACTTGCAAAGGACGGAGCGATGCAGAGGATTCTGCGGAGATGGAGAAACCCTCGCTGGACCACCCCTCGACAGCCGCCGTCACGACCCACAGATTCTCCACGACGCCGTCATCCCGGCGGGCGGAACCCGCCCCTTGATCGGTTCCGCCATCCCATCTCCAACCAGCCAACACCCGATGCGCCGATCCCACCACGTTCGCCGCACGATCCGGTCGTGCCTATCCGCATCGCTCTCCCTGATCCTCGCTGGCTCGATCAGTGCCTGCGGCGGCGGAGATGACGGCGACGGCACACCGGTCACTCCCACCGTGACCGTCGCGACCGTGAGCGTGTCACCGACCACCGCGCAGGTCGTGACCGGGCAGACCACGACACTCTCCGCCGTGGCGCGGGACGCCTCGGGCAACACCATCAGCGGACGCCCGGTGACCTGGAGCAGCGGCGCCACCAGCATCGCCACCGTGAATGCCAGCGGCGTGGTCACCGGCGCCGCACCCGGCACGGCCACCATCAGCGCCACCATCAGCGGCGTCGCGGGGTCGGCCACGGTCACCGTCGCGCCCGTCGCCGTGGCCACCGTGACCCTCGACCCGGCCACGTTGTCCGTGGAGACGGGCAGTTCGGCACCACTCGTGGCCACGGCGCGCGATGCCGCCGGCAACACGCTCAGCGACCGCCCGGTCACGTGGTCCAGCACCGCCGCCGCCGTCGCCACCGTCACGGGCACGGGTTCGTCCGTGACGGTCAACGGCATCGCCGCCGGGTCGGCGACCATCTCGGCCAGCATCGGCGGCGTCACCGCCACGGCATCGGTCACGGTGACCTCGACGCCCGCCGTGCTCGAGATCGTCGCTGGTGCGACCCAGCAGGGCTTGATCGGCCGCCCCCTGGCCGACTCGCTCACCGTGCGCCTCCGCACCGCCTCCGGAGCAGCAGTCCCCAGCGCCAGCGTCACGTGGAGTGCGACCGGCGGCAATGTCTCGGTCTCGAGCACGACGACCAACGCGGAGGGCATTGCCCGCGTGCAGTTCACGCCCACGACCGGCGCTGCAACGGTGACGGCGGCGACCACCGGCCTCACGCCAGCCGGCTTCACCGCGACCGCCCGTGTCGGCGGGGCCTGCACGCTGACGCCGGCACCGGCCACCCAGCGCTTCTCACTCGGCCCGACCGACTTCACCCTCAGCCTGCGGGCCGGGAACCCCCTCCGCATCGCCGTGCTGTTCGTGGATTATCCCGGCCTCCCCGCGACGGAGTCGCCCGCAACGCTCATGAGCAGCGTGATCGACCCCGGGCTGGCCCAGCTCCGCGAGCTCAGCTACGACCGCATCAACATCACCACCGTCGCCTTCCCGACGTGGTACCGCATGCCCTCGCCGGTCAGCGACTACGACTGGACCACCTTCGAAGGCCACCGCGCCTACCTGCTCGACGTGCTCAGCGTCACCGACGCCGCGATCGACTTCTCGTCCTTCGACGCCCTGTACGTCTTCTCGCCGCCGACGGCGAACAAGCCCATCTCCCCGACGTTCAACGGCGGCTCCACCGCCAACGTGGTGGCCGACGGCAGGAACTTCGGCAACGCCGTCACCTTCGGCACGGACGTGCGCTCCTTCGGCGCGTCCATCGTGTCGCACGAGACGCTGCACATGCTCGGCCTCGTGGACCTCTACGCCTTCTCGCCGGCCGGCGGGACCTTCTACCCGGGCAACCAGTTCAAGTACGTCGGCGCGTGGTCCCTGATGTCGAACGTGTTCGTGCCGACGCACCTGCTCACGTGGGAGAAGCGCAAGCTCGGATGGATCGACGAGTCGCAGGTGGACTGCCTCGACGAGCCCGGCGGTGTCGAGGTGGTCCTGACCCCCAACCGGGTGGCCGGAGGCCGCAAGATGGTCGTGGTGCCGATGGACGTGTCGAGTGCGCTCGTGCTCGAGGTCCGCGACAACACCGGGCTCGATGCGAACCTCTGCGCCACCGGGCTCCTGCTGTACGAAGTGGACGCACGGACCCCGACCGGCGCAGGACCCGCCCGGGTGCTCGGGTCACGCGTCACCACGGCGGGCGCCAACTTCAATCTCTGCGGACCGTGGCCTGACGCCACCTTCGGGACCGGCACCGGCCCGGTGCTCACCTACACGCACGCACCGACCGGGACACAGGTGACCGTGGTTGCGGCCGAAGCGAACGGAGCGATGCGCGTTCGTGTGAAGCGGTGAGGAGGGGGGCCTTCCCCTCTGGCGGTTGACCGCGCGCCACTATTTTTTAGTGGCGCGATGGTTTCGAGGGCGCGCAGTACGCACCCGACACCACCTCGTCAATCGTCGTCTGGCACGGCGAGGTGGCAGCAACGCGCAGCCGTTCGACCAAGCTGCGCGACAGTGACGCCGCCGCCGGAATCCGGATCCGTCGCAGCGTTTGCGCCTGATAGCGTACACTTCCTCCTCGCATCTGCACGGAAAATGCCCGGACCTGCGTGAGCACTTGCGTGCTTCTCAGAATGGCCTGCAGTGCGAGAAGGTCCCACTCATCAGATGTGATCCAGTACAGGTTGTGGTGCGGATACACGCGACCGCTGTCGTACCCGACGACTCCGCCTTGCTGGATGTCCGGCATCAGCAGCTTGGGCGTCGATGCAAGTTGCGGCCATACGCGGTCGATCGTGCGGTACCAGCGGGCCGGTCTTGACTTCGCAACGTGCCGACCCCGGAGCTGCCCCTCGTGCGCCCGCAAATACTCCGCCAAGCCGGGATACGCTTCGAGGTTCGCCAGTTCCCCGTCGTCCGTATCCGCGAATGGATTGACGAGGTACCGCCCGGACCAACCGACACCGTCCACGCTGACGTCCGAGGCCATCGCCAGCGGGATCTGGCGTGCCTCTTCCACAAGCTCGCTTTTCGCGGGAAGAACAAAGACGGCGTCCGCCCCCGTCGCCACACCGATGCCGATCCGAGTCCCTGCGCCGGACTCCTCGATCACCGGAAAGTCGCGACTGAGCTTGGTCAGCAGTCGAACGTTTGCAGGAGACGTGGAACTCCATGGTGCACCATCAGGATACCAGCGTTCGAACCGGTGAAGCGGCCCGTTCAACTGCGTATCATCAACCGCTTGTGCGCGCACGGCCAGCAGCGTTTCCGCATCCAATTCCGTCAGTTCGCCAGCCCTCGTTTCGCCGCCAACGTTGCGGTCGAGCACCACGATCGCCGGATATGCCGACACATCCGAGACGAACGGCTGCGTGTGCTCCAGATTGATGTACTGCCGCACTCGATACCTCCGCGCGATCAACTGCCGGAGTCCGGCGCCGTACTGATTCTTTGCGAACCGATTGGCGCAAATGAAGGCCAGTGATCCGGTCGATGCCAGCAGCTCCAATCCGCGTTCGAAGAAGGCGATGTACAGATCGGCGCGATCCCGCAGGGTGGCGAAGCAGCGGCGATACTCAGCCAGCACCCCCTTCGGCAGGTCCTCGATGCGAACATACGGTGGATTCCCGACAACGACGGAGTACTGCCCGTCGACCGGCAGGAGGAGGAAGTCACCCTGCACGGCCCAACGGCACGCGAGCGCCGCAGCACGATCGACCGGACATTTCTCGGAAACAAGCACGTCGCGAACGAGCGCGCGAGCGGATTCCACGGCATCCTTGCTCAGATCGACCGCTGTGATCGCGGACTCCAGCGCGGGAGCATGCCAGTCGACCTCATCGTGATGATGGCGCACCGATCGAATCAACCTGGCAACTGCAGCGCCAAGGAATACGCCATCCCCGCAGCTCGGTTCCAGCAGGCGCAGGGACGACAGGTCGGTGGCCTCATGTCGATATCCGACCAGATCCAGGATCAGCTCGACAATCTCCGGCTTGGTGTACACCGCGCCGACGGCAGCGGAATCCTCGGCTCCGCCCCAGACGTCTCTCCAGTCAGGCGTGAACAGGTCGATCATCACGACGGCCTCAGGAGGTTCCGACCAGGTGGCCGAACAGTGACTTGGCGAACCTGCCGAATCCAAGCGCCGCATCCGGCTCGGAGTACGCTCCATTCTCTCCGCGGGGTGACGCCAGCAACGCGGCCGACGTGTAGTTGCGCTCAAGCACAAGCCGCTGGCAGAGAATCGCGTAGCGCTGCAGGTACGATGTATCCTTGAAGATCGGCATCGGTTCAAAGACCGCACGTGCCATCCGCACCGGGGATTGCGACTTGAGCGAATCCTCAACGAGCAGGAAGTAGCCCAGCCAGGGTTGCTGGCGCCCCAGAGCCCCTTCGCGATACGCCACCCAGAAGTCCGTCGAACTCCCGATGGCTTCCTCCGAGCGATTGTTGAAATTGTTTCCGAAACTCGGGCCGACCTGTGACTTCATCTCGATCGCGGCGCAGAGCTTCCCGTCTCGAACGACGATGACGTCCCACTTCTTCGTGGGCCGGAAGTACCCCGGGAGCTCCACCCCGGCCGTCAAACGCATCTCGTTGTCCGCGAAGCCGGCGGCGCGAACAACCTCGGCAATCAACGCGGCAAAGCCACGCAAATGCCGCCCACCCGAGCATCCAACTCGGCGCCAGTCCACGGAAATTTCACAATGCGGTCAATCACGGGGTGAACTGGGGTGAGGGAGAACCGGGCACTCCTCCCGTAACAAGTACACTCTAGCGGCCAACGCGCTTTGTTGCCCATCGGTCCATTCTCGCCAGGCGATGGCAGCTCAGCATATCCGCTTTGCCGCGGCCGTCATCGAAACGACGGTCCGACTGTGGGCGTCCGCCGCCCGTTGGCTTCCGGTGCCCCAGCAACACCGCGCCCCACCCCGACCTCACATCCCTGCACCCGCCGGCGCGACCCCCGGCAACTCCTGCAGATACGCCCACAGCGCCTGCAGCTCGGTGTCCGTCATGTTCTTCCCATACTTCTGCATCAGCGACATCGGCTCGCGCAACGCGACGCCGTTCCTGCTCGTGCCCTCGCGCATCGCCCGCACGAAGTCGTCGTAGCTCCAGTCCACGAGCCCCGACGGCGTGAGATTCGCGGCCGGGGGCCAGTCGGGCGGTCCGCCCATGATCGGCCCGCCCGCGAGATGCTGCCCATGGCAGCCGGTGCAGGTCTGCGCGAGATGCTTGCCGAACGTCGCGTTCGCCGCGGTCTCGGGCGGGAGCGGCATGTGCTCGATCACGTGCTGCGTCGGATGCTTGTCCGCCGCCAGCACGAACTGCCCGCTCGCCACCAGGAGCTTGCCGACCGGTCCGAAGCTCACCGGGGGCGCCGTCTTGCTCACGGCGGGCAGCGACCGGATGTACGCCACCACGTCCGAGAGCTCGCGATCCGACATCATGTAGTAGTCATCGGCGGGCATCGGCGAGGCCTTGCCGTCCGGCTTCACGCCGTGACGCACCATGCGGTCCCAGTCAGCCGCCGTGTACGACGCGGTGCGCGAGCCCTCGCCCAGCGTGAGATTCGGGGCGAGCATCCGACCGACCGCCGGATCGTCCATCATCACGCCGCCGCCAAAGTCCGCGCCGTGACACTCCGAGCAGGCGTAGAAGGTCCTGGTCAGGTGCTCGCCACGGGCGATCGCACGCTCGGTGGCGACGGCATCCAGATCGACGTCCGCGAGCGGATCCGCGCCCCGGCGAACGCTCCCGGCCCGCTCGGCGCGCAAGGCGGCGACCTCCGCCTCCGACAGCGGGAACGGGATCGGGAAGTCCACCCGATGCACTTCGTGCACCGCGCTCAGCTTCTTGCTCGTCGCACTGGACGCCCACAGGTAGCCCCCGACTCCGACCACGACGAACAACGCGACGACGGCGCCGACCAATAGGGCCAGTATGCGAACGATCCTCATGTGATGATGCCTCGGCGCAAGAAGAAAACTGACAGGGAGCGGCAATGATATTGGTGCTGCACAGCGTTGTCCAGCCAGACCGCGAACCGTCCTACGGCGTGATCCCGATCACCTGCAGACCTGCGCGCACGGCCTGCGCATCCTCCGCCCCACGCGCGCCACTGGCACTGAACGCACCCACGACCCGGCCATCGCGCCGCAGCAGGAGGCCACCGTCGAAGGTGACCGCCCCTTCGATCGCCTCGATCCGCCCCGCTTGCACCGCCGCGGCGTAGTCGGCCGTGTGCATCCCGGAGGCGATCGAGGTCCGCGTCTTGCGCACCGCGATGTCGTAGTTGCGCGTCGGCACACCGTCCATGCGTCGCAGGTAGATTGGCGTGCCCTCGGCGTCCGTGATCAGAAACACCAGGTTCCAGCCGTTCTTCCGGGCCTCCGCCTCTGCGGCGTCCGTCGCCCGCCTGGCTTCGTCCAGGGTGATGCGGGCGGCGGGGGGCGGCGGCGCCTGCGCCGACGCGACGCGGGCCAGCGGGGCCGACAGGACCAGGGCGGCAGCGACAACCGTGAGTTTCACGACGACCTCCTAATTGGGAATGGCGACCGGGTGCCGACGCACCATTCGGCGCGCCGACCAGCGACACCGGGAAACTAACCTTCAGTGGCAGGCAGCGGACTGGCGCGGCACACCGCGGCGCCGTAGCCTGAAGCATCCCGTCACACCGGCCTCCGTCCATGCACATCCGCCCCGTCACGCTCGCTGATCGCGCCGAGTGGCTCCGTCTCCTCCTGGCGCTGCACGAAGACTCGACCGCCGAAGAGCACATCCCGTCCGTTGACGCCTACCTCGCGGGCGCGTCCATCGGCGAGCTGCTCCCCACGATCGTGCTGGTCGCCGCGCGCCCTGCGGGGGGACTCGGTGGTCTGCTGGAGCTCTCGGTGCGGGAGTACGCGGAAGGATGCACCGGACGCACGCCCTACGTCGAAAGCTGGGTCGTCGACGCGGACCTGCAGGGGAGGGGCGTCGGGCGGGCGTTGATGGCAGCGGCGGAGGGTTGGGCGCGCGCACGCGGCTTCACCGTGATCGCCTCCGACGCCCTGGCGAGCAACCGCGTCAGCCGCGCCGCGCACGGCGCGCTGGGGTTCACCGAAGTGGTGGAGATCGTGGTGTTCCAGAAGCCCCTCGGACACCCATCCACGCCCGTGGACCCGCAGGTGCCCGCATGAAAACCCAGTATTACACCGCGACGTCGCTCGACGGATTCATCGCGACCGAGGACGATTCCCTCGACTGGCTCTTTCCGCTCGGCGAGCTGAATGCGTCCAGCTACCCGGAGTTCATCGCCGGCATCGGGGCCCTCGCGATGGGCGCGACCACGTACGAGTGGATGCTGCGCAACGCCGATGCCGTCATCGCGGAGGTGGGGTCCGCGTGGCCGTACACGCAGCCCACCTGGGTCTTCACCCATCGCGATCTGCCGACCATCGACGGCGCGGACGTGCGGTTCGTTCAGGGCGACGTTCGCGCCGCACACCGGGAAATGCGGACGGCCGCCGGCCCCGGGAACATCTGGATCGTCGGCGGCGGGGACCTCGCCGGGCAGTTCTTCGACGCCGGTCTCCTGGACGAACTCATCGTCCAGGTCGGATCCGTCACGCTCGGCCGCGGCAGGCCACTGTTCCCCCGGCGGGTGCTGAGCCCGACCCTGCGACTGCGCTCCGTCCGCCAGATGGGGGAGAGCATGGTGGAACTGCGCTACGACGTGGGCCCTGCGTCGGCGCGTCCGGCGTAGCGGGGGGCTGGGGGACGCGCAAAGCTGGAGGCGCCGGGCGGCGCCGTCAACCGACGCCGGTGCCGCGGCCCGTGCGCATTGCCTCCTGCGCCTTTGCGCGGGAGATTCGTTCAACGGCACCCCACACCCACCTCGACCGGAGCCCGTCGTGTCCACTCCCTCACCAGCACCGATCGGCGGTCCGCCCGCGTCGTATCGACACGCGCACTGGTACTTCCTCGCCGCGCTCGCCGCGATCGTCGCCGGGTTCTGGCCGTCGTTCTTCCGGCCGCTGGGCGCCGGGAGCGTCGCGCATTCCCTGCACGGCGTGACCGCCACGCTCTGGGTCGTGGCGCTCGCGACACAGTCATGGCTGATGGCGCAGGGACGGGTCGTGTGGCACCGACGGGTCGCGTATGGCGTGGTGCTGCTCCTCCTGCCGGTGCTCGTGCTCAGCGCGCTGCGCATGGTGGCCATGATGTTCGCGAACCCCGCGATGCCGCCGTTCCTGCCTCCGCTGCTGGCGTTCATCGACCTGCCGTCGGTCGTGTTCCTGGTCGTGCTGGTCACCCTCGCCCTCCGGAACACGAAGACACCGGCGGCGCACAAGCGCTTCATGGCGGCGACGGTGCTCCTGGGACTTCCACCGGCGCTGACCCGGCTCTACGCCCGGGTGGGCGCGCCGCACGTGGACTTCATGACCGCACTGCACGGCAGCTTCGCGACCGTCGAGCTCATTCTCGTCGCCCTGATCGTGGCGGATCGCCGCGCGGGTGAGCACCGCCTGGCGTACCCGCTCGCGCTCGCGTTCTTCGTGCTCGTCCACGCCTTGATGCTCCCCGTGAGCGGAACCGCCGCGTGGACGACGATGATGGCGTGGTACGTGGGGCTGCCGTTCTTCCCGTAGCGGCCGGGGACGCTTCGGTCGCTGGTGGCTGAGGCCGCGCACCACCGCGACCGAAGATTCCCGCACCGTCATTGCCCCAGGCGCCGCGTTGCGGGAGATTACACCGACCACCACGCTCCCTCCCAGCGCCCAGCCCTCCTCAATGCGCCCCTCCCGCCCGCTCCTCGCTGCACTCGCCGCCTGCGCCGCCTGCGCCGCCGACCCCGAGCATCCGGCCGACCTCATCGTCGTCAACGCCACTATCTACACCGCCGACTCGGCGCAGTGGACCGCGAGCGCAATGGCGATCAAGGATGGGAAAGTCCTCTTCGTGGGCGACCGCGCAGAGGCGATGGCGTTCAAGGGGCGGCACTCGCAGGTCGACGACCTCGCAGGGGCCACGGTCCTGCCGGGCATCACGGACGCGCACGCGCACGTCCTCAACCTCGGGGAGTCCCTCAGGAACGTGGACCTGGCTGGCGTGACCTCCTATGACGAGGTCATCGCCCGCGTCGTCGCCCGCGCCAGGGACACCCCTGCGGGCGAGTGGGTCGTCGGCCGCGGCTGGGACCAGAACCTGTGGGACGGCAAGGCCTTCCCGACGCACGAGGCCCTCAGCGCAGCGGTGCCCGACCACCCGGTGTTCCTCACCCGCATCGACGGACACGCCGGACTGGCCAACGCCGCCGCGATGCAGGCGGCCCAGGTGGGCGCCGGGACGCGCGATCCCGCCGGCGGCAGCATCGAACGCGATGCACAGGGCCGGCCCGCGGGCGTGTTCGTCGACAACGCCCAGGGGCTGATCCGCCGCGTCATCCCCGCGCTTTCGCGCGACCAGGTGCGGCGCTCCGTGCTGGCCGCCCAGACCGAGATGCACCGCTGGGGGCTCACCGGTGTCCACGACGCCGGTGCGCAGCAGATGACCGTGGACGTGTACGAAGAACTCGGCACGGAAGGGGCCTTGTCGCTGCGACTCTACACGATGCTCAGCGACGACGCGGCGCTGCTCAACGCGTGGTACGCCCGCGGGCCGGCCAGCGGACTCCACGGCGACCACCTCTGGGTGCGCGCCATCAAGGCCTACATGGACGGCGCGCTGGGGTCGCGCGGCGCGGCGTTGCTGCGTCCGTACAGCGATGCCCCGCACACCAGCGGCCTGCTCGTGCGCACCCCGGCGCACATCCGCGCCGGGGCCGACTCCGCGGTGAAGTACGGCTTCCAGTTCAACGTCCACGCCATCGGCGACCGCGGCAACCGGCTCGTCCTCGACGCGATGCAGGCCGCCCTCGGCGCGCGGACGGCCGAGGACCACCGCTGGCGCGTGGAGCACGCCCAGATCATCGAGCCCGGCGACATCCCGCGCTTCGCGGCGATGCGCGTGATCCCGGCAATGCAGGCCAGCCACCAGACCAGCGACATGTACTGGGCGGGGGAACGGCTGGGCGAGGAGCGCCTGCGCGGCGCCTACGCGTGGCGCAGCCTGCTCAACTCCGGCGTCATCATCCCCAACGGCAGCGACTTCCCGGTCGAGAAGGTCAATCCGCTCATTTCGTTCCATTCGTCCATCTCGCGCCAGGACGACAAGGACTGGCCGGCGGGTGGCTGGCGCCCCGAGGAGCGCATGACGCGCGACGAAGCCCTGCTCTCGATGACGCTCTGGCCGGCCGTGTCCGCGTTCCAGGAGTCCATCCTCGGCTCGCTGACGCCGGGCAAGTACGCGGACTTCACCGTGCTGGACCAGGACATCATGACGGTTCCCGCCGAGCAGGTGCTGCAGACCAGCGTGCTGCGCACCGTGGTCGCAGGGCACGCTGTCTACCGCCGATAAGGCCCCCCCTTCACGACGAGGACGACCGATGCTGGCCAGACCGCTGCGCTTGCAACTGCTCATCATCCGGACGGCGATGCTGCTTGGCGTCCTCGGCCTTGGCGGCTTTGCGTGGTTCCGACAGCGCCAGGGCACGGTCGTCGGGCTCGACGAGTCGACGCTGCGCATGCTCATGTACGGCTGCTATGGCGGACTGGTCGCGACACTGGCGCTGCTCGCGGTCCTTCGCACGCGGGTGGCCGGGGCGGAGCCGCGCACCCAACTGCTCCTGTACCTGGGCGGGTACGGCGCGGCGGAGACAGTGGCGATCCTCGGGGGCGCGGTCTGGCTGCTCGGCGGCGAGCGCCTCCCCTACCTGATGGGCGTCGTGCTGATGGCCTTGAGCTTCCAACTGCTTCCGGTCCCGCGCGATTGACGCTGGGATGACACCGGCAGATATCTTCTCTGCATGCGTGTCGTCTCCCTCCTCCCCTCCGCCACCGAGATCGTCGGCGCCCTCGGCGCGCTGGAGCACCTCGTGGGCGTCACCCACGAGTGCGACTGGCCCCCGGTCGTGCAATCCCGCGCCCGCGTCACCACCTGTGCGGTGGATTCGACCGCGCTGCCGGCCGTGATCGACCAGCAGGTGCGGGCGCTGGCGCACGCGGGGACCCCCCTGTACGGCATCAGGGAACGGCTGCTCAAGGACCTGCACCCCGACGTGATCATCACGCAGTCCCTGTGCGAGGTCTGCGCCGTGCACGAGGGCGACGTGCGCGCGCTCGCGGCAACGATCGACCCGGCGCCGACGGTGGTCACCCTGGGGGCGACGACGCTCGACGAGGTGTTCGCCGACATCGCTCGCGTGGCCGACGTGCTGTCGCTGCGCGACGAGAGCGAGGAGCTGCTCGACGGGCTGCGCGCGCAACTGCGCCACGTGCACGAGACCCTCCGCGCCGCGGCGGCACCGCGGCCGCGTGTCGCGGTCATCGAATGGGGCGACCCCATCTTCACGGGCGGGCACTGGGTGCCCGAGATGATCCGCCGGGCCGGCGGTGTCGACGTGATCGGGACGGCCGGGGTCGCGTCGACGACCATCAGCGTGCAGGCGTTGCGGGCCGCCGACCCTGAGCTCCTGGTCTTCGCGCCCTGCGGCTACGACCTGCCGCGCGCGATCGACGAGGCCCGCCGCGTGCTCGCGCTCGACGACTGGCACTGGGCTCGGCACATGCCCGTCTGGGCCATCGACGCGAACAGCTACGCGTCGCGCCCGGGCCCCCGGCTGGTCGAGGGCGTGGAGATCCTGGCCCGCATCATGCACCCATCACTGTTCTCTCCACTCGACCCCACTCACGCCACACGAATGGCCTGATATGCTCTCCGAGACATCGTACGCCTTCCTCAAGCGACTGCTCGACACCCCTGGCCCCAGCGGCTACGAGGGTGCACCTGCTCGTATTTGGCGACATGAAGCAGCCACATTCGCGTCAGTATCGGCAGATGTGCACGGAAACTCGATCGCCGTTGTGAACGATGGTGGCGGCCCGACCATTCTCCTCGCCGGCCACATCGACGAGATCGGGGTCATTGTCACGTGGATTGACGACGACGGATTTCTGTACATCGGGCCGATCGGCGGCTGGGACCCGCAAGTGCTCGTCGGGCAACGACTGCGATTTGCCACAGCCGGTGGCGAGCTGCGCGGTGTCGTTGGCAAGAAGCCCATTCACCTGATGAAGCCGACGGACCGCGAGAAGGCCTCGCAGTTCACCGACCTCTGGGTCGACATTGGCGCGGCCAACCGAGCCGAGGCCGAGTCGATGATCAAGATCGGGGACGCCGGCGTCCTCGACCAGCCCCTGCTCGAGTTCCCCAACGGGCGTATCGTGTCGCGCTCCATCGACGACCGTATCGGGGCCTTCGTGGTCCTCGAGGCGGCGCGGCGCTATGCCGCCAACCCTGGAGCCGGGCGTGTCGTCGCCTGCGCGACCACCCAGGAAGAGATCGGTTATCAGGGCGGCGGCGCCCGACCGGTCGCCCACCGCGTGCATCCGCAGATGGCCATCGCGGTCGACGTCACGTTCGCCACCGATCACCCAACCGCCGACAAAAAGGAACTCGGTCACCACAGCATTGGAGGCGGCCCAGTCCTCACCCGTGGCTCGGTCATCTCGCCCGTGGTATACCAACTGCTTGCCGACTCGGCGACCGACCTCGGCATCCCGTTCTCGCTGCACGCTTCGGGGCGCTTCACCTCCACCGACGCCGACGCCATCCACCTGGCGCGCGAAGGCGTCGCGACCGGACTCCTGTCCGTCCCCAACCGGTACATGCACTCGCCGAACGAGATGGTCGCGCTCGACGACCTCGACCGCGCAGCGACGGTCATTGCCGAGGCCTGCCGCCGCGTGAGCGCGGACACGGACTTCACCGCACGGTAGCGCCCCAGGGGGCTGCCACTGCGGCGTGCCGTCCACGACGCGGCGCTGCCCCGCCGCCGCCGTGCGGCGCACAACAGCGCCGGGGGTGAGGGAGTAACTTTCCACGTCTCCCTCCCCCCGCCCCATGCGTTTCCTGTTCGCCTTCCTGATCGCCGTTGTCCTCGTTGCCACTCCCGCGACCGCGCAGCCTGGCGCGGCCGACGCCGCACGGCTCAAGCGCGACATCGCCACCCTCGCCGACGACCGCTGGGAAGGCCGCCGAACCGGCAGCCCCGGGAACGACTCTGCCGCCGTCTTCATTGCCCGGCGCTTTGCTGAACTGAACCTGCGGCCGGCTGGCAACCCGGACGCCAGTGGCCTGGACGCCTTCCTGCACCGGTTCGTCGCGCGGCCGGCCTCGTTCAGCCACAGCAACGAGCCAGTCGCCCTTCCCTCGCAGAACGTCGCGGCACTGCTCCCCGGCACGGACCCGGCACTCGCCGAAGAGTTCGTCGTGATCGGCGCGCACTTCGACCACCTCGGCCGCGGCCTCCAGGGGTCGCTCGAGACCGACAGTGCGCAGGCGATCCACAACGGCGCCGACGACAACGCGTCCGGGACCGCCGGCGTGCTCGAGCTCGCGCGCCTCTTCGCTGCCACACCGACCAGGCGATCGCTGCTGTTCGTCGCCTTCAGCGGCGAGGAGCTGGGCCTGCTGGGCTCCGCCAAATTCGTGGACGAGGCCATGCCCCCCGGGCGCCCCCAGACCATGGTCAACTTCGACATGATCGGCCGCCTGCGGAACGATCGACTCATCGTGTACGGCACCGGCACCGCGGCCGAGCTGCCCGCGATCCTCGAAGCCGCCAACCGGGCGGACCCGCTCACCATCAGCGCCGTGCCGGACGGCTTCGGGCCCTCGGACCACTCGTCGTTCTACGCCAGGGACATCCCGGTCCTGCACTTCTTCACCGACCTGCACGAGGACTACCACCGCGCCAGCGACGACGCGGACAAGATCGATGCCGCGGGCACCGCGCGCGTCGTCGACCTCGCGGCGCGCGTGGTGCGAGCCGTCGCGGACCGCCCCGAGCCGCTGAGCTTCGTGCGGCAGGCACCCCCGGTGCGCGCCGCACCGGCGGCTCCGGGGTCGCGCCCCTACCTCGGCTCCGTGCCGGACATGGCTGCGGGGACGACCCCCGGACTCCGCGTCACCGGCGTGACCCCCGGCTCACCGGCGGACGCCGGGGGAATGAAGGGCGGCGACGTCGTCGTCGAGCTCGACGGCAAGGCTGTCACCGACCTCGAGACCTACACCGCCGCGCTGTACAGCAAGAAGCCCGGCGACACCATCACCGTCATCGTCGTGCGCGCTGGCGAGCGAGTCTCGCTCACCATCACGCTGGCGGCGCGTTCCTGACCTCCACCCCACCCCTCGTGCGCCGACTGCTGCTTTCCCTGCTCCTCGCCCCTGCGCTCGCCGCCGCGCAGGGGGCACCCGCAAGCGTCGCCTACAAGGCGGCACGACTGCTCGATGGGACCGGTGCGCCACCGATCGCCAATGGCATCGTGCTCGTCCAGGGCGAGCGCATCGTCGCCGCCGGCGCCGCCGGCGCGGTCACCGTGCCGGGTGGCGTGCGCGTGGTGGACCTTGGCGACGTCACGCTGATGCCGGGCCTGATCGACATGCACACGCACCTCATCGGCCGGCAGCTCAACGACCCCCGCTCGCAGGAACAGGCGACCCGCGACTACCCCGGGATGAGTGCCATCGTCGGCGTCGCCAATGCCCGCAAGACTCTGCGGTCAGGCTTCACCACCGTGCGCAACCTCGGCGCCGAGCGCTTCGAGGACGTCGCGCTGCGTGCGGCGGTGGACCAGGGCATCGTGGAGGGACCGCGGATGCAACTGGCCGGGCACTCGATCGGCATCACCGGCGGTCACTGCGACGAGAACGGCTTTCGCCCCGGTCTCTTCGATGGGTCCCCGGAAAACGGCATCGCCGACGGCAACGACCAGGCCCGCGCTGCGGTGCGCTACCAGATGAAGTACGGCGCGGACGTCATCAAGGTCTGCGCGACGGGCGGCGTGCTCTCGGAGGGGGCCGCCGTCGGCGTCGAGCAGTTGGAGTTCGAGGAACTCAAAGTCATCGTCGAGGAAGCCGCCAAGGCCGTGCGCAAGGTCGCCGCGCACGCGCATGGCACCTCGGGAATCAAGGTCGCGGTCCGCGCGGGCGTCGCGTCCATCGAGCACGGGTCGTTCATCGACGACGAAGGGGCGGCCCTGATGGCGGCGCGCGGCACCTACCTCGTGCCGACCCTGATGGCCGGCGAGACCGTGGAGCTCGCCGCCGCGTCGGGACGGCTGACCGGCCTGCGCGCAGCCAAGTCGCGCGCGGCCGCACAGGCCATGCGCAATGGCATCAAGACCGCGATCCGCGCGGGGGTGCCCATCGCGTTCGGCAGTGACGCCGGGGTCGGCGACCACGGCGCCTCGGCACGCGAGTTCGAGCTGCTCGTCGAGTGGGGCGGCATGACCCCGCTGCAGGCCATCACCACCGCGCACATCCACGCCGCCAAGCTGCTGGGGTGGGAGGACCGCGTGGGGACCCTCGCGGCCGGACACTTCGCCGACCTCGTCGCGGTGCCCGGCGACCCGACGCGCAGCATTGGCGCCATGAAGCAGCCCGCGTTCGTGATGAAGGGTGGCGTGGTGTACGTCGGCCCCGGGGCGGCCCACTGACCGTGCCGCCGATCCCTGACCCACAAGCAAGCGGACTGACCGCTGCGACCGGCGCGCCTCTCCACTGGGCGCGCTGGGGGCCGGACACCGCCCCACCGCTGCTGCTGCTGCACGGCGGGCCCGGGGCACACCACGACTACCTGCTCCCGCAGTTCCTCGAACTCGCCGGCACCCACGCCGTCGTCACGTACGACCAGCGCGGTGGCGGCCGCTCCCGCACGGACGGCACCGACCGCATCACCGCCGACACACACGTCGCCGACCTGGCGGCGGTCGCGCAGGAACTGCTGACGCCGCCCCTGACGGTGATCGGCTACTCGTGGGGCGGGATGCTCGCACTGCGCTACCTCGCGGCGGCGGCCAGGGACCACGCACTCCCGGCGATCGCGCGCCTCGTCCTCGTGTGCCCCGCCCCCGCCTCGCCCGCGTGGCGTGCCAGCTTCGAGCAGGCCCTCGGCGCCCGCAACCAATCCGCGTGGGTGCAGGCCGAACGCGCGGCACTGGCCGACTCCGGACTCCGCGACAGCGACCCTGCGGCCTACCGGCAACGGCGATTCGAACTCAGCGTCGCCGGGTACTTCGCCGACCCCGGCCGCGCACGGGATCTCACGCCGTTCCGCGTCGCGGAGCGCGTGCAACGGTCCACGTGGGAGTCCCTGCAGCACGTGGACGTGCTGGGCGACCTCCGTGGCGTCCGCGTGCCGACGCTGGTCGTGCATGGGCGCGAGGACCCCATCCCGCTGGCCTCGAGCGAGGCGGTCGCGGCCGCGCTCGATGCGGCGCTCCTGGTGCTGGACGACTGTGGCCACGTCCCGTACGTTGAAGCCCCAGCGCCACTCTTCAGCGCCATCCGCGCATTCCTCGGGGACGCGCCAGCCACCTCACACCCCTCCACACCGTGACCGACCGCGACGCCGTCACGCAACTGGACCTGACGTCCCTGTCGATCGGCGACCGCACGCTGACGGTCTCCTGCCGCATCGTCTGGGACGGGATCGAGTTCGTCGGGCAGCTCTGGTTCACCGATCCCGCCACGGCGGGCCCGGGCCTCCCGGACCGCAGCGTGATCCCGGGGCGCGACCGCGACGAGGTCATCGCGCTGGCCCGTCGGCTCACCGCCGATGAACTCGCCGCACGCTTCGCCCGGGCCGTGGCCGAGAAACGGCGGCATCACGAGCTGCGCAGTGTCACGGAGCAGATCCTTGGCAAGATCAAGTACCTGAACCAGGTGGCGCGGTCGATGCGCTCGGGCCTGCTGGACGTCGAGGGCGCGACCGGCGAGATGGCCGCCGTGGAGCAGCAACTGCACTCGCTCGTGGACGAGCTGCGGCACCACGCCGGCGCGGAATCCTGGCACGATTGACCGGGTAGATTGCGGCGATGACCACGGACCGGACGCTGTCGCGCATTCTCGAGGAGATCGCCGTCCTGCTGGAGCTGGCGGGCGACGCGGCGCGGGCGCGGGCTTGGCGTGCCGCCCTCCGCGCGCCCGAGGCGGTGACGGACGCCGAGATCCTGGACGTCATCCTGGACGTTGCGCACAACGGCGGTTCGGTCCTGCTCGACGGCTTGCGCGAGGCGACACCCGAGGGATTTTTCGAACTGCTTCGGCTCCCGACCCTGGGCCCCGCCCGCATCCGTCGCGTCCACGAGGGGCTGGGCATCACGACGGTGGCCGAGCTGGAACGCGCCGCACGCGACGGCAGCCTGGCCGAGCTGCCGCGCTTCGGGCCGACGCTGGCGGCGAAGATCGCCCGGAGCATCGCGCAGTACCGTGCCGACGGGACGCCGCTGCTGCTGCCGCACGCGCAGGCCGAGGCGCAACGCGTCGTCGATGCCGTGCGTGCGCGGCCGGGCGTCACCGTGGTGGAGGTCGCGGGCGAGGTGCGACGGCACCTGGAGCTGGTGCGTGAGGTGGTGGTCGTGGCCTCGTGCGACGGCGACCCCGGGGCCGCCGCGGCGGCGCTGGCGCACCGGCCCGACGTCGACGCCGCGACCGGCGCGGGAACGCGGGCCCTGACCCTGCGCTTCGCCGACGGTCTGCGGGCGCGCGTGTTCTGCGTGACGGCGGCGGAGTTCGGCGTCACGCTGGTCCGGGCCACGGGGAGTGCGCCGCACCTGCGCGCCCTGGAGGCGCGCGCACGCGCGCGCGGATGGTCGTTGAGCGACACCCACCTGATGGACGCCGCCGGCCGGGTGGTGCCCACGCCGACGGAGCAGGACGTCTACGCGCAGCTCGGGTTGCCCGTGATCCCGGCGGAGCTGCGCGAGACCGGCGACGAGGTGGGCGCCGAGCTGCCGACGCTCGTGACGCTCGCCGACCTGCGCGGCGTGCTGCACTGCCACTCGCATTTCAGCGACGGGGCCGGCAGCATCGCGGACCTCGCGCGCGCGGCGCACGCACGCGGGTGGTCGTACATCGGGGTGACCGATCACTCGCAGAGCGCGCGCAACGCCGGGGGCCTGTCCGCGGACGACGTGCGGCGGCAGCACGACGAGATCGACGCCGTGAACGCCACGTGCCCCGGTGTGCGCGTCCTGAAAGGCGTCGAGGCCGACATCCTCCCCTGCGGCCGCGTGGACTACCCCGAGGCGGTGCTCGACCGCTTCGACTTCGTGATCGCCTCGGTGCACACGCGCATGGGGATGAACGAGGCGCAGATGACCACCCGCGTGCTGAAGGCGTTGGAGGATCCCCACGTCACGATCCTCGGGCACCCGACCGGCCGCCTCCTGCTCACGCGCGAAGGCTTCCCCATCGACCTGGAGGCGACCTTCGCGGCCGCGGGTCCCGCCGGCGTCGCGGTGGAGCTCAACGCCGACCCGCATCGCCTCGACGTGGACTGGCGGGCGCTGCGGGCCGCGCGAGCGCACGGGGTGCGCATCTCGATCGGCCCCGATGCCCACACCGCGGACGCGCTCGCCCACACCGCGCTCGGCGTGGGCATGGCGCGCAAGGGCTGGCTCACGGCGGCCGACGTGCTGAACTGCGGCACGGCGGACGACGTGCTCGCCTTCGCGGCCCGGCGGCGCGGCGAGGCGGCAGGCGTGGGAGCGCGCTGATGGCGCGCGAGTCGATGGCAGCGAAGCGCGAACGCGCCGCCGCGATCTTCGCGCGGCTGCACGCCGCGTATCCCGACGCGCACTGCGAACTGAACCACCGCAATGCCTATGAGCTGACGGCCGCGACCATTCTCAGCGCGCAATGCACCGACAAGCGCGTGAACATGGTCACCCCGGTGCTGTTCGCGCGCTATCCCACGCCCCTGCATCTCGCGCACGCCAAGCAGGCGGACGTCGAGGCGATCATTCAGAGCACGGGGTTCTTTCGCAACAAGGCCAGGGCGCTGATCGGCATGGCGCAGGCGGTGGTGCGGCACCACGGCGGCGAGATCCCCCGCACGATGGAGGACCTCGTGGCGCTCCCCGGCGTGGGACGCAAGACGGCCAACGTGGTGCTGGGCAACGCCTTCGGCATCGACGAAGGCGTGGTCGTGGACACGCACGTGGCGCGGCTCAGCCAGCGCATGAAGCTGACCCGGGAGACCGACCCGGTGAAGATCGAGCACGCCCTGACGCCGCTGTTCGACCGTGCCCAGTGGACGTTGCTGAGCCACCTGCTCATCTGGCACGGCCGCAGGACCTGCGACGCCCGCACGCCGCGCTGCACGGGCTGCGTGGTCGCGGACCTCTGCCCGAGTCACGGCATCGGCGATTAACTTTCGGAACGCCCGGGCGCTGCGAGCGCGTCGTCCCTCCACGGTGAGGACCCCGCAGGCGGTGCCCCCTCGTGCTTCTCCGTCCCCCCGCTCTTATGACGCAGGTTCTGTTCGAGACCAATCGCGGCAGCATCACCGCGACCCTCTCCCCCGAGCACGCCCCGATCACCGTCCAGAACTTCGTGGACCTGGTCAGGAAGGGCTTCTACGACGGGATCAAGTTCCACCGCGTGATCCCCGACTTCGTGGTGCAGGGCGGCTGCCCCAACTCGCGCGACCTCCCGGCCGGTGACCGCCGCATCGGAACGGGCGGCCCCGGCTACCAGATCAAGTGCGAGACATCGGGCAACCCGCTCACCCACGAGGTGGGCGCCCTGTCCATGGCGCACGCCGGGCCGAACACCGGCGGCAGCCAGTTCTTCATGGTGCTGAGCAGGGACAATACGCGGCACCTGAACGGCGTGCACACCGTGTTCGGTCAGATCACCGAGGGCCTGGACGTGATGCAGAGCATCCAGGGCAACGACGTGATGCTGACGGTGACGGTGGTCGAGTAGGACCGCCCACTGCGTTGCGCCGCGCTACTCGCGGCGCAACGCACAGGTCGCCGGCCCGCTGGTCGCACCCGGGGGCGCCGTGGTGATCAGCAGCAGGTCGAAGCGCTCGCCACTCGACGGGCGGATTTCCTGCAGCGTCATCCCCGGGAGCACCTGGGCGCAGGGGCCGCTGGCCGGAAACCCGATCGGCCCGCGGAAGGTCGAGAGCTGGATGCTCCCGTTGGGCGGCAGGGCGCCCTGCAGCCGAATGCCCCCATCGTAGGTGCTGGCCTTGATGCGTGCCGCGCGGACGTCCATCAGCTCGATGCTCCCGGCGACCCCCTGCGCCTCGACGGAGCCAACCGCGTCGCGCACCACAACCGACCCACTGAGCGTGCGCGCAAAGAGGTCGCCCGCGCTTCCCTCGACCAGCACGCGCCCCTCGAGGGAGGTCAGCGTGACGTGCCCGGAGACGTTCATCGCCCTGATGCTCCCGCGCACGTTGGAGAGCTCCAGCGAGTCGAGCGCGCCACTGAGCGTGATGTCCACCGTGCTGCCGCGCACGATCACGTGCGAGCGCTCCGGCACGGTGATCACGTAATCCACGGACGCCGGCACCGGCACGGCGGGCGGCGACCAACCACCTGTTGCGCTACGAAACTGGTTGCCCTGCACCACGGGCAGGCGCCCGGTATCCGCCCGTACTGTTCCGCGCTCCACCAGCGGCAGCCGCCCGGTGTCCGCCCGCACCGTCCCGCGCTCCACCAACGGCAAACGCCCGGTATCCGCCCGCACTGTTCCGCGCTCCACCAACGGCAGGCGCCCGGTGTCCGCCCGCACCGTCCCACGCTCCACCATCGGTCCGCGCCCCGGCATCACCTGGATCGCTGGCGTGCGCACGCCGACCGTGGCCACCAGCATGCCCGCCGAGTCATGCCAGCGCCAGATCACGGAATCGGGACGCTGGAACGCGAACAGCTCCTCGACGAACACCCGGCTCGCCGACTCGCGCACCCGCACGCGCGACGCGCCTGCCCCGCGCACCTGGATGCGCACCTCGGGGCGCGACCAGGTCCGCACCTCCACCGTGCCTGTCGTCCCCATCAGTTCCACCGCGCGCCCCTTGCGCAGCCCCAGGGTCGTATCCACCTGCTGGGCCGTGGCAACCTCGGCCATGCACAGCAGCAGGAGCGTCCATCGCATCACACGCATCACGTTCCACCTCCGGGGTATGCCCCCTGCAAGACCTGGCGCGCCAGTGCGCCCAGGGCCGTCCGGTCGCGCTCGGCGACCGCCAATGTGGCCAGCAGCGCTGCGTTCGCAGGCTGCGATTCCAGCAAGACACGCAATTCCGCGATCGCCGCGTCGATGATCGCGAGTTGCGCCGCGACACGCTGCTCGACAGCTTCCCGGTCGTCCACCACCGCCTCGATCAGCGGCGCGTCCTCCACCGGGTCGGCCGGTGCGCGCAGCCACAGCAGCGCGCCCGCCGCCAACCCCACGACCAACCCCGTCGCGATCACCGGCGAGGCGAGGCGCCAGCGACGCGCGCGCACGCGGCTTCGCACCCGCGGCGGCGGCGCCGACACCGCCGGTGCGCCCGCCAGCAACCCAGGCGCCACGGCACGGATCCGCTCGATCGCCGCCACCTCGGCGCTGCAGGCTGCACAGCCGATCAGATGCGTCTCGACGCGCGCACTGGTCTCGCGATCCAGTGCACCATCGACCCAGTCACTCAAGTCCCGCCACCTCGCGTGCGTCACGACACACCTCCATCGAAATCGTTGCTCAACCGCCGGCGCAGCGACAATCGGGCGCGGGCCACGTGGCTTCGCACGGTCAGCTCCGTGATCCCCAGCGACGCGGCGATCTCCGGTGCCCGGAAGCCGAGGACGTCGTGCAGCACGAACACGTCCCGCGAGCGAGGCGGCAGCGCCGCCACCGCCTCGTCCAGCTCCATCCGCAGCACGACGTCGCCCGCGGCGGCCCGGTCCACGATCGACGCCGCCTCGACCAGACGCTGCTGGTCGCGACCCCGTCGCTCGCGGAATCGCAGCAGCACGCTCACCGCGACCCGGTGCAGCCACGTCGCGAAGCTCGCGGCCCCGCGGAACGTCTCCGCCCGCTCCCACACCCGCACCCAGACGTCCTGTGCCGCCTCGACCGCGTCGGCGCGTCCCACCAGCCAGCGCGCCAGCGCTTCGACGCGACCACCATGCCGATGGTACAGGCGCGCGAACGCCGACTCGTCACCGCCACAGGCCAGTGCGACATCCCGTCTGTCCTCCGCCAGCCCATCCTCGTTCGCAGTCTCGGCCATTCCGTCGGTCAAAGGGGTGCAGCACCCGCCGGGTGTCGAGGCAATAGATACGCGGAGACCCGCGACTTGATGCACCCGGTTCGCCCCCTACCTCTTCGGGCAGGATTCGGATAACTTTCCAAGATACGGGCCACCGACCTGCGCTGAGCGCGCGGTCGCGTCCGTGCGTTGGTGTCCTCTCACCTGTCCTCCCGTGTCTGACAGCAAGTCGCACAACGATTTCGTCCCGGCCGCCATCGGCTTCTTTGGCGGGCTGGTCATCCTCGCGGTCTTCGCCTTCACCGTGTCGCGGATGACCACGGCGAAGTTCGAGGGCCACAGCGCCGCGGCAGGCCAGGCAGCGCACTAGGCGCACTCCGCGCCGATACTCCTGAGGCACGGGGGACACTTCGTCCCCCGTGCCTTCTGTATTCCACCGCACACCATGCGCCTGCTCCTCCCGGTCATCGCCCTGAGCGCCCTGCTGGGCGGCTTCGCCGCCGGCCCGTGGCGCGACGCGATCTGGCTGGCATCCCTCGTGCTCCTCGGCGGTCGCACGGTGCTGGCCACCGCACGGGGGATGGCCCGCGGCGACTTCGCCGCCGACATCGTCGCCTCCCTGGCCATCGTTGGCGCGATCGCCTTCGACGAGCCCCTGGCGGGCCTCATCGTCGTGCTGATGCAGACGGGCGGCGAGGCGCTCGAGCACTGGGCCGAGGGCCGCGCGACCGCGGCGGTGCGGGCGCTCGAAGACTCCGCCCCGCGCATCGCGCATCGCCTCCTGGACGGCGGCAGCGAGGACATCCCGGTGGACGCCATCCAGGTCGGCGATCGGTGCCTGGTACGGCCGGGCGAGATGGTGCCCTGCGACGGCATCGTCGTCGAGGGCGAGGGGGAGCTGGACCTTGCGCGCATCACCGGTGAACCGGTGCCGGAGCTGGTGGGTCCCGGCTCCAGCGTGCGCTCCGGAGCGGTCGCCCTCGCGCGCCCGGTGGTGATCCAGGCGACGGCCCTTGCCAGCGCCTCCCTCTACGCGCGCATCGTCGAGCTGGTGCGCGAGGCGCAGGCCGCCAAGGCCCCGTTGCAGCGGCTGGCCGACCGGGCGGCCGTGTGGTTCACCCCCTTCACCATCCTCGCCTGCATCGGGACCTGGCTGGTCTCGCGCGACCCGACGCGGGTGCTCGCGGTGCTGGTCGTGGCCACGCCGTGCCCGCTGATCCTCGCCGCACCCGTCGCCATCATCGGTGGCATCAACCGGGCGGCGCGCGAGCGCATCGTCGTGCGCACGGGGGGCGCACTCGAGCGTCTTGCCAACGTCAGCGCCATTGCGCTCGACAAGACGGGGACGCTCACGGTCGGGCACCCGGAGCTGCGCGACGTGCTGCCGGTCGGGACGATGGACGCCGCGGCGCTGCTCACCATCGCGGCCTCGCTGGAGCAGCGCTCCGGCCACCCGCTGGCGGTGTCGGTGGTGCGCGCCGCGCGTGCCGCGCACCTCACGCTGCGTGACCCGGGTGACGTGGTCGAATCGGCCGGCCGCGGTGTGGAGGGCACGGTCGATGGTCGCCGGGTGGCCATCGGCTCGGCGCACTGGGTGCAGGAGGTGGACCCCGCCGCTGCGGCGGCGCACGCGGCCCTCCCGGCCGCGCACGCCACCGAGACCGTCGCGGTGGTCGCCATCGACGGGGTCTTCGCGGGGACCCTCGTGTTTGCGGACGCGCTGCGCCCCGGGCTCGACGCCTTCCTGCGCGCCCTGCCCGCCCTCGGCGTCACGCGGACCGTGCTGCTGAGCGGCGACCGCGACGCCCGCGTGCAGGAGGTCGCACGCGACCTCGGGATCGCCGAGGCGCACGGGGACCTGCTCCCGGACGACAAGGTGCGCGAAATCCGCGCCTTGGCCGCGGCGGGTGAACGGGTGCTGATGGTCGGCGACGGCATCAATGACGCGCCGGCCCTGAGCGCGGCGCACGTCGGGATCGCCCTGGCTGCGCACGGCGGCGGCATCGCCGCCGAATCCGCGGACGGCGTGCTCCTGGCGGACGACCTCGCGCTGGTCCCGCGCGCGATCCGGATCGCCCGGCGGGCCATGCGCATCGCGCGGCAGAGCATCTATGCCGGGATCGGACTCTCGGTCGTGGCGATGGGGTTCGCCGCGGCAGGGCTCCTCCCGCCCGTGGCGGGTGCGCTGGTCCAGGAGGCCATCGACGTCGTGGTGATCCTGAACGCCATCCGCGCCGCCGCGCCAGTCGGGGGCGCCGGGGCCGTGCGCACGTCGTTCCTCCGCGCCGGTCAGTGACGCATCTTTACCGGCAATGACCGCCCCGCTCCGCGTCCTGTACTACGACTCCCGCACCGACCACCGCGACGTGGTGCGGCGCGTCCTGGAGTCGCACCCCGGCCTGTTCGTGACGGTGGCCCGCTCGACGGACGAGTTCCGGCGCCTGAGCACCGCCGGGCGCTTCGACCTCGTGCTCGGTGAGCACGCGGCGGCGGGGGACGACGCACCGGCCGCCACGGCGGCGATCACGACGGCGTTCGCCGAGCAGGAGGCCTGGCTCGCCGAGCTGATCGCGTCGGCGATGGATGCGATCATCACGGTCGACGACGCATACCGCATCACGCTGTTCAACGCGGCCGCCGAACGGATGTTCGGACTCCCGGCGTCCGCGGCGATCGGGCAATCACTGGACCTGCTGCTGCCGCCCCGGTTCCGGGCCACGCATCACCATCACGTGGCGCACTTCGCGGATCACGGTACGACCGCGCGCCGCATGGGGAGCGACCGGGAACTGCGGGCGCTGCGGGCGACGGGCGAGGAATTCGCGGTGGAGGCGTCGATCTCGCGCGTGCTGCGTGGCGATCGCGTGGTATGCACGGTGATTCTCCGCGACGTGTCGGCGCGGCGGCGGCTCGAGGAGCAACTGCTCACCGCGCAGAAGCTGGAGGCCGTTGGTCGCCTCGCCGGTGGCGTGGCGCACGACTTCAACAACCTGCTCACCATCGTGCTGGGCAACGCGGAGGCGCTCCGCGCCGAGTTGCCGGAGGGCAGCGGCGCGCATGCCGACGCGCGCGAGATCGTGCAGGCCGCCGAACGGGGCTCGGCGCTGACGCGTCAACTGCTGGCCTTCGCGCGGCGGCAGGAGGTGGATCCGCGGGTGATCGACCCGGCGCGGGCGCTGACGGCCCTGGACCCGCTGCTGCGCCGACTGATCGGCGCCGACGTCGCGCTGGCGGTCGAGGCTGCGCCGGAGGCGTGGCCGATCGTGATCGATCCGGGGCAGTTCGAGCAGGTGGTCGTGAACCTGGTGGTGAACGCGCGCGATGCGATGCCGGGTGGTGGACGGCTGGCCCTGTCCCTGTCCAATGAGCAGGTGCGTCGCCCGCGGGCCTCGGCGATCCCGCGGCTGCCGCCGGGCGCGTATCTGCGGCTGCGCGTGGCGGACAATGGCAGCGGGATGGCGCCCGCGATCCGGGAGCGCGTGTTCGAGCCGTTCTTCACGACCAAGGAGCAGGGGCGCGGCACGGGGCTGGGGCTCGCGACGGTGTACGGCATCGTGACCCAGTGTCACGGGGCCATCGAGCTGTGGAGCGAACCGGGGGCCGGGACCCGGTTCGACATCTGGTTTCCGCGCGCGGACGGGCTGCCCGAGTTCGAGGAGGGCCCGTTCGAGGACCTCCCGGCGGCGATGACCCGGCGGTCCGGCACCGTGCTGGTGGTCGAGGACGAACCCGGCGTGCTGCGCCTGGTGGCGGAGACGCTGCGGTCGGCCGGCTTCATGGTGCATACCGCGAGCGGACCGGAGGAGGCCCTGGCGATCGCACAGGATGCGTCGATCGCGCTGGATCTCGTGGTCTCGGATGTCGTGCTGCCGCGCCGCAGCGGGTTGGACCTGGCGGACGAGATCCGTGCGGCGCAGCCGGGCGCGCGCGTGCTGTTCATGAGCGGCTACGCCGACGCCGCCCTCGAGGCGCGCGGCGTCGACCCGGGCGCGTTGTCCCTGTTGCACAAACCCTTCACGCCAGGCGCGCTGCTCGCA
>CAYSFN010000005.1:0-13300 GCA_964430045.1 uncultured Gemmatimonadaceae bacterium
GCACCACCGTGCCCTCGATGTCGTTGACGCCGAAGTGCAGCGCGATCTGCGACATCCCGGGCGTGACCATGATCCAGTGCGACTTGATATGCGGGATGTTGTCGAGGAACAGGCGTCCGACCGCCACCATCTTCAGATCCTCGACGCCGCTGGTCGCGGACCCCTGCCGACCGAGACGCGCCCCGAGGGCGTTGTCGTCGGGATGGTAGGCGAGCGGAATGAAGGCCAGGAAGCCGCCGGTTTCGTCCTGCAGCGTGCGCAGCATCGTCAGGTGCTCGACCCGGTCGGCGATCGTCTCGACGTGCCCGTACAGCATGGTGCAGTTCGAGCGGATGCCAAGGGCGTGCGCGGCGCGGTGGACGCCGATGTAGTCCGCGCCGCCGAGCTTCTTCCCCGCGATCTGTTCGCGGACCGCGGCACTGAAGGTCTCGGCGCCGCCGCCGGGCAGCGTGTCCAGGCCGGCCTCGCGCAGCGCAATGAGGACGTCCGTCCAGCTCAGCTTCTCGATGCGCGCAAGGTGTGCGATCTCGACGGCGGTGAGCGCCTTGATGTGCACCTGGGGATGCGCGGCTTTCAAGGCCCGGAACATTTCGCAGTAGTACGCGAGCCCCGCCTGCATGTCCAACCCGCCCACGATGTGGAACTCCCGCGTCAGCCCGTGGGCCTCGGCCGCCTCGGCCAGCACCTGGTCCAGCGTGTAGCGATACGCCCCCGCCTCCTTCGGCAGCCGCGCGTAGCCGCAGAAGGTGCAGGTCGTCCGCAGCACGCAGATGTTCGTGGGGTTGATATGCTGGTTCGCGGCAAAGGTCACCACGTCGCCATGGCGCGCACGGTTCGCGGCGTCCGCAAGGGCCCCCAGGCCCTGGAGGTCCGCCGTGCGGAACAGGGTCACCGCGTCGGCCCCGGCCAGCCGCTCGCCGAGGGCGACGCGCTCCCCGAGTCGCCGGAGTGATGGCTCGGAGACCCGGTCGAGCGCGCGGCCCCAGTCGACCGTCACCTCAGGGGCTGTAACGGCGGACCGCCAGCGACACGTTGTGCCCGCCGAACCCGGACGAGTTGCTGATCGCGACGTGCATCGGGCGCTGCACCGCCGTGAGCGGGGTGCAGTTCAGGTCGCACTCCGGGTCCGGCTGGTGCAGGTTGATGGTCGGCGGGACGACCCCCTCCCGCAGCGCGAGCGTGGTGAAGATGAACTCCAGGCCCCCCGCCGCGCCGAGCGTGTGTCCGGTCGCGCTCTTGGTCGAGGAGATGTTGAGTCCCGCCGCGTGGTCCCCGAACACGGCCTTGATGGCCTTGATCTCGTTCGGGTCGTTGAGCGGCGTCGAGGTCCCGTGCGCGTTCACGTACTGCACGTCGGCCGGCTGCACCGCACCGTCGCGCAGCGCGCGGCGCATCGCACGCTGGAGCCCTTCGTGGGCGTCCGGCTGCCCGGTGAGGTGGTAGGCGTCGCCGGTCGCCCCGTAGCCGATCACCTCGCCATGGATGGCGGCGCCGCGGGCCAGCGCGTGCTCCAGCTCCTCCAGCACGACGACGCCCGCCCCTTCGCCGAGGACGAAGCCGTCGCGCGTCGCGTCGAACGGCCGGGAGGCGGTCTCCGGCGACTCGTTGCGCGTCGAGAGCGCGCCCATGTTCGCAAACCCGCCGACGGACATCACGGACACCGCGGCCTCCGCCCCACCGGCGAGCATGAGATCCGCGTCACCGTACTGGATGGTGCGGAACGCCTCGCCGATCGCGTGCGCGCTCGTCGCACAGGCCGAGACGACGCCGTAGTTCGGGCCCTTCGCCTGGAAGCGCATGGACACCACCCCCGCCGCGATGTCGCCGATGAACATCGGGACGAAGAACGGCGAGATGCGACCCGGGCCATGGTCGCGATACACGAAGAGCTGCTGCTCGAAGGTGTTGATCCCGCCGATGCCGCTCCCGATGATGACCCCGAACTGCTCCGGGTCGTAGGCGGACGTCCCCGCGAGGCCGGCATCGGTCATGGCCTGGACCGACGCCGCCATCGCGTACTGGGTGAACAGGTCGGATCGCTTGATCTCCTTGCGATCCATGTAGAGACTGGCGTCGAACCCCTTCACCTCGCAGGCGAAGCGGACCTTGAACGGCGCCGGGTCGAAGTGCGTGATGGGACCACCCCCGGAACGACCCTCCGTGAGCGCCTGCCACGTCGAAGGCACGTCGTTCCCGACGGCCGTGACACACCCCAGCCCCGTGACGACGACCCGCCGACGAGTCACCCGCCGACCTTGGACGACAGGTACGCCAGCGCATCACCGACGGTCCGGAGCTTTTCCGAATCCTCGTCCGGGATGTCGATGTTGAACTCCTTCTCGAACTCCATCACCAGCTCGACGATGTCGAGGCTGTCCGCCCCGAGATCCTCGATGAAACTCGCGTCCGGCGCGAGCTTCTCGCGTTCCACACCGAGTTCCTTCTCGATGATGTCCTTGACCTTCTCCGACATGTCGGCCATGAACCGAATCCTCTGCTGCCTGTAGGGTGATGGGGTCCTGCACTTGCGGGCCCCGAAATATAGCAAGGCGACGCGCGCGTCACATCACCATGCCGCCATCGACCACGAAGACCTGCCCGGTGATGTACCCCGCCCAGGGAGACGCGAGGAAGGCCGCCATCGCGGCGATGTCCGTGACGGATCCCAGCCGCTCCAGCGGGATCGACGCACTGATCGACGCCTGCGCCTCCGGTGTCATCGCCGCCGTCATGTCCGTCTCGATGAACCCCGGGGCGATGACGTTGGCGAGCACGTTGCGGGACGCGAGCTCCTTGGCCACGGACTTCGTGAGCCCGATGAGGCCGGCCTTGCTGGCCGCGTAGTTCGCCTGCCCCTTGTTGCCGATCAGCCCAACGACCGAGGCGATGTTGATGATCCGACCGCTCCGGCGCTTCATCATCCCGCGGGAGGCGGCGCGGATCGTCGCGAAGGCACCCCGAAGGTTCGCGTTCAGCACGGCGTCCCAGTCGTCGTCCTTGATCCGCATGATCACGTTGTCCCGGGTCAGACCGGCGTTGTTCACGAGGATGTCGATCCGGCCGAAGTGCGCCTCGACCGCCGAGACCAATGCCGTCGCCTGCGCCACGTCCGTGAGGTCGGCCCCGAAGCCCGCGGCCTGTGCCCCGAGTGACGCGGCGATCTCCCTCGCGCGCGCCGCATCCCGGCCCACCACCGCCACATGCGCCCCGCAGGCCAGCAAGGTCTCCGCGATGCCGCGGCCGATCCCGCGCGTGCTGCCCGTCACCAGGGCCACCTGCCCCGTCAGATCGATCCGCATCAGCCCACTCGCTCCAAAAGGGTCCGTACCTCGGTCACCGTGCCGCACGACATCGTCTCCACGCCCGGAACGATCCGCTTGATCATCCCGCACAGGGTGCTCCCCGTCCCCACCTCGACCCAGAGCGCCTCCGGCCAGACGGCCGCCATGGTGCGGACGACGGTCGACCACCGGACCGAGGCCGTCAACTGATCGCGGAGCGCCACACGCGCCTCGGCGGCCGTCTGCCGTGCGGCGCCGTCGACGTTCGAATGCACGGGCGCCCACGCGGTCTCCCACGGGGTCCCCGCCATCGCCTCGACCAGCCCGTCGACCGCGCTCGCCATCAACGGCGAATGGAACGCGCCGCTCACGGGCAACCGGAGCACACGCTTCGCGCCCGCGCCCCGGGCCAGCTCCATCGCCCGTTCGAGCGCCGCGACGTCGCCCGAAATCACGACCTGCTCGTCCGTGTTGAAGTTCGCCGGGACCACCACGCTGTCAGTGCTGCTGGCCCGGGCGCAGACCGCGTCGATCGGCTCCGCGAGCGTGCCCAGCACGGCCGCCATCCCGCCGAGGCGCTCCGTTCCCGCGCGGTGCATCAACTCACCCCGGGCGCGGACGAGACACGCCGCGTCGGTGGCCGAGAGCGCACCGACCGCGTGATAGGCGGAGAACTCCCCGAGCGAGTGACCGGCTGCGGCGCGCACGTGCGGTCGCAGGGCCGGACCGACCACGGCCCAGACCGCCGCACTATGGGCGAGCAGGGCGGGCTGCGCGTTGCGCGTCAGCGTCAGGTCGTCTGCGGGACCGTCGCGCATCAGCGTGGTGATCGGCGCGTGCACGGCGGTATCGATGCCCGCGAGCACCGCGTGCGCTTCGGGGAACGCATCGCCGAGGTCGGCGGCCATCCCGACCTTCTGTGATCCCTGCCCCGGAAAGACGATCAGTACGTCCATGCGAACTCCCGCCCTGGCCCCACGCGAGGCCTCGGCAGTGCTAGAAACGGTGAATCGCCGACGCCCACGTGAGGCCGGCACCGAACGCCACGAAGAGCACGGTGCTCCCCTCGCCGATGCGACCGGACGCGAGCGCCTCGTCGAGGGCGATCGGGATCGAGGCCGCAGAGGTGTTGCCCATGCGGTCCACATTCACGTAGACCTTGTCCATCGAGATGCCCGCGTGCTTGGCGGTCGCCTCGATGATGCGGACGTTGGCCTGATGCGGAATGAGCAGGTCCACGTCACTGCCAGCGAGCTTGGCCCCGTCGAGCGCACGATCACAGGCGTCCGCCATGGAGCGCACCGCGTGCTTGAAGACCTCGCGGCCCGCCATTGTCACGAGGTGCCCGTGCTCCGCGACCATTGACGGGGTCAGGGGGTCCGCCGCGCCACCACGGGGCCGCTGCAGCAGGTCGGCCAGGCCGCCATCGGAGCGCATGTACGACGACAGGAACCCCTTCTGGGCGCGGCTTTTCTTCACCACGACGGCCCCCGCCCCGTCACCGAACAGCACGCAGGTGCCCCGGTCGGTCCAGTTGATGATCGTCGACATCTTCTCGCCGCCGATGACAAGGATCGTCTCCGCCGCCCCCGACGCCAGCAGTCCCTCGGCCACGTTCAGCGCGTAGAGCCACCCGGTGCATGCAGCGGACAGGTCGAACGCCGCCGCGCGCGTGGCACCCAGGGCCGCCTGGATCTCCACCGCCGTACTGGGCAGCAGACGGTCCGGACTGGAGGTGCCAAGGATGATCGCGTCCAGCTCGGGCGGCGCGACCCCCGCCTTGGCCAGCGCCCGGCGCGACGCCTCGGCGGACAGCGAGGTCACCGTCTCACCGCGATCAGCGATGTGGCGCTGCCTGATGCCGGTGCGCTCGACGATCCACGTATCGCTGGTCTCGATGCCGAGCGCCGCGAAGTCGTGGTTCGACATCACGTGCTCCGGGACGGCGTGCCCGGTCCCGACGATCTGTCCGATGGGTCGCTTCACGCGGCCGACTCCCCGATCACGAGGCGGCGTCCGATGTGCACGTCCATTTCAGCATCGACCGCCCGCTTCGCGACCACGATGGCGTTCTTGATGGCCCGGGCATCGGACCGTCCGTGCGCAATGATGCTCACGCCACGGACCCCCAGCAGCGGAGCGCCGCCGTACTCCGCGTAATCGAGCTCCTTCAACTGCCCCACGATCGCACGGGCGTCCTGCCCCGTCCGGTCGGCCACCAGGCCGATGAGGAACGGCGCGATGCCCTCGTAGAACTTGAGCAGCACGTTGCCGGTGAACCCGTCGCAGACCACCACGTCGAGGTCGTGGCCGTTCGCCTCGCCGAGCGGCAGGTCCCGCCCCTCGACGTTGCCGATGAAGTGGAGGCCGGGCGACCGCAGCAGCAGTTGATGGGCCTCCTTGACCGCCGCGTTCCCCTTCTCTGGCTCCTCGCCGATCGACAGCAAGCCGACGGCGGGTCGCTCGCGGCGCAGAATATCCTCGGCGTACACGGACCCCAGCCGGGCGAACTGCACCAGCTCGGCCGGGGAGCAGTCCACGTTCGCCCCAGCGTCCAGCACCACGACCGGGCGCCTCGCCGAGGGAAAGATCGTGGCGATGGCCGGCCGCGCCAACCCCTCGTGCAACCGGAGCGTCAGGACACTGAGTGCCATCTGGGCGCCGGTGTTGCCGGCGCTGACAAAGGCATCGGAGGCGCCCGCGGCCTGCAGCTTGAGTCCGACGCGCATGGAGGAGTCCGGCTTGCTGCGCATGGCGACCGTCGGCTTCTCGGCCATCGCGATCACGTCCATCGCCGGGACGACCACGATGCGGCTGCGGTCGACCGGCACGCCTGCGAAATCGGTCGCCAGCAGGTCGTCCAACGTCGCGTGCACGACGTCGGGGACGCCAACGAGCTGGATGACGTCGTCGCCATCCAGCTCGTTCACCGCTTGCAACGCACCTGCCACGGGCGCCCGGGGAGCCCGGTCGCCCCCCATCGCGTCCACCGCGATGCGGATCACGCTCAGGCGTCCTTCGGCTCGACTCGCTGCTCGCCGGCGTAGTAGCCGCATTCGCCGCAGACGCGGTGCGGGCGCTTCATCGCGCCGCACTGCGGACACACCTGGATGTTGATCGCCGGTGCCTTCTTGTGGGTGTTCCGGGCGCGCTTCTTGCGCTTGGAGGTACGACGCTTCGGGACGGCCATTGCTCAGTTTCTCGGGAATCCGGTCAGGGCGCTGTGTTCCGCAGCGCATCCCACCGGGGGTCAGGCGTCGGAGCGCACGCGCACGCGCCGACATTGAGGTCTGCACCGCACGTCGCACAGAGGCCCCGGCACTCAGGGCGACACAGCGCGAAGGACGGCGCAGTCAGAATCCATTGCTCACGTACCGCAGGCGTCAGATCGACGCGCGCTCCCCCATCAGCCAGCGGGAACACGTCGGGATCATCCGCCTCCTCGTTGTCGACATCGGTGAAGAGTGCCGACACGTCGTCCTGCACGGGCACAGTGAGTGGCGCCAGGCAGCGACGGCACTCGGCAGTGATCGCACCCGCGAACTGCCCCGCAAAATAAAACCGCCCCTCCCCCGCCGCCGACAGTCGTCCGGTCACACGGACCCCGCCACTTGGACGCTGGTCCGCTTCGATCCACACCAGGTCGTCGGGGCGAAGCTCGCCATCGACGCTGACGGCCTGCGCTGCCACGTTGCGAACGTCGAAGGACAACATGCACGAAACGTAGACGCGCCCGATCAGCAACGCAAGTGCTGGCCGGGCGCGAACTTACGACATATTAAGTATCCAATTGCTACTAACTATTAGTAGCGGCACGCACCTAAATGCGATCCGACTCGGCGAAGAAGAACCCCGCCTCCCGTGCGGCGTTCTCATCCGAGTCGGACGCGTGAATCGCGTTCCGGCCCTTCGACTCGGCGTACAGCTTCCGGATCGTGCCGTCGGCGGCCTCAGCGGGGTCGGTCGCACCGATCACGGTCCGCAATGTCGACACGGCATCGGCCCGCTCGAGCAGCAGCGGCATGCAGCGCCCCGACGTCATGAACTCCACCAGTTCGCCGTAGAACGGGCGCCCCTGATGCACCGCGTAGAACTCGCCCGCCTGCGCCGACGTCAGCCGCATGACGCGTGCGGCGCGGAGGACGAACCCCTCCGCCTCGAGGTGCGCGATGATCTTGCCCGCCGCGCCACCTTCGAAGGCGTCCGGCTTCACGATCGCCAGTGTGTGATTCCCAGCCATGATCTGCTCCGATTAGCGCAAGCGCGCCTGAATGAGTTCGACGAATTCCACGGGGCGCCTGGCCACCCCCATCCCGGCAGCCACGAAGGCGTCGATCTTTTCCGCGGCCGTACCTGCCGACCCAGAGATGATCGCACCAGCGTGTCCCATCCGGCGTCCGGGCGGCGCGGTCTGCCCCGCAATGAAGCCCACCACCGGCTTCTTCATTTCCCGCTTGATGAAGTCCGCGGCCTCCTGCTCGTCCGTCCCGCCGATCTCGCCCATCAGGCACACGGCCCTGGTCGCGGGGTCGGCCTCGAACGCCGCGAGGCAGTCGATGAAGTTGGTCCCATTGATCGGGTCCCCGCCGATGCCGACGCAGGTGCTCTGGCCGAGGCCGGCGCGCGTCAGGTGGTGGACGATCTCGTAGGTCAGCGTCCCGGAGCGCGACACCACCCCGACAGGTCCCGGTGCGCAGATGCGACCCGGGATGATGCCGACCTTGCTCTCGCCCGGCGTGATGGCGCCCGGACAGTTCGGACCGATCAGCCGCGCCCCCTTCTCCTTCACGAACGGGTACACCTTGGTCATGTCCAGGACGGGCACGCCCTCGGTGATGCAGATGATGAGCTCCACGCCGGCGTCGGCGGCTTCCATCATCGCGTCGGCCGCGAACGGCGGCGGCACGTAGATCACGGAGGTGTTCGCCCCCGTCGCCTGGACGGCGTCGTGCACCGTGTTGTACACCGGCACGCGGTCGGCGAAGCGCTGGCCGCCCTTCCCAGGCGTCACGCCGGCCACGACGTTCGTGCCGTACTCCATCATCTGCGTGGTGTGGAACGAGCCGTCACGACCCGTGATCCCCTGCACCACCAGCTTGGTGTCCTTCCCGATGAAGATGCTCATTTAGTTCGACGCTCCCGTCGCCAATTGGACGGCGCGCTGCACCGCCTCATCCATGTCGTTCGACGCGGAGAACCCGTTGTCCGTCAGGATCTTGACCGCGATCTCCTCGTTGGTGCCCGTGAGTCGGATGACGATCGGCACCGTGAGCGGGTTCGCCCTGGTGGCCGTCACGATGCCGTTGGCCACGTCGTCGGTGCGCGTGATGCCGCCGAAGATGTTGAACAGGATGCACTTCACGTTCGGATCGGCCGTGATGATGCGCAGTGCGTTCACCACCTTCTCCGGATTCGATGAGCCGCCGATGTCCAGGAAGTTCGCGGGCTCACCGCCGTAGTACTTCACGAGGTCCATGGTCGCCATCGCGAGTCCGGCGCCGTTCACCACGCACCCCACGTTGCCGTCCAGCTTGATGAACGTGAGGTTCGCGTTGCGGGCCTCCACCTCGCTCGGCTCTTCGGACGATTCGTCCCGGAGCGCGGCGATGGCCGGCAGGCGGTCGAGCTCATTGTCGTCGATCACCATCTTGCCGTCCACGGCGAGGAGCTCGCCCTGCGGCGTCACCACGAGCGGATTGATCTCGGCGAGCGAGCAGCCCGCGGCCATGAAGGCGGCATACAGCTGCTGCATGATCTTCGCCGCCGCCCGGGCCAGCTTCACGTCGTCGTACAGGAAGAACCCCATGCGCATGGCCTGGTACGTCGGCAGTCCGTACCGCGGATCCACCGGCACGTACAGGATCTTCTCGGGCGTCGACGCCGCCACCTCCTCGATGTCGATGCCGCCGGCGGCGGACACCATGAACACCGGCTTCTTGGTCGCCCGATCGACGATGATGCCGACGTACGCCTCGCTGCCAATGTCCGCCGCGACGGTGACGAGCACCTGCTCGACGGTCAGCCCCTTGATGTCCATGCCGAGGATCGCACTGGCCTTCGCCCTGGCGTCGGCGGGCGTCGGACAGAACTTCACGCCTCCCGCCTTTCCACGCCCACCGGCGTGGACCTGCGCCTTGACCATCACGGCCGTACCGTACTTCGCCGCCAGCGCCTCGGCCTGCTCGGGCGTGGTGGCCACTTCGCCGGGCGGGATCGGCACGCCCTGGGCGCGAAGGAGTTCCTTCGCCTGATATTCGTGGATGTTCACTCGTGCTCCACACGCGTCAGGTGGACTGACGGCGGGTTGAGGGTGGTCGGGGATCGCGAATGCGCGGTCCCTCAGCCCTGAAAGATAGCATGGGAGTGCCCCTACCGACGAGGGCGGTCGAGGAGCGCCCCGAGTGCGTGCATCGCCTCGCCGAACGCCACCCAGTCGCCACGCTGCATCGCGGCCCGCAGCGCTCCGTAGATGACACGCACCCGCACCTCCACGTCGTCCGCGCCCGGGGCGATCGGCGGCGGGGTTGGCGTCGGCACCCCCAGCGCCGCCGCGAGGTCGCTGCCGCGGCGTACACCGGTCGGATCGCGGACCGCGACGGTCGCGATCGCGGGAGCGTCGTCCCCCGACTGCCGGTAGAACGGCTGGACGAGCGCCCACCCGGCACCAACCATTGGGGCCGCGCGCGCCACACCGGCGAAGACACCGGGGTCGCGGAGCCCCGCCCCCCGGAGCGACTCGAGCGCGGTCGACCAGCTCACCGCATCGGCGTCGACACGATGCCAGTACACCGCGCGTGACGCCCCACCCAGCGCCACGATCAGTCCCGACACCGTGTCGTCGCTGGTGACCAGCACGATGGTCGATGCACCGCCAGGCGCGGCAGGCCACCACGCCAGCCGCTGGTACCGACCCGTTACCAGCGTATCCGATCCGTCCAGCGGAGGGATGTGCCGACGCACGCCGACCTCCCCTCGCGTGCCCACGGCGGCAAACACCTCGGCCTGCCACTCCGCCGCGTCCAGCAGTGGCGGGAGACGCTCGGCGATCGCGGGAGGCATCGCCGGGACCGGTGCCAACGTCCGCGGCAGGAGCCGCATCCACGCGCGCAGGACCGGATCGGGGGACGCGACCGGAACGATCGTGATGCGCCCGCTGTGCGCGGCGACGAGGGCGGTCGCAGCGTGCGCCATGTAGCGGGTGGACCCATCCCGGGTCGCCAGCGGCCGCGCGAGCGGGAACGCGTCGGAGCTCGCGTAGAGATCCACCACCCAGACGACCGAGTCGGCGAGGACGATGGGGGTGATGGCAGCGGATTGCCGGAAGAACGGGACGAGCGCCGCGACGCGCTCACGGACGTCGCGACGACTCACGATCAGCGAGGTGGCCCTGGGCGCCGTGACGATGCGGGGGTCCTGCTCGCTCCATGCCAGCGCGAGACGGACACTGTGGTCGCGCGTCGGAACACCCGCGACACCATCGGACGGCCCCTGCAGGATCACCGTCCCGTGCGCGCCCTCCCACACCAGCGCCGGACGCAGCCGTTCGTCCTGCAGGTCCGCGCGTCCGCTGGCGTCGATGAACGACACGCCGCCGCGCCCATCGGTACCGGCCGCGCGTACGCGCATCACACTCCACGCGTCCTCGCGCTGCGTGGAGTCGCTGGGCAGGGTCGGTGCGGCGACGCGCACGGTCGCGGGGAGACCATGGGCGACCGACAGCGCCGGCGCGCTGACGAGCCCACCATGCCGACGCTGTCGTCCGATGGCGCGCGCGAGGATGCCGGGGTCCCAGATCGGCATGGCGCTGAGCGCCTCGCGCGACGGCACCAGCAACGAGTCCGGCATGGGGCGGATGCGGTCGATGCCGAAGGCGCGTCGCGTGAAGCCCGCACGCACCGCGTCGTACGGGCGCTCCCGGGCGGCGATGTCCGCCGGCGGCGTGGACAGGCCCACGATCGCGGGCACGCCCCACCGCAGTGCGGGCACCAGGAGCAGGACGAGCGTGAGCACGGACACGGCCAACCGTGACTGTCCACTCCAGCCAGCCCAGACGATCACCACCGCAGCGGCGAAGCAGGTGTACGCCAGGATCGTGCTGATCGGAAGCCCGAACTCGTGGTCGGTGGCCCCGAACCCACCACCGGTGGCGCTCCCGTGGAGCAGCAGGTCAAAGGCCTGCAGGCGAAAGGACCACGCCAGCAGCACCAGCAGCGCGCCTCCGAGGACCGCCAGGTGGCGCCGGACCCAGCTCGACAGGTGGAACTCGTCCCTCCGCCACCGCAAGGACGGCGTGAGCGCGTAGCCCAGCGCGACCAGGATCGTGGAAACGGCCGCGAGCGCCACCAGCCACCGATGCAGCAGTCGCTCGAAGGGGAGCCAGAACAGCCAGATGCCGAGATCCGCCTGGAAATACGGGTCGCTCTCGCCGAACGGCAGCCCCGCACGCGCGAGCGCGAGCGCCTGCCAATCCCGTGCGGGGATCGTGAACGCGAGTCCGACGCACGCCGCGAGCGCCAGGGCGAGGATCGACAGGTAGCGGGGGGGGACCTCTTCGCCGATCTCGAGGTTGCCGATCCGCCGCGGGAGCACCACCGACACCACGGACCGACGGACGGTCCAGAGGTTCGCGAGGACGACCGTCGTCGCGACAATGAACGCCAGCAGTCGCAGCGTGCTCGCGTGCCCCGCCTGCAACCGCCAGGCGTCGAGCGCATCGAGTGCGAGGAACCACTGGTAGTCGGCGAAGACTTCCGCGCCAACGCGTCCCACGACCAAGAGTGCCGCCGCGGCCACCGCGAGCAGGACGCTTCGCCGCCCCATCAGATCACGCCTCGATCCCCTGCGCGCGGAGCCAGGTCGCCACCTCACCGCGCATCACCGCCAGCCGTTCCACGGACGGGGCCTCGAAGCGCATCACCAGGACGGGCTGCGTGTTCGACGCGCGGACCAACCCCCACCCGTCACCGAACAGGATGCGGACCCCGTCGATGTCGTTCACGGCGTAGCGCTCGCGAAAATGCGCGACGGCGCGCGCGACGATGGCGAACTTGCGATCGTCCGGACAGTCGACGCGCAGCTCGGGCGTCGAGACGAAATGCGGCACGTCCGCAAGCAGTTCGCGGACGGTCCGCCCGCTGTCCGCCAGAATGCGCAGCAGTCGGGCCGCGGCGTACAGGGCGTCGTCGTGGCCGTAGAACCCTTCGCTGAAGAACATGTGGCCCGACATCTCGCCCGCGAGCGGGGCGCCCCGCCGCTTCATCTCCTCCTTGATCAGCGAATGCCCCGTCTTCCACATCACCGGCTCCCCGCCTGCGGCCGTGATGGCGTCGGGGAGCGCCTGCGAGCATTTGACGTCGAAGATGATGGGCTGCGACGTGCCAAGGCGGTGCAGGACGTCACGCGCGTAGACGATGAGCAGGTGGTCGCCCCAGATGATCGTGCCCTGCCCGTCCACGATGCCGATGCGATCGGCGTCGCCGTCGAATCCGATCCCGATCTCCGCGCCGTCGGCGCGCACCTGGCGGATCAGATCCTGCAGGTTCTCCTCGACCGTCGGATCGGGGTGATGATTCGGGAAGGATCCGTCGCTGACGGCGAAGAGCGCGGTGGCGCTGACCCCGAGTCGTTCGAAGAGCTGCGGCGCGGCCACCGCGCCAACGCCGTTGCCACAGTCGTACACGATGCGCATCGGACGCGCCAGCGGCCCCGTGCGCGCCACGAGATCGTCGATGTACTGCGGCAGGAGGTCCTCGTGGCGCACCGCACCGCGGCCACCGGGGAACTGCGCCGCGTCGATGATCGCCCGGAGTTCGAGGATGCCCGACCCATGCAGCGACGCCGTCCCCACGCACATCTTGAACCCGTTGAACTCGGGGGGATTGTGCGACCCGGTGATCTGGATGCCCCCGGCGGACGGCACGTGGTGGAGGGCCCAGTACAGCGTGGGCGTGGGTACGACGCCAATGTCCACGACGTCGCAGCCACTCTCCGTGAGCCCCGCGACGAGCGCGTCACGCAGG
>CAYSFN010000005.1:13310-28481 GCA_964430045.1 uncultured Gemmatimonadaceae bacterium
CCGAAGCCACGACCCACCGCGTACGCGGCCTCGAGCGTGAGATCGTCACCCACGACGCCGCGGATGTCGTACTGGCGGAAGATGCCTGGCGCGACGCTCATCGCGGCGCGCCAGACACTGCGGAGGCGACCCCTTCATACGCCATCGGTGCACCGCGCTCGGCCCAGCGGATCAGGGGCGACGCAGCCACGCCGATGGCGAGGATCGCGAGGCTGGTCCCGACGATGACGAGGCGCGTCATCGTCCCCGTCGCGCCGACGGGGTTCGCATCAGCGGGGCGATCCTTCATGAACATGACCATCACCATGTACAGGTAGAATCCCGCGCTGATCGCGGATGTCAGGACCAGGGCGATGGCGACCAGCGGCATCCGGGTCGGTCCCGTGAGCGCGGCGTCGAGCATGTACCACTTCGCGATGAAGCCGGCGCCACCGAAGACCGGGAAGCCGAGGAGCGCGAACATGTACACGGACATCGCCATCGCGAGCCACGGACGCACCTGCCACAGTCCGAGGTAGTCCGCGATGCCGGTGCGACCGGCCGTCGGCCGGGACACGGCGCTCACGACGGCGAAGGCGCCGAAGGTGGCCAGCGAATAGGACACCAGATAGAACAGCAGGGCGCTCCGCCCCAGCGAGGAATTGGCCAGCGCCGCGATCAACAGGTAGCCGGAATGCACGATGCTGGAGTAGGCCAGCATCCGTTTCACGTTCTGCTGCGGCAAGGCGACCACCGACCCGACGACCATGGTCAGGATCGCCACGATCATCAGCGGCACCCGCCACGTCTCGACGGACGCCGGGAACGCCTCGGTCCAGACGCGGATGAAAGCGGCGAACGACGCGGCCTTGACGGTCGCAGCCATGAACGCGGTGATCGCGGTGGGGGCTCCGTCATAGACGTCCGGCGCCCACATGTGGAACGGAGCGGCCGAGACCTTGAACAGGAACCCCACGAGCAGCAGTGCGATCCCGACGTGCAGGAGCACGCTCGCCGGTCCGAGGCCGGCATGGATGGCGGCGGCGATCCCGGCAAGCCCGGTCTGGCCCGTCGCGCCATACACCACCGCGATCCCGAACAGGAGGAACGCCGTCGAGAACGCCCCCAGCAGGAAATACTTCAGGGCGCTCTCGGCGGACCGTGCACTGCGGCGGTTGATCCCCGCGAGGACGTAGATCGAGAGGGACATGATCTCGATCGCCAGGAACAGCACCATCAGGTCGCGCGCCGCGCCCATCAGCATCATCCCACCGGCGGCGAACAGCACCAGCACGTGCGATTCCGCGATGCCGATCTGCTCGCGCAGGTTGTCCTCGATGCCGAGCGCGATCGTGCCGATCGTGCCCAGCAGGACGACCACCGCGACGGCCGCCCGGAAGGGGTCGAGCGCGAGCGGGCCTGCCGCCGCGGACTGTCCGGTCGCGGCGAGCACCACGACACTGACCAGGGCGCTCGCGGCGACCGCGAGTGCGCCGAATCCGACGACGCGCTGCGACGCCGCGCCGTCCCCACGGAACGCGGCGACGAGCATCAGCAGCATGCCGCCGCCGAAGACGATCAGTTCAGGGATGAGCGCGAGAGCGAGATCGCGCGGGAGGCTCAGGTCGAGCGGCATGCTACGGCACCTCCGTGACCGGGGTCTGCGCCGCCTGCGCGCGTCGGGCTTCGACCTGCGTCAGCACTTCCTGCAACCGGGGTTCCATGCGGCGCAACACGGGCGCCGGATGAATGCCGAGATAGAAGATCATCGCCGCCACCGGCACCATCATGGCGACCTCGCGCCAGTTCATGTCGGGGATGTTGCGATTCTCCGGTTTGTCCAGCGGATTGAACAACACCCGCTGCACCGCCCACAGCACGTACACGGCGGAGAGGACCACCGCACTCGCCGTGATGGCCGTCAGGACGGGCTGGGTCTGGAAGGATCCCGTCAGCACCAGGAACTCGCCGACGAATCCGTGCGTGCCCGGGACGGCGATGCTGGACAGCATCGCGACCATCAGGAACAGGGAATAGACGGGCATCACGCGTGCCAGCCCGCCGAACGAGGAGAGCTCACGGGTGTGCCGCCGGTCGTAGACCATGCCGATCATCAGGAACAGGGCTCCCGTCGAGACGCCGTGCGCGAGCTGCACCATCATCGCCCCCTGCAGGGACTCGATCGTCAGCGCGAAGATGCCGAGCACGACGATCCCCATGTGCGAGACGGACGAGTACGCGACCATGCGCTTGAAGTCCGTCTGCACCAGCGCCACCAGTGCCGCATACACGACGCCGGTCACGGCCAGGGCGAGGATGGTTCCCCGGACCATGGGCGCCATCGCGATGTCCGGGAACAACGGGAGGGAGAACCGGAGCAATCCGTAGGTGCCCATCTTGAGCAGGATCGCGGCGAGGTCGACGGAGCCCTCCGTGGGTGCTTCGACGTGGGCGTCCGGGAGCCACGTGTGGAACGGGAAGAGCGGGATCTTGACCGCGAACGCCGCGAAGAAGGCCATGAAGAGCCAGAATCGCTCCGAACCGGACAGGAGCGGACTCACCGCCAGCGCTGCGTCGTACGCGAAGTCGGGCCGACCCGTGACCGGGTCGGCGGCGGCCAGGCCCAGGTACAGGATCGCGAGCAGCATCAGGAGCGATCCGACCAGCGTGTAGATGAAGAACTTCACGGCGGCGTAGAGCCGTCGCGCCCCGCCCCAGACCCCGATGATGAAGAACATCGGGACGAGGACCACTTCCCACATCACGTAGAAGAGGAAGATGTCCCGTGCCATGAACACGCCCATCATCCCCGAGGTCATGACAAGGAAGAGGGCGTGATACGAATGCACGCGCCGGTCGATGCTCGTCCAGCCGGAGAGCACCGCGATCGGCATCAGGAACGTCGTGAGCAGGATCAGGAAGATCGAGATCCCGTCCAGCGCCAGCGAGAAGCGGATGCCCCACTGCGGAAGCCACGGCACGTCGACCGTGAACTGCCACCCGCCGAGGGGATCGAAGGACCACCAGAGGCCCGTCGACAGCAGGAACATGACGAGGAACGACGCGAAGGTCGTCCACCGCGCGAAATCATCACTCGCCGGGCCGGTGCGCAGGGCCCGTTCGGCGACGAACCCGTGCACCCAGAGGATCAGGGCGGTGCACAGCGGCAGCGCCAGGAGCGTCGGCAGGATCCAGTCGGCATACCTGATCGAGACGAGGAACGCGTTCATTGCCCCGCTCCGCGCATCAGGGCGAGCACGGCGATCGCGCCGAGGACCAGCACCCACGCGTACGTGCTCACCCGTCCATTCTGGAGGGCCGAACCCAGGCGTCCTGCGAGCCACGGCAGCCGCCAGCCGGTCCCCTCGACCGCCACGCGATCGATGAGACCGCGATCGATTCCACGGTACAGCACCGTCCGCGAGAACCACAGCAACGGACGGACGAAGATTGCGTCGTACAGCTCATCCACGAAATACTTGTGCTCGAGGAGTCGGTTCAGGCCGCGCCACTGCGTGCGGTCCTCGCGCGCGGAAACGATCGCCGCACGGCGGTACCACCAGAGCGCCGACGAGACCGCCACGATCGCCACGCCGGTGGCGAGCGCGAGCAGGATCAGTTCGGTCGTGTGGTCGAGATGCGGCAGCGCCCCCAGCCCGATGGCCCGGGCGGCGGACCCGACCACCGGGTCGAGCCAATGCTCGAGCGACGCGGTCGGACCGATGGGCACGGCTTCCGTGATGATCAACGGAAGGTTCAACCACCCGCCAACGGCGGCGAGCAACGCCAGGACGATCAAGGGCACCGACATGGTCCATCCGCTTTCGTGCAGTTCACCGCGCTCGCCGGGGCCGGTCCGGTTCGCACCGTGGAAGGTGAACCACATCATGCGCGTCATGTACACGGCGGTGATCACGGCCGCGACGGAGAGCATGCCCCACGCCGCGTAGAGCACGACGTGCCCCGGGACGCCGAGCCAGCTCGATGACGCCAGCGATGTGCCGTGTGCGCGGGCGAACACCCCGGCGAGAATTTCATCCTTGGAGAAGAACCCGGCCAGCGGCGGGATCCCGGCGATGGCCAGGGTCCCCACCCACATCGTGACGGCGGTGATCGGCAGGTACGCCGACAAGCCGCCCATGTTGCGCATGTCCTGCGCGTCCTCGTGCCGGCCGGTCGCATCGTAGGCGTGATGCATGGCGTGGATCACCGACCCGGCGCCGAGGAACAACAGGGCCTTGAAGAAGGCGTGCGTGATGACGTGGAACAGCCCCGCGACGTACGCGCCCGCCCCCACGGCGGCGAACATGAATCCGAGCTGCGAGACGGTCGAGTACGCGAGCACCTTCTTGATGTCCCACTGCCGCAACCCGATCGTCGCCGCGAACAGCGCCGTGGTCGCGCCGATCACCACCACCGTGAGCGAGGCGACCGGGCTCGCCGCGAACAGGAAGCTGGAGCGCAGGATCAGGTACACGCCCGCCGTGACCATCGTCGCCGCGTGGATCAGCGCGGAGACCGGCGTCGGGCCGGCCATCGCGTCGGGCAACCAGGTGAACAGCGGGATCTGCGCACTCTTGCCCGTGCAGCCGACGAAGAGCATCAGGGCGACGACCGTCAGGACCGCCGTACCCGCCGCCGTCCCGGCCACCGCCGTCTGCACCCCGCCGAAGTCGAGGACGCGCCAGTGCGAGAACATCAGGAACATGGCGATCAGGAAGCCGAGATCGCCGATCCGGTTGATGATGAACGCCTTCTTGCCGGCATCGGCATTCCGCTTCTCGCCGAACCAGAATCCGATCAGGAGGTACGAGCAGAACCCGACCCCCTCCCAGCCCACGAACAGCACGGGATAGCTGCCGCCGAGCACCAGCAGCAGCATGAAGAAGACGAAGAGATTCAGATACAGGAAATAGCGGGGATACGCGGCGTCGCGCGCCATGTACCCGACGCTGAACAGATGGATCAACGCCCCGACGCCCGTGATGACGAGCGTCATCGTCATCGAGAGCTGATCCAGCCACAGCGAGGCGCCGAGGCGCAGGTCCCCGGCCTCCATCCACGTGAAGTACTCGCGGACGAATGGTGGCGCATCGGCGTGCGCGAGCATGTCGAACAGAATGGCGACCGAGAGGCCGAACGCCGCCAGCATCACGCCGATCCCCACCACGGACACCGGCAGGAACCAGCGATGCCGACGACTCGCGTGGCCGGTCTCATGGACCTCGGCCGCGCCGGGTGGTGGGATCTCGCTCTCCCCGGATGCGCTCACGTGGCCCGCATCGCGTGCCTCGAAGACCAGGGTGCGCATCTCGTCCGTGACGCCGCTGAGGTGCTCGCCGTGCGGTCCGGTTGCTCCGCGGCCCCAGTGCTGGGCGTCCGGGTCGTAGGGACCGGGCACCCATTCGTCGACGGCCGAGATGATGCCGTTGATGCAGGCACCGAGCAGCGGCAGGAGCAGGACCAGCCAGATCCATTCGGTCGAGGACCCATCGAGCGGGTGCGGGGTCACGGCACCCGCGAGCTGGAAGAAGGTCATCCGCGGAGGAGGCCAAGCAGGTCGAGGTCCACCGTCTGCCGATGACGGAACAAGGCGATGACGATGGCAAGGCCCACGGCAGCCTCAGCCGCCGCGACCGTCATCACGAAGATCACGAAGACCTGCCCGCCGACACCGTGGAGACGCGAGAACGCCACGAAGGCCAGATTCACGGCGTTGAGCATCAGCTCGATCGACATGAAGACGATCAGCGCGTTCCGGCGTGTCAGCACGCCGATCACGCCGATGGAGAACAGGGCGACGGACAGGGCCAGCGCTTCTGGAATCACGACGGCGTCCTCCGACCGAGGACGACGGCGCCGATGATCGCCACGAGGATGACCACCGAGGTCAGCTCGAAGGCCAGGAGGTAGTCGCGGAACAACAGGCTGGCCACCGGGGCGATCGCCCCCGATGATTCGGGTGGAGGGGCGAGTGGCACCGGCAGCACCGGCAGCCAGTCCGGCCGCGCGAGCACCGCCATCTCGGCCATCAGCAGGACGGCGACCCCGGCGGCCGTCGCGCGGATCCGCGGGTCCCGTCGATCACGCATGCTGTCGGCGTGCCCGAGGTTCAGGAGCATGACGACGAAGAGGAACACGACCATGATCGCGCCCGCGTACACCAGCACCTGGATCGCGCCGACGAAGTGCGCATCCATCATGACGTAGAGCGCGGCCAGGGCGAACATCACGTTCACCAGCCACAGCGCCGCCGCCACCGGGCTCTTGCGCGTCACGAACGCGATCGCGGACGCCAGCGCGACCAGGCCGAACAGGTAGAAGTGGAACGAATAGAACAGCGGATAGTCCGGGAGCATCACTCCCCCTTCGGATGTTCGGGATCCCACAGTTCACTGACCGCGTGCGTCTGCGCGGTCAGTCGGGCAAGGTCATACACGAAGCGGTCCCGGCTGTACTCCGCGTTCTCGAAGTGGCGGCCCAGGTGGATGGCCTCTTCCGGGCACACTTCCTGGCAGTAGCCGCAGAAGATGCAGCGGAACTCGTCGATCTCGAAGATGAGCGGGTACCGGTTCCCGCTCGCATCCTCGCCCGGCACCAGCTTGATGCAGTTCGCCGGACACACGGTCGGGCAGAGCCCGCAGGCCACGCACTTGGCCGCGCCGGTCTCGGTCGTCAGCATGCGGTGCGTGCCGCGCCAGCGCGGCGAGACCGGCCACTGCTCTTCCGGGTACTGCACGGTGACCTTGTGCGGGTCGACCAGATGGCGAAAGGTGTTCGCCAGGCCCGAGAGGGTCGCCCGGACGTAGCTCACCTCGTCCGTCGGTCGATCAACGATCTTGACCTGGATCGCCATCAGTCACCTCCTCTGGCCGGCGGGGTCCGCATCACACGGGTTTGCAGCGCCGTCACCCGGCGGCGGTCGAGCCGCGACGTCGCCGGACTCACCAGGCGACCGCGGTCCGCGACGAAGGCGAGGATGGCGACGAGGACGATGTTCATCACGAAGAGGATCACGCCGAAGAGGGGGCCGCGGCCGATGGCCGCGCGGTCGAGCGCGAGGCTCACGGCGGCGATCAGCACGATGTACACCAGCGACAGCGGGAGCAGCAGCTTCCACCCCAGGGACATCAGCTGATCATACCGGAACCGCGGCAGCGTCCAGCGGATCCACATGAAGAAGAACAGGAAGAACGCCAGCTTGGAGACGAAGGCGCCGACCGTCAGGACCGACTTCAGCACCGACCAGGGGGCCGCGTTGTCCCAGAGCGTGAACGGGATGTCCCAGCCGCCGAAGAACAAGGTCACGATCAGGGCGGACGCCGTGATCATGTTCGCGTATTCGGCGATGAAGAACAGGGAGAACTTCATTGCGGAGTACTCCGCGTGGTAGCCGGCGACCAGTTCGGACTCCGCCTCCGGCATGTCGAACGGCAGGCGATTGGTCTCCGCGAACGAGGCGATGATGAAGACGAAGCACGCGATCGAGAGGAGGAACACGTTCCAGCCCTGCACCGCCTGCTGCTGGATGATGGTGTCGATCGACACGTTCCCCGCGAGCAGGAGGACGGCGATCGCGCCGAGTCCCATGGAGATCTCGTAGCTCACCATCTGCGCCGACGACCGCAATCCCCCCAGCAGCGAATACTTGGAGTTCGACGCCCACCCCGCGAGCACGATGCCGTACACGCCGAGGGACGAGATCGCGAGCGTGAACAGGAAGCCGATCGGGAGATCCGCCACCACCAGGTCGATGCGCCCCCACGGCGTCGGCAGGGGTGACCCGAGCGGGATGACCGCCCAGGTGATCATCGCGGGGATGAACGCGAGAGCGGGGGCGAGCACGAAGAGCACCCGGTCCGCCGCGTCCGGATAGGTCTCCTCCTTCATGATGTTCTTCACGCCGTCCGCCGCCGGCTGCAGGAGCCCCATCGGCCCCGCCCGGTTCGGGCCGCGGCGATCCTGGATCCAGGCGGAAATCTTCCGCTCCGCCAGCGTGAGCATCGCCACGCTCACCATGTAGACCGTGAAGACGACGATCATCTTGATGACGGACGCGACGACGAAGACCCCCGTCGTCGGCGGCAACTGCGGATCGATCACCGACGCGAACACCGTCGGCATCATGCGGGCACCTCGGTGGCCACCACGGCCCCGCGGTGGCCGAGCCGGTCATAGCTCAGGCCCTGGAACGGCGGTACGTGCGTCGCGATCGCGTTGAAGATGTCCGCTGGCACGTAGCCCGGTGCCGGGGCTCCCACGCCCCGCAGCAGTTCGGCGAAGACGAACCACCCGGGCCGGGCGAGCGCCGGCGGCGTCTTCGCCTGGAGATACCGCTGCACGCGGCCCCGAAGGTTCGTGAACGTTCCCTCCTCCTCGGCGACGTTCGTCAACGGGACTGCGACGGCGGCGAGATGCGCGAGGGCCGGAGCGATGACGGTGCCCGCGAACAGCACGGCCTCGGCCCGCTCCAGCGGACGGAGGTCGACGCCATCGAGCTCATCGTCCACCACGAGGACGACGTCCCCGTCCTGCACCTCGCCGAGCGGATCGTCGGTCCGCGTGAAGCCGAGCAGCTCGGCGCCACGGGCGTTCGGGGCGCGCTCGCTGCGGCGTGCAAGGTCGGGAACGCCCGGCAGGGGCTCGTCCACCCCTTCGTGCCGCGCGGTGAACACGCCACGTCCGCCGACGACCGCGATCAGCGAACGCAGCAGGAACAGCGTCTCGTTCGAACTCCGGGGCGAGGCGACGACGTGCACCGGTCGCGTACGGAGCGCGGAGACGAGGGTCGCCGTGGCAACCTCCCACCCGGCCTCGCGATGCTCGGTGCCGACCTTGATCAGTGGATGGACGATGCGGTCCGACCGGTTCAGCCAGCGGTAATCCGCACGTCCCGCATCGCACAGGAAATGCTGATTGACGTCCTCGTTGGCCCGGGGGCGGAACCGCACGACGACGTTGTCGCGCGTCTCGACGATCGTGTTGCACCCCTGCGAGCAATTCGGACAGATCGACGCGGACCGGTCCAGCTCCCAGGCCCGCGCCTTGTTGAGAAAGTCCTTCGACAGCAACGCACCGACCGGGCAGAGATCCACGACGTTTGCCGCCCACGCATGCGTGAGTCCGTGCCCCGGTGCCATGCCGATCATCGCCCGGTCACCGCGCTCGCTGACATTCAGGACCGCCTCCCCGGCAATGTCATCCATGAAACGGACGCAGCGGGTGCACAGGATGCAGCGGTTCGGCACGTAGAGCACGTCGCCGCCGAAGTCCTCCATCGGGTTGAAGCGCTTCGGCTCCTCATAGCGCGAGGTCGCGCGACCCTCCTGGAACGTGTAGTCCTGGAGCTCGCACTCGCCGGCCTGGTCGCAGATGGGACAGTCGAGCGGATGGTTGATCAGCAGGAACTCCAGCACCCCCTCGCGGGCCTTGTGCGTCGCCTCCGTGTGCACGTGGACGACCTGTCCGTCCGCCACGGCCGTCGCGCACGCGGGAGCGAGCTTGGGGGCCTTCTCCACTTCCACGAGGCACATCCGGCACACGCCCGCCACCGGGAGTGCCGGATGGTAGCAGTAGTGCGGAATGAGCACCCCGGCGGTCTTCGCCGCCTCGAGGATCGACGTTCCCGCAGGGACCTCGACCGGGCGACCCTCGATCGTCAATGAGACCATCGTCGGTGTCGTCATCAGTCAGCCGCCACGGCGACGGTCCCCTGCTTCCTGGGGATCAAGGCTTCGAATTCGTGCCGGAACTTCTGCAACGCCGACACGACCGGCGCGGCGCAGGAATCCGAGAGCACGCAGATCGTCTTCCCCGTCATGTTGTCAGCGATGTCGAGCAAGGTGTCGAGATCCGCGAACGTGCCCTCCCCCGCGCAGATCCGCTCGAGGATGCGCGTCGTCCAGGCAGTACCCTCGCGGCACTGGGAGCACTGCGCACACGACTCGTGCGCGTAGAAGCGCGCCAGGCGCGCCACCATCCGCGGGATCGACTGGCTGTCGTCGAAGACGATCACCCCGCCGGACCCGAGCATCGTGCCCGCGGCGACCATGCCCTCGTAATCCATGGCGGCGGCCATGGCCTCGTCGCGCGTGAGCAGCGGCACCGAGGACCCCCCGGGGATGACGGCCTTGATCCGCCGTCCGGACGGCGCACCGCCAACGACCTCCTCGAGGAACTCCCCGAACGGGAATCCGAGGACGACCTCGTAGTTCCCCGGGCGCGCCACGTTCCCGCACACGGAGAACAGTTTCGTGCCGACGCTCCTGGGGTTCGACAGTTGCAGCGACTGATACCACGCCGCGCCACGCGTGAGGATATGCGGGACGGCGGCCAGCGACTCGACGTTGTTGATCGTCGTCGGCTGGCCGAAGAGCCCTGCGACGGCCGGGAATGGCGGCTTGATCCGGGGATTGCCGCGCTTCCCCTCGATGGAGTTCATCAGCGCGGTCTCTTCACCGCAGATGTACGCACCGGCGCCACGGTGCACGTGCACGTCGATCCGATGGCCGCTGCCCATCGCGTCCGCCCCGAGGATCCCCGCGGCATAGGCCTCCCGCACCGCGGTCTCGACCCGGATCAACGGCTCCGTGAACTCGCCCCGGATGTAGATGTAGGCCGTGCCGGCGCCAATCGCGTGGGCGCCGATCGCGACCCCTTCGACCAGGGCGTGGGGGGTCCACCGCATGATCTCGCGGTCCTTGAACGTGCCGGGCTCCGACTCGTCGGCATTGCAGCACAGGTAGTGCGGCTTCCCGTCGCCGGGGCGCATGAAGGACCACTTGATCCCCGTCGGGAATCCCGCACCGCCGCGTCCGCGCAGCCCGGACGCCTTCACCTCGTCGACGATGGCGCCCGGGGCCTGCGCGAGCGCCGCTTCCAGGGCGACGTAGCCACCGCGCGACCGCCAGCCCGTCAGCGACCGCGCGTCGGGGTCGCCGAAGTGCGTGCTGAGGACCAGTGTCTCGCGGGGATGTGGTCGATGCGGATAACCCATGTCAGGCGCTGGGCGTGGGAGGAGGGAGCGTGGACCGACGGGTGGCGGTCACTTGAGTTGCGCAAGAATGGCCGGGACGCGCGCCGGCGTGACACTCTCGAGGAACTCATCGTTGATCATGACCGGCGTGGCGAACCCGCAGGCGCCGAGGCATTCGACTTCGATGACGGTGAATCGTCCGTCGGGAGAGGTCACGCCGAGTTCGCCGCAGCCGGTCTTGTCGAGCAACGCGCGCACGACGTCCTCGGCGCCGCAGGCGCCGCACGGACTCGTCGTGCAGACCTGGATGAAATGCCGACCCACCGGATGCTGATGGTACATGGTGTAGAAGGTCACGACGCCCTGCACGTGCGCGGCGGTGCACCCGAGCAGGCCGGCGACCTCCTCCATCGCCCCAGTGCTGACCCAGCCGCGCTCGCGCTGGACGATCCACAGGGCCGGCAGGAGCGCCGCCTGGCGCACCGGGTACCGCCCGCAGAGCGCCTCCAGCTCATCCCGGATGGCACCGGTGAAGATCGGTGCCTCGGTCCCGTCGGTCGCGTGCGTCATCGGTCGATCTCTCCCATCACGATGTCGATGGACGCGTTGATGGCGATCACGTCGGACAGCAGATGGCCTTCGACCATCGCGGGGATCGCGGACAGGTTGAGGAAGGACGGGGGGCGGATGCGCCAGCGCACCGGCTTGGAGGTCCCGTCACTGACCATGTAATAGCCCTTCTCGCCCTTGGGGCTCTCCACGGGGACGTACACTTCGCCCACCGGCGGCCGCGGCCCTTCCATGACGAGCTTGAAGTGATGGATCATCGACTCCATCCCGCTCGTGGCCTGATGCTTGGGCGGCAGGATGATCCGCGGGTCATCGACGTTGACCGGGCCGTCGGGCAGGCGCGCAGCGGCCTGTTCGAGGATGCGGACGGACTGCCGCAGCTCCTCGAGGCGGACGAGATAGCGGTCATACACATCCCCGTGCGTCCCCACCGGCACGTCGAAGTCGTACGTCTCGTAGTCGAGGTACGGGACGTCGCGCCGGACATCGTACGCCACCCCGGAGGCGCGAAGCATCGGACCGCTCAAGCCGCGGTCCAGCGCCTCCCCGGCGGAGAGTGCGCCAAGGCCGACCGTCCGCCCGACCCAGATCGCATGCCGCGTGAGCATGCGATCCACCTCGTCGATGGTGCGCGGGAAGGTGCGGATGAAATTCCGCAGTCCGTCCATCCATCCGTCCGGAATGTCGGCCGCCATCCCCCCGACCCGCGTGGCGCTGGTCGTCAGACGCGCGCCGACCCAGCCCTCGAGCAGGTTGTACACGTTCTCGCGTTCCTGGAACGACCAGAGGAACGGCGTGAACGCCCCGATGTCGATCGACGTCGTGCCGAGCCAGACGAGGTGCGAGATGATCCGCGACAACTCCATCGCGATCACGCGCAGGACGGTGCAGCGCTCGGTGATCTGGACGCCGAAGAGCCGCTCCGCCCCAAGCGCGTACGCGACGTTGTTGCCGATCGAGTTCAGGTAGTCCTCGCGGTCCGTCCACGGGATGATCTGATTGTACTGCCGGTACTCGCCGATCTTCTCGAACCCGCAGTGCAGGTACCCGATGTGCGGCACACAGCGGACGACGGTCTCGCCGTCGAGCTCGAGGACCAGCCGCAGCACGCCGTGCGTCGCCGGGTGCTGCGGTCCGATGTTGATGAGCATGTGCTCGCCGCCAAGCTCCGGCTCGAGCATCGGGGGCTCGGCCACCGTCACCATCTCGCCGTCAGCCGCCACCCGCAGGGGGACCCGGATCGGCCGACCGGCCGGGTCGAGGCCGCTGGTCGCCAGCGCGACGTCGACCGTGCGTCGCGTCGCCATCATTCCCCCACCTGCGCCCCGGCGTCGAGCCGGGCCCGCATCTCTGGAGTGATGTCCCCATAGGCTTCGGCGATCGAGAGCTCGGCCATCGAATAGTGCGCCTCGGGGTTCGCCCGCAGGGCCTGTGACAGTTGTTCCGCGCGCGAGAAGCGCCCGCGCAGCGGGAAGTCCTTCCGCAGCGGATACCCCTCCGCGTAGCTCTCCCACATGAGGATCCGGCGCAGGTCCGGGTGCCCGGTGAAGGTGATCCCGAACATGTCGTAGCACTCGCGCTCCAGCCAGTCCGCGGAGCGCCACACGTCGTATGCCGACGGCACCTCGAGCGGCCGCGTCGCGTCCAGCTCGAGCTTCAGGCGGAGGAAGCGTCGAAAGGCCAGGGAGCGCAGCTGCCAGACCACCTCGAGGGGGCGGCCAGCCTCGCGATACTCGACGGCCGTGATGTCCACCAGGTACTCGTACTGCGCCGCCGGGTCGTCCCGCAGCCAGCGCAGGACCTCCGCGACCCGGTGACGGGCGAGGTACACGATGGTGTCCCCCCAGCACACCTCCGCACGCTGGACGGCATCCGGCATCGCGGCACGCAACGCGGTCAGCGTGGGGTGCTCCGCCCCGCCCCGGTGGGGCCGCGGCTCGCGCGACGTGGGGGCCGCCGTCCCGGGCGGCAGGGCGTGCCCGGCGTGATAGAGCGTGCTCACGGCGCGGACCGCGTCTGATGGACCGAGTTCCCGAACGGCTCCGAGAGGGCGTCGATGCGTTCGGCCGGGATGTACAGCTTCGAGGTGGGATCCGGCGTCATCTCCTGCCGGATCGACTGATCCCGGAAGTGCTCGCCCATCACCTTCTTCTGCAGCATCATGATGCCGTACATCAACGCCTCGGGCCGTGGCGGGCACCCCGGCACGTAGACGTCCACCGGGATGATCGTGTCGATGCCCTGCACCACGGCGTAGTTGTCGAACATGCCGCCCGAGCTCGCGCAGGCGCCCATCGAGATCGCCCACTTGGGCTGCGGCATCTGCTGCCAGATGCGGCGGATGATCGGCGCCAGCTTGAACGGCACGCGCCCCGCGCAGATCAGCACGTCCGCCTGCCGCGGCGAGAACGACATCCGCTCCATGCCGAAGCGGGCAAGGTCGAACCGGGACGCTGCGGTTGCCATGAACTCGATGGCGCAGCAGGCCGTGCCGAACGGCATCGGCCACAGGGAATTGGACCGCCCCCAGTTCACCAGGAAATCGAGTCGCGTCGTGACCCAGCTCTCCTGGGAGGCGGGATCATAGCTCGTCGTCGCGTGCTCCGGCCGTGTGCTCAATCCCATCGCAGGGCCCCCTTCTTCCAGATGTACACATAGCCGACCCCGAGGATCAGCATGAAGACGAGCATCTCACCAAGGCCGAAGAACGACACGGCCCCCGGGGCGCAGACCCCGTCGACCAACGGCACGCGACACGACAACGTTCGGAAATGTGCGGCCCACGGGATCAGGAACACCGTCTCGATGTCGAAGACGATGAACAGCATGGCCACCATGTAGAACTTGACGGAGAAGCGTTCGCGCGCGGTGCCGAGCGGCGTCACGCCGGACTCGTAGGGCAACTGCTTCTCCACCGTCGGACGCGGACGCATCGTCAGCGCCGAGAGTCCGATCATCAGGATCGCGTTGGCGACGACGAAGCCGACGAGCAGCAGAACGGGGAGATAGTTACGATCCATCTGAGCGAGTCGCGGTCTCCGGACTTCGTGAAAACTTTCACGAGCAAGTGACCGGAACATACCCGCCCGTACGGGTGGGGGGCAAGCCCGTTCGGGGCCCCCGCAGCCGGTGCCAACCGGTCCTCCCGTGACACCTGATCGAGCCGTCACGACGAGGGCGCGTGGAAGCCTCCGCGTGCCACGGCTGGCCGCACCGTCGCGACCGCGCGTTCCGACGCGTATGTTGTTGGGGGGCGAACGCCGCACCGCCGTCCACCGTCACTTTCCTCCCGCAATGTCCATCCAGAACGACCGTTGGATCATCGAGCAGGCCAAGCTGGGGATGATCGAACCCTTCGAGGATTCGCAGGTCCGCTCGGGCGTGATCTCCTACGGTGTCAGCTCCTTCGGCTATGACATGCGCGTCGCGCCGGAGTTCAAGATCTTCACGAACGTCCTCAGCTCCATCGTGGACCCGAAGGCCTTCGACCCGAAGAGCTTCGTGGAGTTCTCCGGCGACGTCTGCATCGTGCCGCCGAACTCCTTCGCCCTGGCGCGCTCGATCGAGTATTTCCGCATCCCCCGGGACGTGGTGACGATCACGGTCGGCAAGAGCACCTACGCCCGCTGCGGCATCATCACGAACGT
>CAYSFN010000005.1:28491-41109 GCA_964430045.1 uncultured Gemmatimonadaceae bacterium
GAGGGGCACGTGACCTTGGAGATCTCCAACACGACCCCCCTGCCTGCCAAGATCTACGCCAACGAAGGCATCGCACAGGTGCTGTTCTTCCGCGGCGAGCCGCCCATCACCAGTTACCGCGACAAGAAGGGCAAGTACCAGGGGCAAACGGGAGTGACGCTGCCGAAGATCTGAGGCCGCGTTCCGCCGCACGACCAGGAGTCCGGATGCCGGTTCCGATCCCGCCGAACGAGTCCGCGCGCCTGCGGGCGCTGCAACGGTACCAGATCCTGGATTCCGGGGTCGAGGAATCGTTCGAGGATCTGGTGCGCCTCGCGGCCATGATCGCCGGCACCCCCTCGTCGTCGATCACGTTCATCGACGACGAGCGGCAGTGGCTGAAGGCGAAGGTCGGGCTGACCATCGACGCGACGTCCCGCGACGTCGCGTTCTGTGCGCATACCATCCTCGGGGATCAGGTCCTGATGGTCCCCGACACCGCGCTGGACCCGCGCTTTGCGGACAACCCCTTCGTCGTGGCGGACGGCGGCATACGCTTCTACGCGGGGGCGCCGCTCCTGACCGCGGACGGCCACGCGCTCGGCGCCGTCTGCGCGCTGGACCGGTGGCCGCGCTCGCTGTCCGCGTCGCAGCTGCACGGGTTGGAACTGCTCTCGCGCACCGTCGTGCGACAGCTCGAACTGCGGAAGACGTCGTACCAGCTCGCGGAGGCGCTGGCGAGCATCCGCGTCCTCGAAGGGCTCGTCCCGATGTGCGCCAGCTGCCATCGCATCCGCGAGGACGAGCGGTACTGGAAGCAGGTGGACGCCTGGCTGAGCGCCCGCGCGGACGTGATGGTGAGCCACACGCTCTGCCCCGACTGCGTCGGAAAGCTGTATCCCGAATTCGCGGACGAGGTCACCCCGCCCCCGCCGCCGCGGTCCACCCGCCCGCCCGACCGCTAAGCGCCGTCCGCCGCCCGCGGCTCGCGGGCCGTGAGCGACCCCACGAGGAAGTCGCGGTGCAGCTGCGTGATGGTGTCGAGGGAGATGCCCTTGGGACAGGCGGCCTGGCATTCGCCAAACAGCGAGCATCCGCCGAAGGTCTCGAGATCCATCTGGGCGACCATGCTCAGGGCGCGCCGGTACCGCTCCGGCTGCCCCTGCGGCAGCATCCCCAGATGGGCCACCTTCGCGGCGGTGAACAGGGACGCGGACCCATTGGGGCAGGCCGCCACGCAGGCGCCGCAGCCGATGCACTGCGCCGCGTCCATGGCGATGTCGACGTCCTCCTTCCCGATCGGCACGCTGTTGGCGTCGGGGGCATTGCCCGTGGCGACCGACACGTATCCCCCCGCCTGGATGATGCGGTCGAACGCGCTGCGATCGACCGACAGGTCGCGGCGCACGGGGAACGCGGAGGCCCGCCACGGCTCCAGCCAGAGCGCGTCGCCGTCCGCGAACTCCCGCATGTGCAACTGACACGCCGTGGTCATCCGCTTCGGGCCGTGCGCCACCCCGTTGATCATCATTCCGCACATCCCGCAGATGCCTTCGCGGCAGTCGTGATCGAACGCGATCGGATCCTCCCCGCGGAGGATCAGCCCTTCGTTGACCACGTCGAGCATCTCGAGGAAGGACATGTCGGGCGACACGTCCGTTGCCGTGTACGTGACGAAGGCGCCGGGCACCGTGGGGCCGGCCTGTCGCCACACGTGCAGGGTCAGCTGCATGCTAGTGCTCGTGCTCACTTGTAGCTCCGCGTCGACATCGTCACCGTCTCGTAGTGCAGCGGCTCCTTGTGCAGCTGCCACTGCCCGTCGCCCCGCCACTCCCAGGCCGCGACGTACGCGAACGCGTCGTCGCGACGCTCCGCCTCGCCGTCCGGCGATTGGTGCTCCGTGCGGAAGTGCCCGCCACAGGACTCCTCGCGATGCAGGGCATCCGTGCACATCAGCTCCGCGAGCTCCAGGAAATCCGCGACACGGCAGGCCTGGTCCAGGGCCACGTTGACCCCGGCACTGCTGCCCGGCACCGTCACGTTCTGCCAGAACTCCTCGCGCAGCGCGGGAATCCGCTCGAGCGCCTGCTGCAGGCCCGCCCGGTCACGCGCCATCCCGCAGTGCTCCCACATGATGTGGCCGAGCTCGCGATGGAACGAGGAGACCGTGCGACGCCCCTTGATGGCGAGCAGGCGTTCGACGCGTGTCGTCACCTCGGACACCGCCGCGCGCACGGCCGGGTGGTCGGCCGGGATCGCCGAGGGGGCGACGGTGGCCAGGAAGTTCCCGATCGTGTACGGCAGCACGAAGTAGCCATCCGCGAGCCCCTGCATCAGCGCAGAGGCCCCGAGGCGGTTGGCCCCGTGATCGGAGAAGTTCGCCTCGCCGGCGACGAACAGTCCCGGAATCGTGCTCTGGAGGTTGTAGTCGACCCAGAGCCCCCCCATCGTGTAGTGCGACGCCGGGTAGATCCGCATCGGCACCACGTACGGGTCCTCGCCCGTGATGCGTTCGTACATCTCGAACAGGTTCCCGTAGCGCTCGGCGATCGTGTCCACCCCCAGGCGCGCGATCGCGTCCGAGAAGTCGAGGTAGACCCCGCGCCCACCAGGCCCGACCCCACGGCCCTCGTCGCAGACCTCCTTGGCCGCACGGGAGGCGATGTCGCGGGGCGACAGGTTCCCGAACGAGGGGTACTTGCGCTCCAGGTAGTAATCCCGGTCCGCCTCCGCAATATCCGCCGGTGGCCGTGCATCGCCCGCCCGCTTCGGGACCCACACGCGCCCATCGTTGCGCAGGGATTCGGACATCAGGGTGAGCTTCGACTGATGATCGCCGCTCTGCGGGATGCAGGTCGGGTGGATCTGCGTGTAGCAGGGGTTCGCGAACGCCGCGCCCTTCCGGTGCGCGCGCCACGACGCGGTCACGTTCGACCCCATGGCGTTCGTGGACAGGTAGAACACCGGGCCGTAGCCCCCGGTGGCGAGGATCACCACGTCGGCGGTGTGCGCCTCGATCGCGCCGGTGGTCTCGTTCCGCACCACGATGCCGCGCGCACGCCCGTCGATCGTGATCAGTTCGAGCATCTCCGACCGCGTGAACATCTGCACGCCGCCCTTGGCGATCTCCTTCTCCAGCGCCTGGTACGCGCCGATCAGCAACTGCTGCCCGGTCTGCCCGCGCGCGTAGAACGTCCGCGAGACCTGCGCCCCGCCGAAGGACCGGTTGGACAGCAGGCCGCCGTACTCCCGCGCGAACGGCACGCCCTGGGCCACGCACTGATCGATGATGCTGGCGCTGATCTGCGCGAGCCGGTACACGTTGGCTTCGCGCGCGCGGAAGTCCCCGCCCTTGATGGTGTCGTAGAACAGGCGCTGGACCGAGTCACCGTCGTTCTGGTAGTTCTTCGCCGCGTTGATGCCCCCCTGCGCCGCGATCGAATGCGCGCGCCGTGGTGAATCCTGGAAGCAGAAGCACTTGACGTTGTACCCCAGTTCGGCCAGCGAGGCGGCGCCCGCGGCACCCGCCAGCCCGGAGCCCACCATGATGACGGAATATTTCCGCTTGTTCGCCGGATTGACCAGTTTGTACCCGAACTTCGCGCGGTCCCACTTTTCGGCCAGCGGGCCGGACGGGATATTGCTGTTGAGTTCCATCAGCCGTGAAGGGAGGGTCGAGTGAGGCGGATCACCGCACGAGCCCGAGCACGATGGCCGTGGGAATGCTGATGAATCCGAGCGTCGTCACCCACGCGAGCGCGGTCACCAGCGCGCGTCGCAGCGGATGCGTCGACGGTTTCGCGATGCCCAGCGAGCGCAGCATCGCCCACGCCCCATGGTAGAGATGCAATCCGGTGAACCCCATGGCGACCACGTAGAACGCGGACAACCACGGCCACGCGCCGAAGGCGATCAGGACATTGCCGTAGACGTCCGAGCGATCGAACGCCGGGTGCATGCCACCGGTCGTGAAGTTCAAGATGTGGATCGGGATGAAGACCAGGATGACCAGCCCGCCCACGCGCATCAATCGCGACGCGAGCGTGCTGGCTTGCGGGACCCGTTTGGCGTACGGGGTCGGCCGCGCGGCCCGATCCAGCAAGGTCAACTGCGTCGCCGCGACGATGTGCAGCCCCACGCTGACCAGGAGGATCAGGCGGGCCACCCACAGCAGTTCCTCGGACGTATGCAGGAGCTCCGCGTAGCGGTTGAAGACGTCGCGTCCGAGGAAGACCTGGAGATTCCCCGCCATGTGGGCGACCACGAAGCCCACCATGATGACGCCCGTCGTCCCCATCACGATCTTCTTGCCGACGGTCGAGGCCCAGAACCGGGCGAGGCGGGACCCGGTTGCAGCGGTCGGAGTGGCAGGCGCGGTCATGAGGGCGGGATCAGAGCGAGAGGGCGCGCATCGGTTCCCGGACCGCCTCGGCACTGCGGTCGAGCGCGGCACGCTCATCGTCGGTCAGCGAGACCTCCAGGACCTGCTCGAGCCCGCCAGCACCAAGCTTGCACGGGACCCCGAGATAGAGACCGGACATCCCGTACTCGCCCTCGAGCCACGCCGCACAGGGCAGGATGCGCTTCTGGTCGCGCACGATCGCCTCGACCATCTGCACCGCACCGGCGGCTGGCGCATAGTAGGCCGACCCGGTCTTGAGGTGCTTCACGATCTCGGCGCCGCCGTTCCGCGTCCGGTCCACGATCGCGTCGAGCGTCGGCCGATCCATCAACTGCGTGACCGGGATGCCCGACACGGTCGTGTAGGAGATGAGCGGCACCATCGTGTCGCCGTGCCCGCCGAGGACCATCGCCTGGATGTCGCGGACGCTCACGTCGAGCGCCTCCGCGAGGAAGGCGCGGTACCGCGCCGTGTCGAGCACCCCGGCCATCCCGATGACGCGCTCCCGCGGAAAGCCGGAGGCCGCCTTCGCGACGGCGCACATCACGTCCAGGGGATTCGACACGACGATCAGGATCGCGTGCGGGGAGGTCTGCGCGATCTGCTCGCTGACACTCCGCACGATCCCCGCATTGGTGTTCAGCAGGTCGTCGCGCGACATCCCCGGCTTGCGCGCGATCCCTGCGGTGATGACCACCAGGTCGGAATCCGCCGTCTCGCTGTAGTCGTTGGTGCCGACGACGCGGGAATCGAAGTACTCGATGGGGGCGGACTGCCACTGATCGAGCCCCTTGCCCTGCGGGATGCCGTCCGCGACGTCCAGCATGACGACACGGCGGGCCAGCTCCTTCTCAGCGATGCGTTGGGCGGTGGTGGCGCCGACATTGCCAGCACCGACGACGGTGATCTTGCGGACCATGGGTCGGGGGATTCTAAAGAGGAGGTGGGTCGGATACTACCCGGAAAGGTAGTAAGCGGACCGTCGACCCGGAACCGCTCATCCGCCCACCTGGGACAACGCCGCAAGCCCGCCCACACGCATCTGGAGCAAGGCGTGTTCCTTCGGTTTCTCCGCGAGCGCGCGGGCAAACCAGGGGGCCAGGGGCTCACCGGCGCGCAACGGTGTCCGCAGGTCAACCTCGTGGTCGCCGAAGAGGCAGGTGCGCAAGCGGCCGTCGGCGGTCAGGCGGACACGATTGCAGCTCCCGCAATACGTGTGACTCATGGGCGTGATCACGCCGACGGTTCCCGCCGCGTCCGGGAGCCGATGGTAGACCGCCGGGCCGTTGCCCCGCGCCGGCCCCGGGTCGGCACGCAGTGCGCCAAGGGTCGCGACGCGCTCGAGGACCTCCGTGCTGGGCACCACGTGCTCCCAGGTGAGCGTGCGGAGGTCACCGACCGGCATCAGCTCGATGAATCGCACGTGCCACGGGTGGCGCTGCGTGAGTGCCGCGAAATCCGCGATCTCGTCGTCGTTGACGCCGCGCATCACCACCACGTTGATCTTCACCGGGTCCAGCCCGGCAGCCGTCGCGGCCAGCGCCGCCTGCACCGGGTCGAACCCCAGGTCGCGACGGGCGATCGCGGCAATGCGGTCCGGACGCAACGAGTCGGCGGACAGATTCACCCGATCGAGTCCCGCACGGCGGAACCGTTCGGCGAACTGCGGGAGGGTGACACCGTTCGTCGAAAGCGCGATGTCCTCGATCCCGTCGACGCCCCGCAGGCCGGCGATGAGCTGCGCGAGGTCCGGTCGGATGGTCGGCTCGCCGCCGGTGATGCGCAGGCGCCGCAATCCCAGCGGCGCCAACTGCCGCACGACGTCGGTGATCTCCTCGTACGACAGGATGTCCTGCTTGGGCAGCCAGGCCAACCCCGCGAGCGGCATGCAGTACGCGCAGCGGAAATTGCAGCGATCCGTGACGGAAATGCGCAGATACTCGATGGAGCGCCCGTATTGATCGATCACGACGGTACCTCCACCCACGCCGAGGGGCCCTCGGCGTACTGCTCGCGCTTCCAGATCGGCACGCGCTGCTTGAGCTGCTCGACCACGTACTCGCAGGCCTCGAACGCGGCACGCCGGTGCGGATGGGCCACCGCGACCACGACGGCGAGGTCGCCCACCACGAGCGCGCCAACCCGGTGCTCCACGGCGACGGCAATCGACTCCCAGCGGGCCTCGGCTTCTGCGACGATGCGCGCGAGCTCCCGCTCGGCCATGGGTCGATACGCCCGGTACTCCAGGGCGGTCACCACTCGCCCCTCGTTGCGGTCGCGCACGCGACCCGCGAACACCACGGACCCTCCGCGCGAGCTGTCCGTGACCCGTTCGAGCAGGCGCGTCGGATCAAGGGGTGCGTCGACGATCGCGCTGTGCCTCATCCGCCAGCCACCGGCGGGATGGCGGCGATCTCATCGCCCGCGCTGACCCGCGCACCGCCGTCCACGAAGTGCTGGTTGATCGCGACCCGGGTGCTCGCGGGGATCGCCGCGCCGCCCGGCAACGCGCGAAGCGCACGGAGCACGTCGTCCGCGGTGGCGGGCGTGGGAAGCTCGAGCATGACCTGCTCCGCCCCAAGGAGGTCCGCCACGCGAGCGAACACGAGGACGGTCACGGTCATCTCAGCACCTCACTCGTCGTCGACTTCCTTCTCGTAGGGCTCGCCGGCGACGATCGCCCGCAGCTCCTTGGATGGCTTGAAGACCGGGACGGGACGGGCCGCGACCTCCACGGGCGCACCCGTGCGGGGGTTCCGGGCCATCCGCGTCTTCCGCTGCCGGATCTTGAAGGTGCCGAAGCCGCGCACTTCGATGTTCTTCTGCTCCGCCATCGCGGCCTTGATCGCGTCGAGGAATGCATCCACGACACGCGCGCAGTCCTTCTTCGAGATCAGCGGACCCGTGGTCCGTGCGATCTCATTCGTTACCAGCTCGACCAGGTCGGCTTTCGTCATTCGGTCGTCCTCGACATCCCACGCCGGTATGCCGCCATCGGGATCGAAAGTGTCGAAGCCCCGGCCGACTGGCAGGGGCTTCGAGGACAACGCTAACGCCGTAGGTGCTTACGTGTCAAGGACTTGTGGAACCAGCACTCCGGCGCGCGCGCACGGCATCCATGAAGTCGTCGAAGAGCGGGCGGGCGTCGTGGGGTCCTGGCGCGGCCTCCGGGTGGTACTGCACGGAGAAGATGGGCTTCTCGCGGTGCCGAACTCCCTCGATGGTGCCGTCGTTCAGGTTGATGTGCGTCACCTCGAGACCGGGGGCGCCGGGGACGCCGGCGGCGGTGCCTTCCACCGCAAAGCCGTGGTTCTGCGACGTGATGAGGACCTGGCCCGACGCGAGGTCCTTGACCGGCTGATTCCCGCCCCGGTGACCGAACGGCAACTTGACGGTCGAGCCGCCGAAGGTGAGTCCGATGAGCTGATGGCCGAGGCAGATGCCGAACATCGGCACGCCAGCCTCGGCGATCTCGCGGATCGCCGACGGGGCGTAGTGGACTGCGGCGGGGTCTCCCGGACCGTTCGAGAGGAAGACACCGTCCGGCTGCCGCGCCAGGACGTCGGCGGCGGGAGTGGCCGCTGGTACGACGGTGATGCGGCAACCGCGCTCCTCGAAGAGTCGCAGGATGTTGCGCTTGATGCCGTAGTCGTACGCGACGATGTGGTGCTCCGACGACGCGGATCCCCACTGGTATTCCGCTGGTGTCGAGACCACCGAGGCGAGGTCCAGGCCGGACATCGCGGGGCAACTGTCCAGGGCGGCGATCGCGTCACGGTCGGGCGTCGATCCAACGCCAATCACGCCGCGCAGCACGCCACCCGAGCGCAGATGGCGCGTCAACCGCCGCGTATCGACGCCCTCGAGCACGGGGATGCCGGCCTCGTGCAGATACTGCGGCAAGGAGGCGGTGGCACGCCAGTTCGCGTAGGTGCGGGACATCTCCTTCACCACCACACCAGCGACCGAGGGGGCGGACGACTCGGGATCGTCGGTGTTGACCCCGTAGTTGCCGATCATCGGCGCCGTCATGACGACGATCTGCCCGGCATACGAGGGGTCGGTGAAGACCTCCTGGTAGCCCGTCATGTTGGTCGTGAACACGACTTCGGCGACCGACGGTACCTCGGGTCCATGGTGCCGTCCAGCAAACAGGGTCCCGTCCTCAAGGAGGAGGAACCCTGCGCGACCTCGAACGCTCGTCACCGACGGATTACTGCGATGCGCCGCTGTCACCGCCAGTCGGCGGCAGGCTCTGCAGCGGCACGGACGGCGCGCCGACCGGCGCCGTCGGCGCGGCCGGTGGAGCCGAGAACTGGTCGTCGAGCACCGAACGGACACCGCGTCCCCGCGCCGACATGATCTGCAGCACGAACGCCAGGGTCAGGAAGATCCCGCCTGCCCACCAGCTGGTCTTCGTGAGCAGATTGCCCGCCTCGCGGGACCCCAGCAGGGAGTTCGGGCTCGAGCCCGCGCCACCGAACGACGCGGCCAGCCCGCCCCCCTTCCCCGCCTGCAGGAGGATGGCAGCGCCGAGCACGAGCGCGTCGATGAGCAGCAGAATGACTAGAAAGTTGTACATCGGTCTGGTGTGAGATACAGTCCCGAAAGATACACCAATACGGTGCGGCGCGTCCAGCCCTCCCCGCGAGGCGACGGCATCAGTCGGACAACCGTGTCGAGACGATCGACTGCCAGCCATCCGCATCGAGGGACGCACCACCGACCAGCACGCCGTCGACATGTTCTTCGGCGACCAGCGCCCGCACGTTCCGCTGGGTCACGGAGCCCCCGTAGAGGATCGGCACGCCGCGGGGGCGCTCGGTGCGCTCGCGGACTGCGGCCCGAAGCTGGCCATGCACCGCGTTGGCGTCCGCGGGTGATGCATTCTGTCCAGTCCCGATCGCCCAGACCGGCTCGTACGCCAGCAGCATCTGCCCGACCTGGGTGGGCTCCAACCCATCGATCGCGGCGAACAACTGGCGCGTGACCACGTCGAGGGTCGCGCCCGCCGTCCGCTCGGCCAAGGTCTCACCCACGCAGAGGACCGGCACCAGGCCGGCACGGAACGCCGCACGGACCTTGCGCTGCGTGTCGGCATCCGTCTCACCGAAGACGTGACGCCGCTCCGAATGCCCGACGAGGGTGTAGCGGGCGCCCGCACTCCGGGCGATCGGTGCCGAGTTCTCGCCGGTGAACGCGCCCTTGTCCTCCCAGTGGATGTTCTGCACACCGACCTGGATGTCCGAGCGGTCCTTCAGGCCTGCGATGACCGTGGACACGGCGATCGCCGACGGGAAGAGGACCACGGACCGGTCCTGCATCCGCGGATAGTGCGCCAGGAACTGCCGGAGGAACGCGGCCGCGTCCGTCGGGCCGTGGTTCATCTTCCAATTGCCCGCAAAAATCAACTGCTTCATATCGAGTTCGAGAGGAGCGAGGGATCAGGCGACATCGAGGGCCGCGACACCAGGCAGCGTTCGCCCTTCGAGGAACTCCAGCGAGGCCCCGCCGCCGGTGCTGAGGTGGCTGACCGCCTCGGCGAGCCCCGCCTGCACCACCGCGGCGGCGGAGTCACCGCCGCCCACGATGGTCGTGGCACCGCGGCGCGTGGCCTCGGCCATCGCCCGCGCCACGGTCAGCGTGCCGTGGTCCAGCGGCGGATGCTCGAACACGCCCATCGGCCCGTTCCAGAGCACCGTTCTGGCGGAGAGGATCGCCCGCGCGTACGACGCCGCTGTCTCAGGGCCGATGTCGAGCATCGCTTCCGCGGCGGGGATCTGGTCACGCCGGACCGGGTGCGCGTCGGCGGCGCGCGCAATGGAAGGCGCGACGCAGGCATCGTGCGGCAGGATCAGCGTGGTCCCCGAGCGCTCGATCAGCTCTGCGGCCATGTCGACCCGATCGGGCTCCACGAGCGACGTCCCCACTTCGAGCCCCATCGCGCGGTAGAAGGTGCAGGCCATTGCGCCGCCGATCAACAGCGCATCCACCTTGGGCAGCAACGCCTCGATGACGTCGATCTTGCCCGAGATCTTCGAGCCGCCGAGCACGGCGACGAACGGTCGCTTCGGCGCGGCGAGCGCCGCCCCGAGGTACTCCAGCTCGCGCGCCATCAGCAGGCCCGCGACCGCAGGCGTCAGCACCGAGGCGATGCCGACGGTGGACGCATGTGCCCGGTGCGCCGCCCCGAAGGCGTCGTTGACGAAGACCTCACCGAGCGCCGCGAGCCGCCGGGCAAGCGAGGGATCGTTCGACTCCTCCCCCGGGAGGAACCGCGTGTTCTCGAGCACGAGCACCGCGCCCTCGGCGAGCGCACGCGAGGCCGCGACCGCGGCCTCGGTGTCCGTTTCCCCGAAGAAGGTCACGGGGAACGAGGCCAGCGTGGCGAAGTGCGCCGCGACCGGCGCCAACGTGTAGCGTGGGTCCGGCGCCGCCGCTGGACGTCCGAAGTGCGAGAGGAGCACGACGCGTGCCCCGCGTGCCGTGAGCCACTCGAGCGTCGGGAGGGCGGCGAGCAGCCGGGTCGCGTCCGTCACGCGTCCGGCCGCATCGACCGGGACGTTGAAGTCCACGCGAACGACGACCCGGCGACCGCGCCACTCGCCGGGGACGTCCGCCAGCGCGCGCACGCCGCCGACGCTCACGACGCGCCGCCGATGAGTCGCAGGAGGTCGAGACAGCGATTGGAATAGCCCCACTCGTTGTCGTACCAGCCGGAGAGCTTCACGAGCGTCCCGTCGATCACGTTGGTGCACTTCGCGTCGATGATGCAGGAGTGCGGGTTCCCGATGTAGTCGCAGGACACCAGCTCCAGCGGCGAATAGGCCAGGATGCCGCGCAGCGGCCCGGCCTGGCTCGCGGCGAGGAACGCCGCATTGACGTCGGCGATCGTCGTCGGGCGCTCGACCTCGACCGTGAGCTCGGTCAGGGACACGTTGGGCGTCGGCACGCGGATCGCGATGCCGTCGATCTTGCCCTTCACCTCCGGGATCACCAGGCCGGTCGCCTTCGCGGCCCCGGTGGACGTCGGGATCATCGAGACCGCCGCGGCACGGGAACGCCGGAGATCCTTGTGCGGCTGGTCGAGCAGGGACTGGTCGTTCGTGTAGGAGTGGATCGTCACCATCGACGCGTGGCGGAAGCCGAAGGTGTCACGCACCACCTGCACCATGGGCACCAGGCAGTTCGTCGTGCACGAGGCGTTCGAGATGATGTGGTGCGCAGCCGCGTCGTAGCGATGGTGATTGACGCCCATCACGATCGTGATGTCCTCGCCCGTCGCCTGCGCGGAGATGACCACCTTGCGCGCACCGGCCTCCCGGTGCTTCGCTGCGCCCGCCGCGTTCGTGAACCGCCCCGTGGATTCGAGCACGACGTCGACGCCGAGCGCCTTCCAGGGCAGCTTGGCCGGGTCGCGCTCCGCCAGCACCGCGAGCTCCTTGCCGTTGATCCGCATCCCGGTCGCCGTCTGTTCGACGGACCCCGGGAAGGTGCGGTGCACCGAGTCGTAGGTGAAGAGGTGCGTGAGGGTCGACGGCTCGGTGAGGTCGTTCACGGCGACGATCTCGAGATCCGTGAAGCCACGCTCGTGCGCGGCGCGGAGCACTTGACGGCCGATGCGGCCGAAGCCGTTGATGCCGACGCGGATGGTCATTCGGGCTCACTCCAGGAAAGGGACGGACGGTCCCACGCTGCGCGCGCGCGACCGAAGGTAACGAAATGAAGAGCGGCCGCGCCGAGCGCGCGCAGCACCTGCGCGCACGCGACCAGGGTCGCGGCCGTGGTCACCACGTCGTCGACAACGACGACCTGCCGACCCGGCACGCGACCGGCGGCCGGACCAGGCGCGAACGCCCCCTGAACGTTCGCGGAACGCTCTGCGGGCGTCAACCGCACCTGACTCTCCGCGCTCGCCGGACGGCACAGCGCATCGGGCTCGCAGTCGGCCCGCCAGTGCCCCGCCACCGCGTGCGCGATCCGCGCCGCTTGGTTGTACCCGCGCTCGCGCAGGCGGACCGCACTGACCGGGACGGGCACCACCAGCACGGCACGGCCCGCCATGCCGCTCGGCCGCAGTGTGGCCACCCGCGCGCCCAGCGCGTCACCCAGGCGCTGCCAGCCATCGTACTTCAGCGCGTGCACCAGGTCCCCGCCGGCGCCATCGGGCACCCAGCACCAGGAGCGGCAGCCCTCCACCCAGTCGGGCAGCAGCCCGCACCAGCGGCAGGGTTGAG
>CAYSFN010000005.1:41119-45135 GCA_964430045.1 uncultured Gemmatimonadaceae bacterium
AGCCGTTCCGGGGTGACCGCAGCGTGTGCAATACGGCGCTTCCAGACGCTCCACCGCCGCCCAGCAGCGTCGGCAGACCATCGCCCGGCTCGACCAGAGCGCGTCGCCGCACCGCAGGCAGTGCGGCGGCAGGCAGACGTCCAGCACGGTGCGGCAACCCGCGGCGAGGATCGACATGCCCCGAGCGTAGCACCACGCCGCCCCCTGCGACGCATCAGGACATCGCGCGCGGGGCCCTTCGAACGCGCCCGGTCAACCCGAGAGGGCCGCGTGCATGACGGCGCGGTCGGGCACCACGCCGAACCAGCACTCGAACGCCAGGGCGCCCTGCTCCACGAGCATCGCCAATCCGTCCGTCGCGGCGAGGCCGCGCTGCCGCGCCGCGCGCACCCACGCCGTCGCATGCGTCCGGTACACCAGGTCGAAGACGCGCGTCGTCGGCGCGAGCAGCGCCGGGTCGATGGGGACCGTGTCGTCGTGCAGGCCGAGCGGGGTGGCGTTCACCACCAGGTCCGCGTCGCGCACGGCCGTCACCGCATCGGGCGCCAGGTCGGCGAGCCCCTCGAAGCGCTGGATGAGCGCTGCCGCGCGGGTGAGCGAGCGCGCCGTGACCACCGCACGGACCCCCGGCCACCGTTCGATGGCCGCCAGCACGGCCGCCGCAGAGCCTCCCGCGCCCAGCACGGCGACCTTCCAGCCGACCGGCGGCCCGAATGCCGCGGCAACGGCCGCCGCGAACCCGTCGACGTCCGTGTTGTGCCCGACGAGCTGCCCCTGCTCGGTCCAAAAGGTGTTCACGGCCCCGACGCGCCGGGCGAGCGGCGTGACGCGGGCGCACTGGGCGAACACGGCCTCCTTGTGGGGGATGGTGACGTTCCCGGCCGCATGCATCGCGACCAGTGCGTGCAGCATCCCCGTCAGCGCAGGCGGCGCGACGTCCACCGCCTCGTACGTGAGGGGGATGTTCGCGGCACGCAAGGCGGCGTTCTGGAAGCGCGGAGACAGCGCGTGTGCCACGGGATGCCCGAGGAGCACGACGCGGGCCGGACGGCTCATGGCACGTCGCCCGGACCGCCCTGGAGCAATCGGTCGACCGCCTGCGCCACGACGTCCCACAGCTCATCCGACGTTCGACGATAGCGGTCGAGGTCGCCGCCGAACGGATCGGAGATCTCCGTGCCGAAGGCGCCATGCGACGCGAACTCGCTGAGGAGAAACGTGCGCCCCGCCCCGCCGAGCAGCCGCGTGTGCGTTACATGCGGGGTGCTCATGGCGAGGATGACATCGCTGTCCGCGACCAGCTCCGCAGTCAATGTGCGCGCCCGATGCGCACTGAGATCGAGTCCGCGCTCGAGTCCGACGAGCATCGACCCGTCCGACGCCGGGGCGTCCGGCCACGCCGCCGTGCCAGCGCTCGCGACGTCGAGCACCGCGCCACGGTCCGCGAGCAGTCGCACGGCGATCGCGGCGGCCAACGGCGACCGGCAGGTGTTCCCGGTGCAGACGAAGAGGACGCGCATCGTCAGTCCGTCGGCGGATCGTCGCGGAGTGCGAACAGCAGGTCCGCCCGGCGGAAGTCCTCCTCCTCCGTGATCTTCATCGCCCGCTCGCTGCCGCGCACGACGTGCACCGCGTGGCCGCACAGCTCCAGCAACCCGGCATCGTCCGTCGCCGAGAGCCCCATGCGCTGGGCGTCCCGATGCGCGGCCTCCAGCACCTGCCGCGGGAAGCCCTGGGGCGTCTGCGCGCGCCAGAGCGCGGTGCGATCGACCGTGCGCACGACCCGCCCGGCGTCGTCGACCTCCTTGAGCGTATCGACCACGGGAATCGCGGCCACGGCACTGCGTCCAGCGCGCGCCGCGGCGACGACACGGTCGATCGTGGCGTCACCGACCAGGGGTCGCGCCGCGTCGTGCACCAGCACGACCTGGGCCTCGGGCACCAAGTCCTCCAGCCCGTTGCGCACGGAGGCCGCGCGCGAGGGGCCTCCCACGGACAACAGCAGACGATCCAGATCTGTCTGGAAGAGCCATGGCGGTGGATCGGCGACGTACTGGTCGGGCAGGACGCAGACCACCGCGCACACGTCGGGGCGCATCAGGAAGGCCTGCACGGAGTGCAGCAGCATCGGACGCCCTGCGACCCAGCGGAACTGCTTCAACTCGGGACCGCCGACGCGCGACCCCGTGCCCGCGGCGACGATGATGACCCCCACGTCACGGGGGCCGTCCCAGGGTGGCGATGGACGCGTCGGCACGGTGTGCGGGACCGGAGGCGGGACAATGCGCCGGGTCGTCATCCCCGCTCGTCCACGAACAGGGCCCGGAACAGGGTGCCGATGTCGCGCATTTCGCGCACACGCATCGCCCCCCGCCCGCGCGGGCGATCCGCGTTGCCGTCGGCCACGAAAGCGCAGTCGAAGCCCAATTGCTCGGCCTCCGCCAGGCGTCGGTCCAACTGCCCGACGGGCCGGATCTCGCCCCCAAGACCGATCTCGCCAATGCAGACCGCGCCGGTCGGCAACGCCCGGTCGTACACGCTCGAGGCCAGCGCCGTTGCGATGGCGAGGTCGCCTGCGGGCTCAATCATCCGCAATCCGCCGACCACGTTGACGAAGACGTCCAACTGCGCGAACGACAATCCTGCCCGCTTGTCCAGCACGGCAAGCAGCAGCGCAAGCCGTCGGGAATCGAAGCCGGTGGCGACCCGCTGCGGCGTCCCGAACCCGGCCTTCGAGGCCAGTGCCTGCACCTCCACCAGCAACGGGCGAGTGCCTTCCATCAGTGCGGTCACGGCGCTCCCCGACGCGCGCATGCTCCGGTCGCCCAGGAACAGCGACGAGGGGTTCGCAATGGGGACGAGCCCGGTGGAACTCATCCGGAAGACCGCAATCTCATCCACGCTCCCGAAACGGTTCTTCGTGGCCCGCAGCACCCGGTGGTCCCCGCGGCCCTCGCCCTCGAAGTACAGCACGGTGTCCACCATGTGCTCGAGCGTCTTCGGGCCCGCGATGCCACCATCCTTGGTGACGTGCCCGACGAGCAGCACGGCCACGCCGCTCGCCTTCGCAAAGCGCATCAGCCGGGCGGCGCACTCACGCACCTGCCCGACGTTGCCCGGTGCCCCGTCGGCACCATCAGTTGCGACGGTCTGGATCGAGTCGATGATGAGCACGCCCGGTCGCGCACGCTCCGCGACCGCCAGGATGCGCTCCAGGTTCGTCTCCCCGAGGATGTGCACAGGACCGGCATCCTCGCGCAGGCGCTCCGCGCGCAGCTTGACCTGGAGCGGGCTCTCCTCGCCGCTCACGTAGAGCACCGCCGTCCCGCGTGCATGCACCAGGGCGGCCGCCTGCAGCAGCAGCGTCGACTTGCCGATCCCCGGCTCCCCGCCCACCAACACCAGGGAGCCGGGCACGAGACCGCCACCGAGGACGAAGTCCAGCTCGGGCATCCCCGTCGTCACACGCGGGGTCGCGCTGGCGGACACGCTGGCGAGCGGGGCCGCTTCGCTGGCCACCTCGCCCGGGGCGGAGCGGCGACGGGCCGCAGGGGCCTCCGTCTCGACCAATGCGCCCCAGGCACCACAGGTCGCGCACTGCCCCGCCCACTTGACGTGCTCGGCGCCGCACGCGGTGCACACGTGGATCGCCCGGGGGGCGCGGGCGCGCGTCATCGGAGGCCCCGACGAGCCGCGTCGGTCATCCCTCGCGCTCCTGACGCCCCGAGTAATTGTCGAAGCGGGTGAACTGCTTGTGGAAGAACAGCCGCACCGTGCCGGTCGGACCGTTCCGCTGCTTGGCGATGATGATCTCGGCGAGGCCCTCGAGCGGCGTCCCGTCCTTCATGGTGCGCTCGCCCTCCTCACCCTTGACCATCTCGTACATCTCGGGCCGGTAGATGAACATCGCGAGATCGGCGTCCTGCTCGATGGCGCCCGAGTCCCGGAGGTCGGAGAGCTGGGGTCGCTTCCCGCCCTCGCCCGTCCGCTGCTCCGGGGCGCGCGACAACTGCGAC
>CAYSFN010000006.1:0-33616 GCA_964430045.1 uncultured Gemmatimonadaceae bacterium
AGGGCGCGCCGATCGAGGAGCAGGGGCTTGGGTGGCGCAACGCCTTTGGCAGCGGGAAGGGTGAACACACGACCACGTCCGGCCTCGAAGGCGCGTGGACGCCGGATCCCACGCGGTGGGACAACGGCTACTTCGACACGCTGTTCGGCTTCGAGTGGGAGCTCACCCGGAGTCCCGCCGGCGCGTGGATCTGGGAGCCCACCGACAAGGACGCCTCGGCGATCGTCCCGGACGCGCACGTGCCCGGCAAGCGGGTGCGTCCGGCCATGTCCACGGCGGACATGGCGCTGCGCACGGACCCCGTCTATCTCGAGATCTCGCAGCGCTTCCACGCCGACCCGCAGGCCTTCCACGACGCGTTCGCCCGGGCGTGGTTCAAGCTGACGCATCGCGACATGGGTCCGCGGAGCCGGTACCTCGGTCCCCTGGTCCCGTCGGAAGACCTGTTGTGGCAGGACCCCATTCCGCCCTGCACGCATCCGGTCATCGATGCCGCCGACGTCGCAGACCTGAAGGCCCGGGTCCGCGCGTCCGGCCTGAGCATCGCACGGCTGGTGAGCACTGCGTGGGCGTCGGCTTCGACCTTCAGGGGGAGCGACCGTCGGGGTGGCGCCAACGGGGCACGGATCCGCCTCGCGCCGGCGCGCGACTGGGAGGTGAACCAGCCCGCCACGCTGGCCCGTGTGCTGGGGATCCTCGGGATCATCCAGCGCGAGTTCAACGCCGAACAGACCACGGGCAAGCGGGTCTCGCTCGCCGACCTGATCGTACTCGGCGGTGCCGCCGCCATCGAGGACGCTGCTGCCAGGGCTGGTCACGCGATCACCGTGCCGTTCACGCCTGGCCGCATGGACGCGTCACCCGAGCAGACGGATGCCGCGTCGTACGGGGTGCTCGAGCCGCAAGCCGACGGATTCCGCAACTACCAGCAGACGCGATTCAGCGTGCCCGCCGAGGCGCTGCTGGTGGACAAGGCGCAACTGCTGACGCTCACGGCACCCGAGATGACCGTGCTGGTCGGGGGCCTCCGGGTGCTGGGCGCGAACCACGCTGCGTCCCGCCACGGCGTCTTCACCCATCGGCCGGAGACCCTCTCCAACGACTTCTTCGTCAATCTGCTGGACATGGGCACCGTGTGGTCGCCGCTGTCCCAGGCGGCGGACCTGTTCGAAGGGCGTGACCGGCACACCGGGGACGTCCGGTGGACGGCCACGCGCGTGGACCTGGTGTTCGGTTCCAACTCCGAGCTGCGTGCGCTGGCGGAGGTCTACGCCCAGGCCGACAACCGCGGGAAGTTCGTGCACGACTTCGTGGCAGCGTGGAGCAAGGTCATGGAGCTGGATCGCTTCGATCTCGGCTGACCGGGTGCCGTGCTGCACCGGGCCCACGGCTCGGTGCAGCACGGGAAGCGCCGCGGTGCATGCCGCACCGCGGCACGGGGCCAGCCCGCTAGCCGACCGCTGCGCGGTCGGCCGCGAGCGCCGCCTCGTCGGCGAGCACGGCGTCGATCTGTCCCATCGCCGAGCGCATCCCTTCCAGCATTCCCATCTGCACCAGCTGCTCCATGGCTTCGAGGCTGGGGAAGTACGTCACGGAGGTGAAGCGCGAGCCCTGTGGCGTGGCTTCGAAGTCGAAGGTCATCCGCATCGACGGCAAGGCCGTATTCTCGTTGCCGTCGTCGTCGGCGAACCCATCTTCGACCTCGATGCGCGCCAGCGGCTCGACGGCGAGGAAGCGCCACCACCCGCGCGAGACCGTGCCGTCGGGGCCGGTCATGTGGTACTCGGAGCGCCCGCCGACCACCATGTCGTGGCGCGTGAAGGTGGCGGGCCACTCGACCGGTCCCCAGAAGCGTTCCAACTGGCGTGGATTGCTGTACGCCTCCCACAGTCGTGCCAGGGAGGCGTTGTAGTCGGCGATCACGGTGAGCGTGACCGCGTGGGCGTCGGACGTGACGGAGGTGATGGGCATCGTGCTCAGCGGCGGCGTTGGACGAGCAGGTGGCCCAGGGCTGCCATCGGCAGGTAGGCCAGGGTCAGATCGGTGATGCTGAACCACAGGGGCGACGGCAGCGTCACCACGCTGACCACCCCGCCTGCAAGGAAGAGGCATCCGATCACACCTGCTGGTACGCGCGACCCCCCGGCAACGATGACGGTGCCGGCGACCGCACCGGCCAGCGTCCCCACGGCGTGCGCCAGAAAGGGAAACACGAAGTGCCTGGCCGTGAACAGGTGCATCGAGGCGCGCAGTCCTTCACTGGTCGTGGCGTCGGCCCCATCGGGTGCCGGGACGACGATGCCGCCCACGGCGATGAGGCCGATGTTCACGGCGCTGCCGATGACGAAGCCGAGGAGCGTGGCGAGAATGATGCGACCGGTGGTGGGCATGGGGGTGGTGGTGTGAGGTGAGCGTCAAATGGCACGGGGACAATCGTAGCTTGACGGCGCCGGGCTGGCTTGATACTTTGTAATACAAAGTACTTTGTTTATAACCGCTCGCCGCGCCCACCGACCATGATCCTCCTTGCCCGCCGCCCCCAGTCCGTCGCCTGCCTCGTCCTGCTGGCGCTCGCCCCAGCGCGCGTCGTCGCCCAGGCGGGTGCCACCGCCGGTCCGCCGCTCGACTCGATCGCGGCGTCGTTCGTCGACGCGGGACGCACCGTGGGGCTCGTCGCAGCCGTCGCGCGCGGCAGCGAGACGCTGCTGCTGACGGGGCATGGCGTCGCCAATGTCGAGTGGGGCGTGCCCATGCCCGGCGACGCGATGCTCGAAGTCGGCTCCGTCGCCAAGCAGTTCACGGCCGCGGCCATCCTCCAGCTTCTCGACGCCGGGGCGCTCTCCCTTGACGACGAGATCACCAGGTGGGTGCCTGATCTCGACACCGACGGACAGCGCGTGACCCTGCGCCATCTGCTCGATCATACCTCCGGCATCTTCCGCTTCGCGGAAGAACCCGAGTGGGAGCGCAACTGGTTCATCCCCGGCCTGTCGCGCGATGCGGCGCGCCCGCTCATTCGCCTGACGCCCTTCCGCTTCGCCCCCGGTGTCGCGCAGGCCTACAACAACGCCGGCTTCTGGCTGCTCGGACTCGTGGTCGAGCGGGCCAGCGGCCTGCCCCTGGAGCAGTACCTCGCGACGCGCATCTTCGCGCCCCTGGGGATGACGCGCTCGTCGTTCTGCAACTCCATGGAGAACGTCCCGCGGCGCGCACACGGCTATTTCCTGCAGGGCGGTACGGTACGGCGCGCCCCGATGGTGTCGTACGGGTGGGTCTTCGCGCCGGGCGCCGTCTGCTCGACGGCTGGCGACCTCGTCACGTGGCTGCGCGCGCTCCACGGCGGCACCGTGCTGTCGCCCGCATCCTACGCGCTGATGACGTCCGCCTCCACGTTGCTCGACGGCACCGCGCTGCAGTACGGGCTGGGCATCAAGGTGGGGACGGACCTCGGCGGCAACCGGTACATCGGTCACGGCGGCACCGCGCCCGGTTTTCGCGCCGATGCCACCTGGTATCCGGACGCCCAGCTTGCCGTCGTCGTGCTGATGAACACCTCGGCGCCCAATCTGTCCGCCGCCGACCTCGGGGGGCGGCTCGCACGCGCGGTGCTCCCGGGGTCACGGGGCGAGATCCGCTACTTCACGGGCGACGCGACGCCGCTGGTGGGGACCTACCGACTCGTCGTGGGTGGCAATCAGCCGCAGGTCGTGATCGAGGTCTCCGCCACGCCCGAAGGACTCGCCTTCGCAATGAACGGCGGCCGGCCGCAGCCACTGCCGTGGGTCGGTGACCTGCGCTTCCACGCCAACGAGCACGTCACGCTGACGTTCCGGCGCGCGGGTGGTGCCGGAGGACCGGTGACCGCGCTGCATCGGGACGATGCGGGCAACCACAGCATCCTGCGGCGGGATTGAACCGCGCCGACCGTCCGCGCGCTGCACGGCAGCCCGGGGATCACGCGACGACACCCAACGCCGCCGCTCAGAACTCCCGCTTCTTCATCTCCTTGAAGAAGTGCTGGTTCTCGCGGTCGCTGTCGTCGTCGTGGCTCGGCGGCAGCGTGGCATCGTAGCGCCGGCTGCTGCGGAGCTTTGCGGCTTCCTGCGCCTGCCTCGCCTTCGCGGCGTTCTGGCGGATGAGCTTCTGCAGCTGCTTGTCGTCCATCGTGGGGGCTCCGGTCATGGAGGGTGATCGAGACGCGCGCGTACCCGAAAGGTGGCGCCGTGCGAGCCCGACCTCAATACGGCGTTGCCAGCCGCGCTATCTTTGGGGGGTGACCGCCTCCCGTCCCATCGACCCGCTGCACGGTGTCACCCTGCAGGCCATGCTCGAGCATCTCGTCGAACGCTACGGATGGCCGGGGCTCGGCGAGCGCATCGACATCCGCTGCTTCACGCACGAGCCCAGCATCAACTCGTCGCTGAAGTTCCTGCGCAAGACCCCCTGGGCCCGCGCCAAGGTCGAGTCACTGTTCGTGCACTCGGCGACGCATCCACGCAAGCGGCCCGGCGTGTAGCCGTCCTCAGATCTCGCCGCGCCGCGCGAACTGCGCAATGTGATCGGCCGCCCGGAATGCCAGGGCCTGGATGGTCAGTGTGGGCTGCCCCCGCCCACTGGTCACGAACGAGCTGCCGTCGACGATGAAGAGGTTGGGCACGTCGTGGGCCCGGTGGAAGCGGTCGACGACGGAGGTGCGCGGGTCGTTGCCCATCCGGCACGTGCCGAGCAGGTGCACCGTGAAGCCGGGGTCGTCGCTGATCGGCTGATCGTGCAGTCCGACGGCCCCCGCCGCGTCCAGCAGTGTCCGGACGTGGCCCTGCATGTGCCGGTACAGGCGCAGGTCGTGGTCGTGCTCGCGGAAGGTCGTGCGGATGGCCGGGAGTCCCCAGTCATCCTTCAGCGAGGGGTCCAGCGTCACGGTGTTCGATGCGACGGGGAGCGAGGTGGTGTGCGCGTAGCCCAGTGCGCTGTGCGTGAACCAGGGCTTGAGTCGCCGCTTGAACGCGGCGCCCCACTGGGGCTCGCTGTCCGGCATGGACAGCGTCGTCAGCATCGCCGGCACATCGAAGCGGACGTCGATGCCACTGCCGCCGACGAATCCCAGGGCCGGGTCCAGATCGTAGAACTGGTTGGAGATGCGCGTGACCACGGGGCCGCGATGTCCGTTCACCTCGTGCGGGAACTCGGCCCGTGTCAGGGCGGCGCCGTTGAACATGAAGTGCTTCCCGACCATCCCGCTGGAGTTGGCGAGACCGTCCGGAAACAGGTTCGAGCGGGACATCAGCAGGAGGCGTGGCGACTCCGCGCCGTTCGCGCTCAGCACGACGGCCTTCGCGCGCTGGACGATCTCGCGGCGCGCGGCGTCGAAGTAGATGACGCCCGTCACCCGTCCGCGCGCGTCGGTCTCGATCTTCCGCACGTAGCTCTCACTGCGCAGCTCGCAGCGCCCGCTGCGCAGCGCTTCGGGGACCATCGTATGGTTCGTGCCCGACTTGGCACCCCATTCGCAGGGGAACGCCAGGCAGAACCCGCAGTTGCGGCAGGCCGAACGGCCCTGGTAGTCGCGCGACAGGATCGCCATCGGCGCCGGGATCGAACTCCAGCCGAGCTGTTGGCATCCGTGCGCGAGGATGACGCCGGGCCCGGTGACGTTGAGGGGCGGCAGCGGATACGGCCGTGATCGCGGCGGCTCGCCGGGTCCGGCGGACGCGGCGCCGGAGACGCCGATCGCCCACTCGACCGCGCTGTAATACGGCTCCAGTTCCTCGTAGGTGATCGGCCAGTCCGCGAGCGACGCTCCGGCCACCCCGCCCTTCACGGAGAACTCGTGGAAGTCGATGGGGCGGAAGCGCCAGTAGTTCGCGGTGTAGTGGAACGAGGTGCCGCCGACCGCCATTGCATAGCCGACGAACTGTCGTCGCCGGGCGGTCTCGGTCTCCGCCGCACGGAAGGTCTGGGGTTGCGTGGACGCCTTGTTGCTCCAGCGTTCGCCGATGAACACGCCGAACTCGTCGTGCTCCATCTCCTCCACGGGGATCGCGCGGCCCTGCTCGAGGAGCACGACGTCGAACCCCTTCCGGGTCAGCTCGCGCGCCACGGAGCCGCCGGCGGGGCCCGACCCGATCACGACGAAGTCCACCGCCTCGTCGTGCGCGTAGGTCCGGGCGTTCGTCGGCGGACGCTGCATCACAGCACGCGTCCCAGGAGCGCGCGTTGGTTCTCCGGGCGGTCGTACCAGCCGAAGGGAGGCCGGTGCTCCCACGCGTGCTCCTGGCCAACCAGCGCCCAGCCGACGTAGTCGATGTTCCCGCCGTACCTGGGCAGCGCGAAGGTGCCGGCGATGGTCGAGAACCGCATCATGCCGAAGAACTCGGAGTGCTCCCGCGCGCGCAGGAGCACATCCTGTTGCGCGTCCGTCAGTGCCGCGAACGATGCGACGCCGGCGTGCGCCGCCGCGACGTCCGCCTTCAGGGCGGCCAGGCCCGCCTCGAGGATCGGGCGCTGCTCGGCGGCGACGTCACTCAGCGCCCAGTCGATGAACCAGGCGACGCCCGCCTCCCGCGCCCCGGGCGTGTCGTCCGAGGGAATGATGCGTGCGGTGATGGCCTCGACCACGTCGAACTGCTCGGGGGTCAGGACCTTGAGCACGCGCGGGGGCGCCGGGCTGTCTGGGGGCAGTGCGACGTGCGCGAGCTGGCGGTCGCCGTCCTTCGCGCAGGCCAGCGCGGCCACGATCCAGACGGCGCCCGCACCGGCGCTCGGCACCTGACTCAGGAAAGCACGGCGGGACAATGCCATCGGCCGGGGGCTGGAGGCGAGGAACGGGCTCGCCCAACGCTAGCACTCCCGGTCGTGCCGCGCCAGCCGCTCCCTTGCGGGCGCGCCGGGCCCGGCGCGCATCACTGCATCGAATGCAGCCCGACCCGGTTGCCTTCGGTGTCGATGAACAGGGCGAAGAACCCGAAGTCGTTGCCGATCTCCGTCTTGGGCACGATGACCACGCCACCGGCGGCCTCGACGCGCGCGAGCATCGGCGCGAGGTCGTCGCCGCTGTTCAGATAGACGACCGTCCCATCCTGCGAGGGCGTGCAGTGCTCGCCCTGCACGATGGCGCCGCCAATGGCGTCGGGGTCGGACGAGAGCATCCCCATCGTCATCGGTCCCATCTCCAGCGGCTCGATCTGCCGATCGAGCACGGCCTCGTAGAACGTGCGGGCGCGGCCGAAGTCGGTCACGGGGATCTCGAACCAGTTCACGGCGTGCGGGCTGGCGGACATGGGGGTGCTCCTTGGGGTGGGGGACACATCGAGGAAAGCCGTGCGACTATGACAGCGAAACCGCCGGGAACGTTGCAGGGGGGTGGCCCGATGCGACGTTCATGCGATGTCCGTGGCGTACCGTCAGTGCCGCAGCAACGCGTGTACAAGGTAGCATGCGAGGGCCGCGCCCGCCGCCGTGATCGCGACGCCTCCGCCAACCGCGAGCGCCGCAGATCCCGTCAGTGCCGCGGTGACCAGCGCCGCAGTCCCGCCTGCCATCAGCGCCAGCGCGGTCCACGCCAGCCACGGGAGCGCAAGGTCCGCCACACGCACGCGTGGCCGTCCCGGGACGGGAGGCACCGTGCTGAATCGTTCCATCCACGCCTGCAAGGGGATGATGCGCACCAGCACGCTCATCACGAAGAGCACCAGCCACCCGGGCAGCATCAGCAGGCCCCACGCCGTCAGCACACGAGGGGACGCGCCGCCGACCACGGCTGCGAATACCGCGATGGCGCCCGCGGCGGCCAGCGATGTCACGGCCGCGCTCACGCCGCCCTGCGTGGGGTCCACACGGTCGCCGCGGCGCGCGATCATCCAGCGCCAGGCCTGCGCCGCGAACAGCAGGGCACCCATGCCCGCCAGGCCGATGCCGCTGCGGCGCAGCAGGCCCCACCAGGGGGCGGCCTCCGTCGGGGCGATCGCCGTGATGGCCGTCAGCGCCACACCGACCGCCACCAGGCGGAAGGCCGCGTGTCCGAGCCGCACGGGTACGTCCCGCGCTCCGAAGAATCCGGGCAGGAGCTGCAGCCCCACGCCGATCGACAACAGCGTCCCGAAACCGCCGAGTCCGAGGGCGATATGCCCGGTTCTGAGGGCCACGAGATCGGGTGATCCCGCCCACGCCAGCCGGGCGGCGGCCAGCAGCACCCCGCCTGCCAGTGCGGCGAACGCCATGGCCACGCGGCGAGCCACGCGGCGGCCGGACGGTGCCGCACGCGTGGGGCCCAGCACCACCCAGCCGTAGCCGATGAGCGCCACGGCGGTCAGCGTCCAACCGCTGCGGGACCACAGGGGGCGCCCCATCCACGCACCGACCACGACACCCAGGGTGCCGAGGATCAGGAGGGGCAGCAGCCAACGCCAGAGCTGGGTGCTCCGCGGTGCGACGCCCATCGCGGCAGGCGCGATCTGGTGCAGGACCCCGACGGCGATCGTGACCAGCCATCCCAGCGTCAGCGCGTGGGTGGCCGCGACCAGTCCTGGCGCGCCCCACACGCCCCCTGCAAGGGCCGGGGCCGCCCGCGCGAGCAGCACGCCCGCTGCCGCGAGCCACAGGACCGCAACACCTGCGTGCGCCAGGGGGATGGCGCTGCGCTCTCCCATCGCGGGGGCGGTGCCGACGAGGGGCAGGGTGCGCGTCGGGACGACGGAGGGAATGGCCATCGGCAAGGGAGCGACAGGGGGAGGAGGGGACGCTCGGGGCGGCGCCGCCGCCGACGGTTCGGGGAGCGGCGGACTCCCGTATTTATCGGCATCTGGAATACATATTATGAATCATGCGACTCACACGATTCTCCGACAACGCGGTGCGCTGCCTCATCGCCCTCGCCGTCCAGCCGGACGAGGCGCTCAGCACCGAACGCATCGCCCGGCAGATGGGGATGTCCACCGATCACCTGGTGAAGGTCGTGCGCCGCCTTGCGGCGCTGGGCTACGTCCGCACGACCCGGGGCCGCCAGGGCGGGGTCCGGCTGGCCAGGGACCCGGCCGCCATCAACATCGGCGACGTCATCCGCGCGACCGAGGACAACCTGGACATCGTGGAATGCTTCGACCCGGGCTCCAGCGAGTGCCCCATCGCGCCAGCCTGCGTGCTCGCCCCGGCGCTGGACCGTGCGCTGGACGCGTTCTTCGCCGTGCTGGCCGCCTACACGCTGGCCGACGTCGCGGCCCCGCGCCGCGAACTCGTGCCGCTGCTGCGCGGCTGACCCCGGCACTTTAATCAGGTATTCAACATGCCGATATAAACAGACACGCGGATCCCCCGCGGCCCTGCTGCTCATTTCTCCGGAGTCTCCGATGCGCTCCTTCTTCCGTTCCCGCCTGGCCACTGCGCTTTCGGCCGGGGTCGTCCTGTTCGCCCCGCTTGCCTGTGGCGACGCCGGCGCGAAGGGCGCGCCGGGCGCGCACATCCCGCTGCCCGAGTTCCCCGCGCTCAAGGGCGAGGAGATCGCGGTGCTCACCGCCGCGCCGAACGTCCCGCCGCCCATCACCCGCTCCCACGCCACCAAGGTCATCGTCAACCTCGAGACCGTCGAGAAGACCATGCGCCTGGCCGACGGTGTCGACTACACCTTCTGGACCTTCGGCGGCAGCGTCCCCGGGTCGTTCATCCGCGTGCGCGAAGGCGACCTCGTCGAGTTCCACCTCAGCAACAGCAGGACCAGCGCCGTCCCGCACAACATCGACCTGCACGCCGTGACCGGTCCCGGCGGCGGCGCGGCCGCGACCCTGACCCTTCCCGGCGGTGCCACCGGCTTCACGTTCCGCGCCCTCAACCCGGGACTCTACATCTACCACTGCGCGCTGTCGCCGGTGCCGATGCACATCGCCAACGGCATGTACGGCCTGATCCTCGTCGAGCCGAAGGAAGGTCTCCCGCCGGTGGACCGCGAGTTCCAGGTGGTGCAGTCGGAGTTCTACGCGCGTGCGCAGGGCCCGGGCCAGCCGTACACCGTCGACATGGATCGCGGCACCGCCGAGCAGCCGACGCATGTGGTCTTCAATGGGTCCGTCGGCGCAATGACCGGCGACAACGCTCCCGTCATCAAGGCGGGCGAGACCGTGCGCCTCTACGTCGGCAACGGCGGGCCCAACCTGACCAGCAGCTTCCACGTCATCGGCGAGGTCTTCGACCACGTGTACGCCGAGGGCGGCACGATGATCACCCAGAAGAACGTGCAGACCACCCTGGTCCCGGCCGGTGGCTCTGCCATGGTGGAGTTCCGCGCCGACAAGGTCTCGACCCTCGTGCTCGTGGACCACGCGATCTTCCGGGCCTTCAACAAGGGCGCGATCGCGATGATCAAGGTCGAGGGAGAGGATGATCCGCGGGTGTTCGCGCCGCTGAAGGGCTCCCAGGTGGTGGGAGGACACTGAGCATGCGACAGGCCGGTCGGGGCATCGGGCGCTGCGGGTGGCCGCCGCGTGCCGCACGGATCGTGGCGATGGTCGCGGCGGTCGCGACCGCGTCAGCGGTCGGCGCCCAGCCCCGCTCGCACCTGTCGATGGTCGACGTGCCGGCCGGAAGCTACGTCCCGCTCTACGGTCGGCACGGCGACGGCCCGGTGCACGTCGCCGCCTTCCAGCTCGATCGTGATCCGGTGACCCGCGCGGACTTCGTGCAGTTCGTGCAAGCCGACAGCGCGTGGCGGCGCGATCGCGTGTCACCGCTGTACGCCGATCGCGCGCGCTACCTCGCCGACTGGCCCGGTCCTCGCGACGTCGGTGCTCGCATCGATGCGCGGAGGCCGGTGACCAGCGTGTCATGGTTCGCCGCGCGCGCGTACTGCGAGTCCAGGCGCAAGCGCCTGCCGACCATCGCCGAGTGGGAGTACGCAATGGTGGCCATGCTGGCGACGGACGGTCGACCGCGTGACCCCGCCGCACGGGCGGCGCTGCTGGCGCAGTACGCGACCCGGCGTGTCCCACCTCCGCCGATCGACTCGGCGCGCAGTGGCCCGCTCGGGCTGCGCGGTGCACACGACCTCGTCTGGGAATGGGTCGAGGATTTCAGCGCCGTGCTCGTGTCCGCCGACTCCCGCGGGGTCGCGTCGCGGCAGCACGACCTCTCCTGCGCCTCGGCCGCGATCGGTGCCACGGACCCCGATGACTTTCCCGCCTTCCTGCGCTACGCGGTGCGTGCGGGGGTCTCGGCGCGCAGCAGCGTCGGGTCGCTCGGGTTCCGCTGCGCGCGCTGAGGATCCTCGCATGCGTGCCTCCCGTTGCTCGATCGTCCTGCTCCTCGTGGCCGCCTGTTCAGGCGTCCCCGAGCGTGCGGCCCGCGATGTGCGCGATCGCGATGCCGGAGTCGCCGCACCGGGCGCTGCTGCCGCCGCGTCCGAGGTCGCATCGCTCTACGACCTCCCCGGTGACTGGACCGACCAGCGCGGGCAGGCGTTTCCACTTGCCGCGCTGCGCGGCCGACCACAACTGATCGCACTGGTGTACACCAGTTGCGCGGCGACCTGCCCGCTCATCGTGGCCGAGCTGCAGCGCATCGAAGCCGCACTCACCCTGGTGCAGCGCGCCGAACTGGGTGTGGTGCTGGTCTCTCTCGATCCCGATCGGGACACCCCGGGCATGCTCAGCGCGTATGCCCGGCGGAGTCAGATGGATTCCGCACGCTGGGTCCTGCTCCGCGGGAGTGACGCCGCGGTGCGCGCGCTGGCTGGCGTGCTCGACGAGCGGTATCGGCGCCTCGCGGGCGGCGAGATCGCGCATACCAACGGCATCACGCTGCTCGATCGCGAAGGGGTGATGCGGCACCGTCAGGAACGGCTCGGCGATTCCGAGGCGACGGTGCGGGCACTGCGCGCATTGTTCCGCTGATCGGGGGTGTGGCAGGTGGCGTCGCCGACGCCGGAGTGCGTGTCAAACGGTACCGCGACGTCGTCTGGAAGGGATGAGATCCCTCGTCGTTGATGCGCTCCGGGCGGGGGGCACGCCGTTCGTGGTATCACGCCAACTTCACTCGGAACATCATGGCACGGGTCACCGGCATCGGCGGGGTCTTCTTCAAGAGCACCGGCGACCACGCGGCGCTGGCCACGTGGTACCAGCAGCATCTCGGTATTCCGCTCGAGCCCTGGGGCGGCGCAGTGCTGCGCTGGCCGGATGACACCGCCGAGGACAAGGGCCTCACGGTGTGGAACGTCGCGAAGTCGGATACCAAGTGGTTCGCACCCAGTGCAGCGTCCTTCATGATCAACTATCGGGTCGACGACCTGGACGGCCTGCTCGCCGACCTGCGAGCAGCCGGTGTCGACGTCCTCCAGGGGCCTGAGTCGCACGAGAACGGGCGCTTCGCATGGATCGTCGATCCTGATGGCAACAAGGTCGAGCTGTGGGAGCCGAAGATCTTCGTTGCCAGGGGCTCCTGAGCCTGCGGCAGCAGGTGCCTGATGTCGCTGCGCGCCCGTGGCCGTCCTGCGAGACACGTCCCTGCATCGCTGGCTGTGCGCGATCGATGCCGACGGGATGACAAGGCCCCTTGACGTAAGACAAGTTTCCTTTACATTTGCTCCGACAGACTGCTATGGTCACCTTCGCCCGGACTGCTATGGTCACCTTCGCCGGAGCTCGAGATGCGGGAACAAGTGCCTGTCAGTGATGCCGTAGATGATTTCAAGCGTACGTTCGCGGTGCGCAGTGTCCTTGTCCGGTTCGGTTGCGTCGCCGCAATGCTCCTGTCGCTCTCCCAACTGCAGGGCGGAGACCTGACCGTCGGGGCGTTGGCCGTGTGGGTCCTGCTGCCCATTCCGTTCCTCGTGCTTGGCGCGATGGAGTGGGGGCGATACGAGCAGCGCGCGGACGAACTTCAGCGCGAGATCGTCCGCGACGCGAACAGTGTTGCGTTCCGCTGGACACTGGTCGCCTTGTGCATGCTCCTGCTCCTCGATCGCGCGTTCAATGTGCCGTGGGTCGTGCGTCTGGGCGGTGGGTTGCCCGACCTGACCGTGACCTGGGAGGCAGCGCTGCTCGTCGGGCTGCTGGTGTGGACGACTGCGTTCGCCCGATCACATCGCCGCCGTGTCGCCGGATGAAGAACCGCGTTCGCGAGTGCCGCGTCGAACGGCAGTGGACACAAGCGGACCTTGCGGACCGCCTCGGCGTGTCGCGTCAGACGATCTACGCGATCGAGAACGAGCGCTATGATCCGTCGCTGCCGCTGGCCTTTGAACTGGCCCGGACGTTCAGGGTGCCCATGGAGTCGCTGTTCACGTACGAAGGTCCGGAGCGATAGTCGAGCACCGGGTACCCTCGGCAGTATCCTCAAGCAAGCGAGACTGACGTGATGCGGGCCGCGCTGCAGTTTCATCTGCGCGAACTCATGAACGAAGAAGGAAGCCGCCGAAGTCATCCACCGTGCCGACGACGAACCGTGTTGCGCCGTGGGCTGCCATGTACAGGCCGAGCACGACCCGTAGAATGATGAGCCATGTCGAGGTCGGGAGAAAGGGGAACGCGCGCATGGTGAGATCCGATCGGGGTGTTGCGTAATTGTAGTCGACCGTCGCCAGCGCCCGATGGTCGGCGGTGTCCCGAGCGACGCGGTCATGTATTCTCTCGTGCGGAGCGGGTTGCCCCCAGGGTGACCGGGTGACCTTGCCGTCCGCCTGTCCGCAACCAGGCCGCGAACTCGTCGGGGAGCGTGCTCTCGATGATGCCCTGAACGGTGCGTTCCACGTCGTACGCCACGCGTCGGACCTCGACCCGCACGCCGTCCCCTCCCACGTCGAGGATCACGTATCCCGCGCGCCAATCGCCATCCTTCGGTCGGCCCACGCTTCCCGCATTCACGAAGTGGATCCCATCCACCACACGGTGCCACGGGGTGTGCGTGTGCCCGCATGCGATCACGTCGCCCGGGCGCGCGCCGACCGCCGCCGCCATCTTGCTGCAGAAGGCGGCGGGGCGATCCTCCGTCCAGTACACCGTGTTGCGCGTCGGTGTCCCATGCACCAGGGTGATCGTGGTCCCCGATGCATGCCCGCCAAACGGCCGCACGTCCAACCGGAATGGCAGCGCCCCGAGAAACCGCCTGGTCTCCGCACGCACGTGCGCACGGGTCCACGCGTAGCTCAGGTGCGCCAACGCTTCCTGCCGCGGGTCCTCGGACTTGCACCCGCAGTGCGCGGAGTCCAGCGCCACGGTCGAGTCATAGTTCCCCGCGATGCCGGCCACGTGGCTGTCACGGAGCAGCGCGACGACCTCGTTCGGCCATGGTGCATACCCCACGAGATCGCCGAGGTGGTATGTCGCGGCGATGTCCCGTTGGCCGGCCACGTCCTGCAACACGGCTTCCAGGGCCGGCAGGTTCGCGTGAATGTCGGAGAGGAGCGCGTACTTCACGCACAGCAGTCCGTGTCGCACCCGCAGTCACGCGGTGCGGTCGCAGGGTCCTCCGCCGCCAGCGTCGGCTTGGTCGCGCGCACGAACGCACTCATGAACTTCCCGTCGATCTGCCCCGCGAACGCCGTCGGGTCCAGGCCCGTGCCTGCGAGAAATGCCTCCGCATCCTCGCCCCGGTACATCCGCGTCGGCTCGATCGTCGTGCGCCGGAACCCCGCGTCGGCGAGCAGGTCACGATACTCCAGCTCCTCCAGCGCGCCCGCGACGCATCCGATCCACAGCTCCACGTTCCGACGCACATCGGCCGGCACCTCGCCTCGGACCACCACGTCCGACACGGCGAACCGCCCGCCTGGCTTGAGCACCCGGAACGCCTCGCGCAGCACGCGCCCCTTGTCGGCGGACAGGTTGATCACGCAATTGGAGATGATCACGTCCACCGAGTTGTCGGGAAGCGGAATGTGCTCGATTTCACCGCGGAGGAACTCGACATTGGCTGCCCCCGCCCGGCGCTTGTTCTCGTTGGCGAGCGCCAGCATCTCATCCGTCATGTCGAGGCCGAACACTTTGCCCGTCGGCCCCACACGCCTGGCGGAGAGCAGCACGTCGATCCCGCCACCAGAGCCGAGGTCGAGCACGGTCTCGCCTTCGGCGAGCTCCGCCAGCGCCGTGGGGTTGCCGCACCCCAGCGACGCGAGCAGCGCCTCGGCCGGCACGCCCGCTGTCTCTCCCGCGTCGTACAGATTCGCGGTGATCGGATCCCACGCTGCAGTGGTCGAGCCGCAGCAACCGCTCGACCCGCAGCACGATGCATTCGTTGCACCGTCGACCACGCGCCGGGCTGCCTCGGCATACCGCTCTCGCACGGCCGCTTTCACGTCTGTCATTGGCTCCTCCATCGAGTTTTCTTGATGAATAAGATCAAAAAAAGCACCTCAGTCACAGCATGCGGTGGACCGGAGAGTGTCCCGCCGCATGCCGGGCGTCATGCCGTCGAGCAGCATGCGCGCCTCCGCAATCGCGTCTGCGTTGAGCGAGTAGTACACCCAGCGCCCTGCGCGCCGTCCCGAAATGATCCCGGCGTCCGCGAGCGTCTTGAGATGCCACGAGAGCCGCGACTGCGCCATGTCGAGATCGTCCATCAACTCGCACACGCAGCGTTCGCCCGGGAGCAGCAACGCGACCACGCGCACACGGATCGCATCCGAGAGTGCGTGAAAGAGCGCGGCGGCCCGTGCCGCGTCGAGGGTGCGCATTGTCCCCATACCTGCAATATAACGAGTTTTCTTGATGGGTCAACGGGCGACCCCGATCGCCCGGATCGCGCTCAGCCCCCGCCCGCCCCCCGCACCCGCGACTCGACCCAGCGGGCCATCTCGGCGTGCGGGAGCAGCGGCTCGCCCGAGTACAGCGACGGGGTCCCCGCAATATCGTTCGGCACTTTGTCGCGGCTGACCGACCCCTTCGAGACGAGCACCGGAATCACGATCACGTCCTTCCCCGTGGCCGTGCGCTGCAGCTCGATCAACTCACGGGTGCGCAGCACGGCCTCGGCCCGCACGGCCGCCGGGGCATCGTCCCGCACAAGCTCCACCCGGACATCACGGAAGCCGGTCAACGCCCGCACACTGTCGGCGACCTGGCGCAGATTCCGCATCCACTCAGCATAGTCCTCGGCCGAGTTCGGGCCATGCCCGACGATCAGCAGGGCGCGCGCACCAGGGGCGTCGCCGGTCGTCTTGAGCAGGTCGAGCGCGCGGTCCGCCAGGACACGCGCCATCTCGGGGCATTGTCGAGCGCCGGCGTCAGCCGCAACGGCACCGGCGACGTGGGGCGCGCGATCCCCGCCATGTGGAGATGATGGTGCATCGTCTCGTCGAGCGTCTCCGTCTGCCCGACCAGATACCGGATCTGCTCATAGTGGCCGCTGTGACTCGACACGAGCAGCGGCACGACGACGATGGTCGTCGCCCCCGCGCGCTCCAGCTTGTCCACCGCGTCCTGGAACCGCGACGTCACGGCCCCGGGGCCCATCAGGAAACTCACTTCGACCGGACCGCCGGTGCGTGCCTCGCGCGCGATCGCGTGTACGCCGGCGTTCCAGGTGGAGTCGCCCCCATGCGCGATGACCAGCGTCCCGACCTGCGCCGGCGTCTGAGCAAGGAGAGGGCAGGGGATCAGGGCAAGCGCAACGAGCAGAAGACGACGTGAGATCATGGACGGAACGACCGGTGGAATGAGTAGGAGAAACTGGTGTACACGTGACGTCCGGTGAAGCCGGCCCATTGAGCCGGGCGTCGGTCCAGGACATTGTCGGCCCCGAGCACGAACTCGAGACCGAGCGGCGCGATCGCACGAGCGACCCGGACATCCAGACGCGTGAACTCGTCGCGCCACGACGAGATCGCGCCACTGGTGTCGCGCTGCATGGGCGTCCGCCCCGTGTGGATGGCGGACAGGCTCATGCGGAACGCTCCCGGGAGCGCCAGCGTCAGCATGGCGCGCGCGGACTGACCCGGGCGCGCGAGGAGTTCGTACCCGGTCGCATCGTCACGCGTCCGCAGCGCCGAGTACCCGAGCTCGCCGCGCACGCGCCCGGAGCGCACGAGATGCCCGCCGGCCTCGACCTCGAAGCCGTGCGTGCTGCCGTTGTCGCGGTTGACATACTCGTAGACGGGCGCCTCGCTGGGCGCACTGATCATCCGTGTCTCGATGAAGTCACGGAAGTCATTGCGGAAGAACTGCGTGCGCCAGTACCCGCTCGGTGTCGCGTATTCGGTGCCAAGCATGACGTTGCGCGAGTGCTCCGGCTGCAGCGCCTGGTTGCCCAGCACCGCGTAGCCCGCACTCGTGTTCTGGAAGAACAGATACAGCTCCTTGAAGTCCGGCGCGCGAAAGCCGTCGCCGACCGACGCCCGCACGGTCAGGCGGTCGGTCAGTGACGCCCGGCCGGCGACCCGCGGCGTGAGCTGCGTCCCCCAGATGGAGCTGTGCGAGACACGCACACCGGGCACGAGGCTCACGCGCGGATGGAGCGTCAGTTCGGCCTGCGCAAACGGTTCGACCGATGTGTGCACCCGCAGCCCGCCGGGGACGCGTTCGGTCTCGATCTCGTCGACGCGCACCTGCACGCCGGCGTCCACCGCAAGCTGCGGGGAGTACAGGCCGGCGTAGAGCACTTCGGCCTGCTGGATGCGCTGGAGCTGGCGTTGCCCGGTGTCGCCGGAGATCGGGAGCGGGACGGCGCTGGCCAGCGCCACGTGATCGTACTGCGAGATGAAATAGCCGGGCGCAATGCGGTGCCGTCCACGCTGCCAGCTGCCGCCGACGCGGGCGTTGACCTGCTGGTTGTCGCTGAAGGCGTAGAAGGCCCCGGTGCGCCAGCGCTGCCGTTCGTCGAGGGCGAGGATGCTGAGCTCCGCGCTCCGCGCGCTGTCGGGGCTCCAGCGCAGCTTCAGGGCACCATCGAGGCGCGTGGCGAGCGCCCCATCCTCCTGCGGCAAGCCCGGGGCATTGGCGACGTGACGACGTGCGACGTCCACGGCGGACGACCACGCGCCCATCGTATTGGTCAGCCGGACCGTCGCGTCGCGCCGTCCCTGCTGCCCGGCGCTCGCACCGACCACGCCACCCCAGGCGTGCTCCTCCGGCAGCGGCGCACGGGTGATGATGTTCACGACACCGCCCATCGCCTCGCTGCCGTACAGCGTGGACTGCGCCCCTTTCACGACCTCGACACGCTCGACCATGGCGACGGGAATGCGGCTGATGTCGAAGTTCCCCGACAAGCGCCCGGCGATCGGCTGCCCGTCGAGCAGGACCAGCACGCGCTCCGACCCGATCCCCTGCAGCATGACCCCCGCGCCGGCCGGGTGCCCCCCCTGCAACTCGATGCCGGTGTGCTCCGTGAGGACCGACGCGAGATCCGACGCACCGGTGCGTTCCAGGTCGGACCGGCTGATCACCTCGACCGTGGTGACGGCATCGCCGAGCCGCTGCTCGCGTCGCGCGGCCGTGACGACCATCTGATCGAGCGCGATCGCGACTGGTGCGAGCGCGACCTCGCCCACGTCCAGCGACGTCAGGCCAACGGTCAGCTCCCGCACGTGCGCCGTGTGCCCCATGGCGCGGACCCGCAAGGCATACACGCCGGCCGGACGCAGCGGGACACGCCACCGTCCATCCATGTCGGCCCGGACGACCAGGGTGTCCGGGCCTTCCAGGCGGATCTCCGCACCGGGAATCCGTCGGCCGTCAGTCGACGAGGTGACGCGCCCGCTCACCACGCTCTGTGCCGCGAGCGGTGCCGCCGTGAGCGCAACGGTGAGCGCGCCGAGGAGGAGCCGCATCAGTCGAGCCGCTTCCAGCGGAAGGTGATGACGCGTGCCGCGCCGGTCGCGCTGTAATAGTTGATGATCTGCAGCTTGTAGGTCACCGAGCCGCGGTGCACGAGATAGACGTCGAACGACGGGGAGATCCGGTGATCACCGGCGATGTCGTAGCGGTAGTACGGATTGGTGCCGAAGACGCCGGAGTAGGTGTCGATCCGATACGCATTCGCCATGGTCACCGCCGTGGTGAGGTCCGCGAAGGCCGTTGCGGTCGTGGCCGCCCCGGCCTTTCCGCTGCCGCTGATGCCACCGTTGACACGGATCGTCGTCCCCTCGAGGCGCAGGTCCCACGCGGCCGCATCGGTCGTCAGGGCGCCGGTGTTGAGGTCGACCAGTTGCGCGCCAGCCGACGTGAGATCCACGGCGAGGGTCTGCACGGCGCCGAGCGGCGCCGTCTCGCTGGACTGCAGACGCCACTCGAGTGTCACGATCCCGGCCGAGGTGGCGGTGGCACCCGTGTTGCTCTGCACCCGGACGATGGCGTAGGACAGACTGTCGGAGAGACGGACGAGCCAGGTCTTGGCGGGGTCGACGGTCGCTGCGGTGCCGGTCCCGGTGAGCCATCCATCGATGGCGGGGGTGAGGACGTCGGTCTGCCACGTGATCCCGGCGGGCGCCGCAGTCACCGCATCGAAGTCGGCGAGCTCGCTCGCGGGGGTCATCGCCAGGATCTGGTCGCCGGTCGCCGCCGCGTTCTGGCAGATGCAGGCGGCACTCACGCCACCCGGCCCTGCGGCGCCGCCGTTCACCGTGACGTTCGTGGCAAAAAAGGCGATGTCCCAGGCACTGCTCTCGGCGGCGGACGGCGTCGGGGTGACGAGGGCCGCGTTCTGGAGGCTGAAGTACTGCCAGCCGGTGGTCGCGTTGACGGTGAATGTCCCGTCAGTAGCCGTGTCGATTGGTCCGGTGGAGGAATCCGTGGCGCAGGCAGCGCTCAGCAGCGCGGCGGTTGCCAGGCTGGCGACTCGATACTGGAATTGGGTTATCATGTACAGCGGTCTTATTTGAGAATGCCTATCAACTGTGCTCCTTCCTGAGAATATCCAAAAATCCCGAGTAAGTCAACCGGAATTGTACGGATCCGTAGTAATCGGGATTGTTTGTGTCGGCATTGCTTGTAGCTTGCCGATCGTGCCGGTCCTGTCCGGCGCCGCCTTCAAACCTCCAAACCGATCGAACCGCCGTGAAAGCTCTTGCCCCGACGTCCGCCTGTTCCATGCGCGCGCTCTCGATGGTCGCCCTCGCCACCCTGATCGCCGCCTGCGGCGATGACAATCCGGCGGGCCCCGGCATCACCCCTCCCCTCGCCAGCGAATGCTCGACGAGCATCACCGCCGCCAACGACGGCGCATTCGTCGAGCTGTGCGAGATTTCCTCGACGGTCCGGCATGTCCGGATCGAGAACGCCAGGGCCACCGCCACGCACGGGTCGGCGCAGATTCTCTTCGGGTTCAGCGCCCCGCCGACCGCGACGTCGGGCGCCCTCGGGGCGGACCAGTTCCGGGTGCTGCTGTATGGCGGCGGCACACCGGCCCCCTCACCCGTGCTGCAGGCCACGTTCGGAGCGGCCGACGCCAGCATCGACGAGAACGCATCGTACATCAACGCGGGCGCCACCATCTGCTTCGACCTGCACGATGGGTCGGCGACCACGGCGCCCCAGTTCGTCGTGTGGGTCAGCGGGCAGCGCGGCGCCAACTGCAACGAGCGCAGCACGCTCACGGCCGCGACGGCCATGGGCGCCCGCGTCCACTGGCAGGGGGCGACCGGCGCCGTCGCGAAGCAGTTCAAGGCGTACTTCCGTCAGTCCGCCGGCAGCGGCGCCACGCCGAAGATCACCTTGCTCGCCGACCCCGTGCTCAACGAGGCGGCCATCGCTGCCGCCACGTCCTGCACGACGGCCTGGACGAACAACACCGACTGGCAGCAGCTCTGCACGCCGGCCGGCGGCGCGGCACGCCACGTGCGCATTGACGCCGTGCAGTCGGCCGCGAACAACAGCTACTTCTACGCGGTATTCGGCCAGGACCCCTCACCCACCGGCAACCCGGCGGCTGGCGCGGGCAAGATGATCATCACGGGCGGCCGCTCCAGCTCGGGTGCCTCCTGGACCTGGTTCCGGTTCGGGACCGGATCGACCACCCAGTTCAACTACGCGACCGACGCGCCGAGCCCGCTGTATACGCAGGGGCCGTCCACGATCTGCTTCGACATGGGCGCGAACAGCGACGGCACCGCCCGCATGGTGTTCTGGGCCACCGGGGCCAATGGCGCCGACTGCGCCGTGCCGTCGAGCCTGCGCCTCGACCGTGCACTGTACGACAGCGCGGCCGACCCGGCCACTGCCTCGATCTGGGATGCGGCGCACGTCAGTGGCAAGCTGAACTTCATCAAGACCAACAACGCGAATGTCACGGCGGGCACCGTGACGCTTTCCGCGGAAGCGGCGACGTTGTGAGGCGTTGAACCGGCTGGCGAGGAAGAACCGTGCGGGTGCGCATGCTGTCGAGCAGCCGCACGGTCACAGCACCTCGTGTCATGCAGCTGGCCTGCACTGGCGTTTCCGCCCGATCCACTCTATGATCGAGGCATGAAACCAGTCGCCACGCACCTGGTCGCAGCGCTCGGCGTGCTGGCCGCGGGCACTCTCGCCGCGCAGCAACCAGCCGTCGTGATCGGCGGCGACGACGCCCGCGGCGCCGAACTCGGTACGATCGAACATGTGCTCGTGCTGCCGACGCGCCTCGTCGTGGTCGATGGAAGCCCGCCGTTCGTGAAAGTCTTCGACCACGGCGGGCGGCTCGTGCAGGCGTTCGGGCGCACGGGTGGCGGTCCCGGCGAGTACCGTCACGTGGATGCCGTCGTGTTCGAGCCGCAGCGCCGCGAACTCTGGCTCGTCGACAACCAGCTGGCCCGCGTTTCGCGATTCGCGTCTGGCGATACGCTGCGCATGCTCGCTGCCCACCGCACCGAGCTCACGGGCATTGTTGCATTGTGCGCGATGAATGGACGAACGTACGCGCTGTCACCAAGGGGTGGCCGCTTCGTGCACGAGCTTGCGGTTGACGGCGAACTGATCGTGACGCGGCGCGCGTGGGGCGAGCCGAAGACGGCCCGTGATCTCGCCGCGAATCCCGCGCTCAGGAACAACTCCGCGAACGGCCCCATCGCGTGCGACGCGGCGCGCGAAGTCGTGTACGCGGGTGCAACGCTGTTTGGCGAAGTCCACCGCGTTGACCTGCGCGCAGGCACGCACACGGTCGCCCCCATCCCCGCATTCGCCGGTATGGAGTTTCGCCCGTCCGGCGGCGGCGTCACCATGGCGATGCCCGAGCGCGGGTGGATCGAGCGCATCGTCGATGTGCGTGCTGCCGGTGCGGGCGTTGAAGTGACGCTGGCAGCGTCGCCGACCGGTCCTGGCAGGCCGGCGTTCGCTACGGTCGTGATGCCGGACGGCGCCACGCCTGCGCCACGCGTGCCGTCCACGTGGCGCGCGCATGGAAGTGCGGGCGCGCTTGTCGTGTGCTCGACCGACGACCCGGCACCGACGCTGGCGCTGTTCAGGGGCGAACGCTGTCCATGATCCCGACCAGCAGTGACAATCGGACAGGAGCAGCGAACATGCGACGGTTTCTCTGGACACGTGGCACGCCGGTTGCTGCAGCGGCAATCCTGGCTGCGCTCGTAGCAGCTCGTACCGACGTGGCATCGTTGACGGCGCTCTATCTGCGGGCCCTCGAGGAGTTCCTCACACCGTTGGGGATCACGCAGTCGGCGATCGCGGCGTTGGAACCCTTGACACATGGTTGAAATCTCTCCCCGGGAAGCCCGCCGCCTCGCGGTCATCAGCCAGGGCCTGCACGCCACCAACCCCTTCGGGACCGGGAAGCAGGCGGTGCAACGCTGCATCGAGCACCTCGGCTACGTGCAGATCGACACCATCTCGGTCATCAACCGCTCCCACCACCACACCGTCTGGACGCGGGTGCCGTCGTATGCCGAACAGCATCTCGATGCCCTCCAGAAGGAAGGCCGGATTCTCGAGTACTGGGCCCATGCCGCCGCCTACCTGCCGATGCAGGATTACCGCTTCTGCCTGCCGTACATGCACGCCGTTGCCTCCGGCCAGCAGCACTGGCGCAAGCCCGACACGCGGGCGATGCAGGCCGTGCTGCACAGGATCCGTGCCGAGGGACCGCTGAAAGCCAAGGACTTCGACGCACCGGAAACCCGCAGCACGCAATGGGGCTGGAACTGGAAACCGGCGAAGATCGCACTCGAACAGCTCTTCATCGAAGGCAAGCTGATCGCCAGCCACCGGGAGGGCTTCCAGAAAGTCTACGACCTGCCGGAACGGGTGCTGCCTCCTGGCATCGATACCCGCATGCCCACCGATGCCGAGTTCCAGCACCACCTCGTCCGGACGGCCATCCGCGCCCATGGCCTGGTGGCTGAGCCTGAAATCAGTTACCTGCGCAAGGGCATGAAACCCGGGGTGAAAGCCAGGCTCCGGGAAATGGTGGAAGCGGGTGACGTGCTCCAACTGAACGTCGCCGGGCAGACGCAACCCTATTACACCTCCGCCGCGGCCCTGGAAACCCTGGCGGCCAGGCGCGTTGCCACGAACGTCCACCTGCTGTCCCCCTTCGACAACGCGGTGATCCAGCGCAGGCGCATCCAGCAACTCTTCGGCAGCCACTACCAGATCGAATGCTTCGTACCGGCTGCCAGGCGCCAGTTCGGCTATTACTGCCTGCCCATCCTCTACGGGGCCGACATCGTGGGCCGGTTGGACCCCAAGGCTGACCAGCGTGCAGGGGAGTTCATCGTCCGGGCCCTGTACCTGGAACAACCAGTCCGGGACGAAGCAGATTTTGCCAGGAAACTGGCGGGCAAACTGCGGGACGTCGCGGCCTTCAACCGGTGTGAACGCATCGTGTACCGCCCCCGCCGGGGTGATGCGCTGGGCAAGCTGTTGGTCGCCGAGCTGACGGGGAAACAAAGCTACTGACGGTGCCGATGCTGTCCGTCATGTGAGTGCCTGCCGTCGCACCAGGGCTCAGGAACACCCATTCCCCGGGAATTCGCCCAGGAAGTACGGACCCGCTTCGACCTCGACGGGCGCATCACCCACCAACTGAACGATCGCTGCCGCACGGTACTCACCGACCGGCAGCGAGTCGCCGCGCACGAAACACACCGTACGCCACCCGGAATGCAGCGCGCGGGACGCCCGCGCGTCGATGCGGAACGGCACGAGCTCCGGTGCGCCGCACGCGAGCCTGGCCTCATCGTACACCCGCGCGCCATCGAGCAGCCGGTACAGCCGGATCCGCACCGGGCACCCGGCCGGGTATGAGATCGTGATCGCGTTCGTCGTCGTGTTGCGCAGCGTGACGCGCAACGTCAGGCCTTCGGCGGCAGCGGTGAGCGCGAGCCCATCGACGACCTGGCCGTCGACGGAGGGGTCCGTGATCCCACCTTCCACCTGACACGCCGCAAGCAACCACAGCGCGGCAAGCAGCCAGCCGACGGGGGGGCGCATCGCCCGCGGCATGTTCTTCACCATGCGGCAATCATATACGCCGCCGGACCGCCGTGCAACGTCCCCAATGGGCCACTTGCCGCAACCACCCGGCACGCAGGGCGACTCCTCCGGCGCACCGGTTGCAGCAGACGCTCGGGCAGCCACTACATTGGGCAGTATCCTCGCCTTCCTCCGCCCCGGCTGGTCCGCGAAAACGATTCCACATGCCGTGTCTTCTGTTCGATCTCGACGGGACGCTCACCGATCCCGAGCGTGGCATCACGACGTGCATCCAGCACGCGCTCAGCGCGCTGCACCGGACGGTGCCGCCTGGCGAGTCGCTGCGCCGGTGCATCGGTCCTCCGCTGCGGGCGTCGTTCGCCGAGTTGCTCGAGACGGATGACGAGGCGACGCTCGATGCGGCGCTCGCGCACTACCGGGCACGGTTCGCGACGACCGGGATCTACGAGAACACGCTGTACCCGTTCGTGCCGGGCGCGCTCGCGGCATTGCAGGGCGCGCGGCACCGCCTGTGGGTCGCAACCTCGAAGCCGACCGTGTACGCCCGGCGCATCGTCGAGCACTTCGGCCTGGCACCGTACTTCGAAGGCGTGTACGGCTCGGAGTTGACCGGCCAGCGAGCCGACAAGGGAGAGCTTGTCAGGCACCTGCTCGCCACCGAACGCCTCGACCCCGGGCGCACGTGGATGATCGGCGACCGCTCCCATGACGTCACCGGCGGCCGTGCCAATGGCCTGCGCACCATCGGCGTGCTGTGGGGCTTTGGATCAGACCGGGAGCTCCGCGAGGCGGGCGCGGACCTCGTCGTTGACACGATGGATCAGATTCTGGAGCATTTCACTGCAGCTCAGCCACGTGCTGCTGCGGACGAGCGCGGATGATGCTGCTGACCGCGGCGCGCTGCCGCGCCACGGCGGGAACGCAGTCGTCGTGCGTCAGCGGCTCCAGGGCGGCGTGACGTCGTTGCTGCGCGCGTAGGCGATCATCTGCCCCAGGTGCTCATGCAGATGGGTCACGGTGAGGATCATCGCGCGCTGCCGACTCCACTCCTGGCCGAAGAACGTGATGGTCTCGTTCAGGTTCGCGTCGGTCGTGAGCCCCATGGCCTCGTGCAGATGCCGGAACGAGGCGTCGAGCTCGGCCACGATCTGGTCCTTCGTCATGACCTTCTTCTCGAACGTCATGGCCGTGTTGAAGTCACTGGTGATGCCGCTGGACGCGGGTGCCGGCTTGCCCATCGCGATCGGGATGAGGTAGTTGTCCGCGGCAATGTGCAGCAGGACCTCGCCGGTCGAGCGCGCGGTGCCCGGACGCCAGGCGTAGGCGGATTCGGGGATCGCCTTCGCCAGGTCCACCAGCTTCTTCTGGACCTCGTTGACGTCGCGGTGCATCTCGGCCATGAACCCCTGCGCGTGCGCGGGAGCGGCGAGGAGGAGCGAAAGTGCGAGGGCGTGAATGCCGAGGCGGGCGTGGTGCAGCATGGGGACCTCCTGGTTGATGGCAGGACTGGTGAATCCGGAAAGCTACCTGGCGAGAAAATCGCGCACGAGGTGCAGCACCTGCGCCTCGTGCGACAGAAACACGTAGTGATGGGCGTCGTCGATCTCGACGATGTGTGCGGTGGGAAGCGCGCGCCGCAGGCGGGCGATCTGGTCGCTGCGATAGGCCTGACTGCCGGCCGCCCGAACGCGGGCGCGCTCCTGGTCCGCTGGGTCCCACGTGGTGAACAACGGATGGTCCTGGGCGGGGGTCCGGCGAATGGCATGGATCGCCAGCACCGGCGCACGGATCGCGGCAAAATCCTGTGGTTGGGCACTCTGCATGATCGCCCCGCGGATGCGCGGACTCGTGACCTCGCCCGTTCCACGCCCCGCGCTGTCGAAGCGGACGACCGCGCGCACCTCGGCCTCGGGGTACGTATTGCCGAAGACGCGCTCCACGTAGGCCAGAACGGCCTGCGGCGATGCAAAATCCTCGGGAGCAGGAGGTGTGGAAGGGACGGGCGGCAGGGCGCGCAGCACGCTGTCGCCCGTGTGGTCGTACGCCGCGTCGAGATAGACGAGCGTCAGAATCCGCTCGGGGTGCGCATGCGCAAGTGCGGTGAGTTCCTGCCCGCCAAGCGAATGGCCGACGAGATGCGCCTTGGCCAGGCCGAGCGAATCCAGCACGCGGACCACGTCGTGCGCGAGCGTCTGGACGTCGTAGCCGTCCGGGGGCTGGCTCGACGCGCCGTGACCGCGCCGCGTGATCCCATAAACACGGAAACGGTCGGTGAGCCCGGGGGCGAAATCATCGTACACGTGCGCACTGTTGCTCAGCCCGGCGAGCAGCACGACGGGCTCCCCCTGCCCGCCCCAGTCGAGGATCTCGAGATGAACGTCAGGTGCGACCTGGACAACACGGACGCGATGCGGTGCGGGATCGACCCAGCCACCGGCGGCTCCCTGCGCCTGGGACACGCACGCGGCGAACGCGAGGGCTGAGACTGCGCGGACAACGGGACGCATGGCGCAGGAATATATCGTGGCCTCGTCGCGGCGCCAGCTCGGTCAACGCGCCCACGTGCACGCGGGGCTCGTTGAGGGCACGATCGGCGACACGACAATGATGCCCCGGTCGCCGTCGCGATCATCGTGCACCATGCCATGCAGCAGCAGCGATCCATCTGGCAGCACGGCGAGTGCTCTGCTGTCCCGGCTTGGCAGACGTCGCTCGGCCACCAGCGCACCGCGGCCATCGTGCACACCAAGCAGCTCGCGGCCATCTGGGAAGGGCGACGGACTCACGACGTAGGTCAGGCCGGCGTGATCGACGGCGACCAGCGAAGCGACTGGCTGAAAGTGCACGCCCTCGAGCATGGCCACGCCGTTGGAGTCCACCGTCGATCGTGTCACCGACAGCGGAGCCGACGAGCGGTAGGAGCGGACGGCCACGCGCCGATTCGGCCCAGTCCTCGGGGCGTTTGACCCGGCGATCCAGTCGACCTCGCCCGTCATCGCCCGCAGCACAACAACGGTGTCGTGGAACACGGCAAGGTCCCCCGCCTGCCGCAGGTAATTGAGTCCTGCGGCGCTGCCGGGGCTGGGTGCCGGGATACCAAGCTCGCGGTCGATTCCCTGCAAATCTGCGTTGACAAGGGTGACCAATCCCAGCCGGGTGAGCGCCGATGCCGGCACATGCCACGGCACGACGTCACCCCACCAGAAGTCTGCGACTCGCCCATCCGACAGGAACTGGACCTTGCCGTGCATCGCATGGCCGGCGGTCGCCCCCAGGAGGGGAGCGTCCTGCACGAGCTCGCCGTCGGCGTTGTAGAGGATCCATCGTGCGCGCGCCCCGTCACCGACCAGGACCGCGCCGTCTCGTCGTATGGAGACAGTGCGCGGTTGGTCGAGCTCGCCGGGGCCGCGTCCGGCTCGTCCCACAAACCGCGGCGAGTCCAGCGTTGAGTCGATCACGGCGACACGGCGATTGGGGTAGTCCAGGATCGCCAGTCGACACCCGTCGACCGCCACCCTGAAGATCTCCGCCACCCCGGGGATGCTCTCGCTGCCGATGAACGTTGCTCGCGAAAGTGTGTCTGCCGGCAGCGCGGTCACGAGCGGCGTCGCGCTGTCGGTGCAGGCCGCGGCCGTACAGGCCAGCAGGGCACGTACCGGGCCGCGCATCATGGCAATGGGGCCATGGCCGCGTCAGCGCGCCACGACGTCGTACGCGACCACCGCCGGCAGTTCGTCCGCGCCGACCCGCTGGAGTCCGATGATCCGCAACCCATGCACGTCGAAGGGCACGAATCCCTTGACGAGCGCCACCCGCAGCGGAGCGCCCGTGGGTGGATAGATGAGCCAGAGCTTGCTGCCTTGCGGGTCATCCGGAATCTGCACCCACACATGCCCGTCGGGCGAGACGCGTACCGCCGTGGCAACCGAGAATACCGCGGGGGCGACTATCGCGCGGAATGTGCGATCGCGCGGTGCTGCCCTGCCGCCACCGGTCGAAAGCGAGACACCCCCTCCTCGTCCAGCCATGCGCCGCTCCTCCCGTTCCAAATCGGTCGCAGTGACTGGCCGGATCGGGAGCGGGATGCGCTCCTCGCGCACAACGGTCACCGCGTGCTCGTCCAGGCGGAGCCAGCGCACGGAACCGGTTGTTCCGTCGACGACGACAACGATGGAATCGGCCAGGACGCCGAAGTCACCGCTGTTCCCGAATGACGAACTGGAGTTTCCGGCCCTCCCATTGAGCAGCTCGACGAACAGCCCGCGTGCTATGGTGGCCACCGTGTCGGCGCCACGCCGACCTCGCCGCTGCAAGATGGCATACTCGAACAGGTCACGCTTCGGCGTGCTGACGGTTGCAAGGGTTGCTGCGGAGCGCTTCTGGAGCACCCAGCCGTGCCGGAGCGCAACACGAGGATGCCGGAGGGAATCCAGATCGACCCCGGTGGTCCTCAGGTGCTTTCCGTCAAGATCAAACGCAGCGATGCGATTGCCGCCCGCGTGGACAAGCAGGCGATTGCCCGCAACCCGGATGGTTGTCGGATTGGAGAACTCCCCGGGTCCCTGGCCCTTGCGCCCCGTCGACCGCAAAAACCTCCCGTGCGCATCGAACAGGCGCAAGTTGGATTCCCCGCGATCCAGGACGGCGAGGTTCCCGTTGGGAAGAACCTTTGCATCGACAAGGGAGAGGAACAGATACGCATCACCCGCGGCGTCATCGCCACCCACGGTGAGCGCGCGCCGTGCCGTCGCCTCTCTGATCGAGGCGGTCTGTGCCGCGCTGGCCGAACTCAGAGAGACGGCCAGGCCAAGCAGGACGAGGGTGCGCATTGTGTTGCTCCACGGCTGGGGACAGGAATGCTGTCCCTTTGGAGTGTACCACCCGTCGACGCCGTCCACCAGCGCGCGTCTCGCCGCGTTGGCGGGCACGAGGGGAAATCTGGTGCAGAAACCGTGCGACCGGCGCGGCCGTACAGCAGGGAGTGTCGGCGCGGGCCTTCCTCTCAACCGGAGCAGTCAGGATGTGGGATACCACGGTGGAACTGTTGCGCGGCGTGATCGTGACCCTGGCCCAAGCCGGCGTCGGGAGCCTGGGGCACGCGATCGTTCTCGTCTCGTTCACGCTGCGGCTGGCGCTCCTCCCGCTGACGCTGCGTCTCGCGCGTCAGGCGCGGGTCCAGCAGCAACGCATGGCGGCCCTCCGGCCCGCGCTCGACGCGCTGCGCTCACGCCATGCCCATGATCCGGCGCGGCTGATGCGCGAGACCCAGGCCCTCTACCGCGCGCACGACATCCGCCTGCTCTCGCCGGGCGGACTGCTGGGCCTGCTCATCCAGGCGCCGATCTTCAGCGCGCTCTTCGCCGCAACGCGCCAGGGACTGGGCGAGCGTGTCCGGTACCTCTGGATCGCCGACCTCGCCCGGCCCGACGCGGCGCTGGCCATCGGCGTGGCGGCGCTCACGACGCTGATCGCCGCCGCCACCTCGCTCACCGGCGGCACCGAGGTGTCGCGCACCGTCGTCACCGTGATGTCCGCAGTGATCGGCCTGATGACGCTGGCCTTCCTGTGGTCGACATCCAGTGCCGTGGCGCTGTCCGTGGGTGCCGGTTCGATGACGACGGTGATCCAGCAGGCGATCCTCGCGCGCGAGGCCCGGAGAGCAAGGAACAGATAGCGCATGATCATCCGCCCCCCTTCACCCAATGCGCCACCGGCTGCATCAGAAAGTCGTCCAGCCCGATGCCGTCGCCGCCCACCAACAGGGTGCGCTGCGGCCTGAATGCCTGCGCAAACGCCGCTGTCCCAGGGTGCGCCTGTGGCGCGCGGCCGCTCTTCACCTCGACGGCCGCCACCCGGCGCCCGGTCTGTACGATGAAGTCCACCTCGTGGTTGCGTTCGCGCCAGTAGTGCAACGTGCATTCCCCACGCATGGCGGCGTTGGCCAGATGCGCCCCCACCGCCGATTCCACCAGCCGCCCCCAGAACTCGCGGTCCGCGCGCGCCTCTTCGAACGTGAGCCCGCTCGTTGCCGTCATCAGGGCGGTGTTGAGCACCTGCAGCTTGGGGCTGGAGCCCCGGCTGCGCGCCACGTCCCCGGCGTACTTGGGGAGGCCGCGCACCATCCCCGCACCCGCCAGCAGGTCCAGGTAATGCGCGAGCGTGGTGGTGTTGCCCGCATCCTGCAGTTGGCCCAGCATCTTGGTGTAGGAGAGCACCTGGCCGGAATAGCGGCAGGCCAGCTCGAACAGCCGCCGCAGGAGCGCGGGCTTGTCCACGCGCGTCAGCAGCAGCACGTCGCGCGAGATGGAGGTCTCGATGAGGCTGTCGAGGACGTAGCGCGCCCAGCGCTCGGGCTCCCCGATGAGCGGCGCGGCGCCGGGATAGCCGCCGTAGAACACGAACTCGTCCAGTGACCAGCCGAACGCCGCCCGCATCTCCGCCAGCGACCAGTGTGACAAGGTGATCGTCTCGAAGCGGCCGGCCAGGCTTTCCGTGAGCCCCTGCGCGATGAGCAGCGGCGCGGCGCCGAGCAGGACCACTTTGAGCGGGCGCTTGGCGCGAGTGTCCTCGTCCCAGAGGCGCTTCACCGCCTCCGACCAGGCCGGGATCTTCTGGACCTCATCCAGCACCAGCACGGCACCCGCCTTGCCGGTGATGGCGAGCCGTGCCGCGTCCCATTGCTGGGCGATCCAATCTCCCCCGCGCAGGGTCGGTTCGTCGGCGCTGGCGTAGCGCACCGGCGCCTCCAGCGGCAGCGTGGCCTGTTGCACCAGGGTGGACTTGCCGACCTGGCGCGGACCGGCCACCACTTGGATGAAGCGGCGCGGCTGTTGGAGCCGGGCCGTCAAAGCGGCGCCCTGGGGGCGTTGGAAGAGGGGGCGTTGGATACTCACTGTATTGAGTAATTTTACTCAATACAGTGAGCAAGGCAAGTCACCCTGCTCCCGATACCGTCGCCGGCTCCGGCGGGCGCACCGGTGGCCGGCTCCCGTTGTCCATGTCCGAGGCGATGAGCCAGCGCCCGTCCGCGCCGCGGCGCAAGGTCAGCGTGAACTTCCCCTGATCACCGGGATCATCGCCGTAGCCGTACGCCCCGATGATGTAGCCGACGGAATCCGCGGTCGCGAACGCGAGGGCACGCAGGCGCAGCGGGCTGCCGCCCTGACCGCGGTAGACGCCGGCGAGTGCCTCGTGGCCACGCGCCGGGGGGCGTCCCGGTTGCATGACGAATCCGTCGGGGGTGAACAGCGCGACGAGTCCCGGGACATCACCTGCGCGCCACGCGCGTTCGTAGTCGCGCAGTACGCGATCGAGATCGGCCGGAAGGGGGACGGACGGAAGGGGCGCGGGAGGGGCCGTGGTGGCGCGTGCCTCCTGTGCCCGGAGCGGGCCGGCGATGCCGAGGAGCACGAGGGAAGTGCGAGCGATTCGGCGCATCTTGTTCTCAGAGGGCAGAGGTGACTTGTCGATTAAACCGCTCTAGTCCCGGCACCGGCAAAGACCGTGCAAATGCACTTCGGCGGCCAGCCGGTCCGGCGACGCCTGACGCCGCCCGGAACTAGCGCCGGAATCTGCCCTCCGACGCCCGGTACCGCGGCCACGGATCCGAAAACGCCGTATCACGGAGGAACGTGCTGTCGGTCAGACTCTCCAGAAAGCTGATCAGGTCGTGCCGCTGCTGGGCCGTCAGGGTGAACCCGTCCACGTTCGGCGCCTTGTTGGGGTTGAGGCGTCCGACCCCCGCGTACGGTCCTGCGGCGATCGTCCGTCCACCGGCGGCATAATGGTCGAGCACCTCGTCCAGCGTGGCGAGGCTGCCGTCGTGCATGTACGGCGCGGTCACGGCGATGTTGCGCAGGGTCGGCACCCGGAACTTCCCGACGTCCCCGGCGCGTCCGGTGATGCCGTGCACGCCGGTGTTCGACGCCGGGTACGACACCGCCCCGGCGGTATTGTAGAGCCCCGTGTTGAAGAACGGCGCGTCAACGTCGGTGCGTCCTTCGAAGCGGACCGGGCCGCTGAAGTTCCAGCCGCCGTGGCACTGGAAGCATCCGCCATGCTGCCCTGAGAAGAAGAAGGCCTCGCCGCGCCTGGCCGATTCGGAGATCGCATCGCGCTCGCCGCCATAGCGGTAGCGGTCATACGGCGAGCGCATCGAGAGCATCGTCCGCTCGAAGGCGGCGATCGCCCGCACGACATTCTCGATCGAGTACGGATCCGGCGTCCCGGCAAAGGCGCCCGCGAAGAGCCGCTGATAGACCGTGTCGCGCCGCACGGTGCGCAGGAACTCCGCTTCACGTCCGCCGAGCCCGAGCCCGAGCTCGATCGGGTCGGTCCCGAGCATCGGCACGAGCGCCTGGTCCTCGAGTGCGCGCATCGCCGGATCGGCCCAGGTGAGCGCGGGGTTGTAGGCGACGTTCGCGAGACTCATGCTGCCGCGCGGATGCTGCATGCCGGTCGTGCCGATGGAGCGGGGGAGTCCGTCGGTGAAGGCGAGCTCCTGGCGATGGCAGCTCGCGCACGACTGCTGGCCATTGACCGACATCCGTGTGTCATGGAACAGGTGCCGTCCGAGTTCGACCTTCAGGATACGCATGGGATTGTCGGCCGGCACGGCGGGGCGCGGGAACGGCGCCGGGATCCGCCATTCGAACTCGGGTTCGGGCGGGAGCACCGCCGCCGCGATGCAGAGCGCCGCCAGGATCACCGGGACGACCACCGTTGCACGCATCCGCATCGGAGGGCGCCGCTATTTCTTGAGCAGGACCACGTCGAGCGTGGTCAGCATCCGCAGCGACCGCGCGCCGCGCTTGTCCTGCGGGATCACCAGGCGGAAACTCCCGTTCTCGGCGAAGAGCGGCTGGCCGTCTGCCATGTCCGCGAGAAGGAACTGCCCGTCGGTGATGGCCGGGTCGAGTTCGCCGATCGAGAACAGCACCTGATAGCCGTCGCTTGCCCTGGCCATCACGTAGCCCGACAACGTGCTGCCGCGCATCCCGGGACCGAGCGGCACGCCCGCCTTCTTCAGCACGTCCGGCAGCCAGACGCCGGCGTATGTCGTGGCGATCCCGTTGCTCGTCGTCGTCACCGTTGCCCGCGGCATCGCGGCGAGATCGGCCGCCGTGAGAGTGATGGGCGTGGCGACGTCGCCGGTGATGACGATGCTGGCTGCTGCCTGCGCACCGGCGGCGGGCAGCGGCACCGTCACGCCCAGCACGAGGATCGCGTGGAACAGGAGTCGGAAACGCGCGGACGTCATGGCTGGCCTCGGCGGTGGCGGT
>CAYSFN010000006.1:33716-44094 GCA_964430045.1 uncultured Gemmatimonadaceae bacterium
GCCAGGTGTTAGCTTCGCGCCAATCCCAATTCTGCGGTCCCATGCGCACAGCCCTCTGTTCCGTTGGTGTTCTCCTGTCGGCCGCTGCTTGCGGGGCCGACCCGGCGGCAGGCCCGCCGGGTGTGACCCGCACGACGCGGGGTGACACCGCGGTTGTGACGACCCGCGGCCCCGGGGCGTGGGGGCCGCGCCGCGATGCGGTCGAGGTCGCACGCTTCGGCGAGGATTCGCCCGAGACGACCTTCGGGGTCGTCCACCTGCTGGTCGCGACCCCGGACGGCGGGGTGATCCTGCTGGACTCCAAGGCCGATCAGGGGATGGTCCTCCGCCAGTTCGACTCGGCCGGCCGGTATGTCCGCTCCATCGGCAGCCCTGGTGGCGGCCCGGGGGAGTACGGCTCCGTGGGCCAGGTCACCTTCACGGTGGCTCGTGACGGCGGGGTGATCGTTCGTGATGGTCGCGCCAAGGTGATCCGCTATGGAGCCGACGGGAGCGTGCTGGGCGAGTTCTCGCACGGCTACGCCAGTACGCTCGAGGTGTACGCCGAGGCGAGCGGCAATATTCTGTTGCGGGGGCCGTTCGCTTCCGGGCCTGGCGCGTCACCGTATGAACTGCCGCCGATCATCCGCCACGCGCCCGATGGCCGCATCGTCGACTCCGTCACCGCCCCGGCCTCGTGGCGCACCGCGCCGCCGCGCACCTCGTACGACGTCATGCGCTACTGGCTCCCGCTCGCAGACGGAGGGCTGGTCCTGCTGCGGTCGGATCGCGTCGGCTTCGTGCGCGTCGGTCCCGGTGGCACTGCCGCACCGGTCCGCGGCGAGACCTTCCTCGCGCCGGTCGAGTACCTGAGCGAGGAGCGGGCCGAACTCACGGCCCTCGCGGCCTGGCAGCGAAAGCACTACCCACCGGAACTCGCCAAGGGCATCGCCGAGCCGCCGCGCGCAAAGCTTCCCGTCAAGAACACCATCTTCACCGACATGGATGATCGGGTGTGGATGTCGGTCGCGACCGGAGCGGTGCCGGGGAGCCCCCGCGTCGTGGGGTCGGTGCAGGGCCAGACCTTCTCCCTGACGTACCAGGAACCGCTCGTCTTCGCGGTGTTCGCCCTCGACGGCGGGTTCCTGGGCGAAGTGGCATTTCCTGCCGGTGTTCTGCTCCCTGCCGTCGTCGGCAACACCGCGTGGGCGATGGTGCACGATGGCGACGGCACGCCGTTCCTCGCGAAGTTCCGGATCCACGACTGACCCTCACAACCCCTCCCTCCCATGACCTCCACTCCGCCGCGCTGGTATTGGATCGTTGCCGCACTGGCCACCCTCTGGATGCTCTTCGGCGTCATGGCCCTGGCCATGGACGCCATGATGGACGACGCCGCGCTTGCCGCGCTGACCGACGGGCAGCGCCAGTTGTACGAGATGCGTCCGCAGTGGATCTTCGTGGTCTATGCCATTGCCGTGTGCAGCGGGCTGGCGGGGGCCGCCGGGTTGCTGGTGCGCAAGACCTGGGCGACGCCGGTCCTCGCGGTCTCGCTCGTCGCCGTCACGATCCAGTTCTCGTACACGCTGATCGTCATGGACGCGGTCGGCCTGCTCGGCACCGCCGCCGCCCTGCCGTTCCCGCTGACGATCTGGGTGATTGGCGCGGCGACACTCTGGTTCTCGACGATGGCCAGGCGGCGAGGTTGGCTGTCGGCGTGACGCATTGCGTCGCCGTGCACGTCCGAGCAGGGATGCCGCGCCGGGCTGGATCCTGCGATGGTGATCTTGGGCGATCCCGTCGTCCGCGATCAGGTGACCCATGTGAGCGAGGTCATTCAGCAGTACCGCATCCCGGCAACCAGCCTGGCACAATGAACAGGGGGCGGCGGATCAGCATCGATCCCCCGCCCCCGCTCCCTGCCGTGGTGCGCGGTCGTCAGCGCGTCGCGCCAGCCAGTGCGTCGACCGACGTGGCCAGCGCCCGGACCTTCGCCCCGTCGCGCGACGCGGCAGCCTCGCCCGACAGCGCCGCGGCCAGGGCGCGCAAGCGCGCCTGACGGTCGCTCCCCGTGGCCTGCTCCGCGTCGCTCAGCGCCGTGCGCACCGCACCGATGCGGGCATCGCTCAGGCCGCGGCTGCGCGAGAGCTGATCGACGTAGGCACGCGAGAGCGCGAAGCTCGGTGGCCACGTGTACTGGGGCTGCCCCTGCGGATTGAGGTAGTCGAGGTGCACGGTCTTCGAGGCGTCGATCTCGTTCTGGGTCAGGTACTGGCTCGGCACCAGTTCGAAGATGTCGAGGCCACGGGCGATCTCGGAGTTCACGATCAGCCCGTTGTACCAGTACACCGACCACGAACCACCCATCTCCATGGTCGTGGCGTCGATGGGGCCGCGGTCGTGGAAGGCGATCTCGAACGGCTTCTTGGGATCGGTCCAGTCGAAGATCGAGATGCCGCCCTGATACCACGACTGCACCATGATGTCGCGCCCCGGGACCGGGATCATGGACCCGTTGTGCGCGACGCAGTTCTCCTGCGGCGTCTGCGCCGCGGGGAGCTTGTAATAGCTCTGGAAGACCAGCGTGCCGTTCTCGATCGTGAAGATCGCGTTCCCCCCCCATTCGTAGGGCTCGGCCGCGCGGCACTTCGGCCCGCCGCCACCGCCCCACTCGTCCGTGAACAGGACCTTGGTGCCATCGTTGTTGAAGGTCGCCGAGTGCCAGTAGGCGAAGTTCGAATCGGCGACGGCGGCGATGCGCGTGGGGTTCGCAGGGTCGCGGATGTCGAGCAGCAGGCCGTAACCCTCGCAGGCGCCCCCGGCCAGACCGATGGCCGGGAAGAGCGTGATGTCGTGGCACTGGTTGGGGCCCGGTCGCGGGCCGGCGTTCGCACCGGCCTGCGCCCCGGTCATCTGCGCGACCATGGCCGGGATCCCGTCGCGGAAGCGCTGGCTGTCGGCCGCCGTCGGGGCGCCCGTTGCGCCGCGCGCACGCACGGCGGCCGCCAGCTGCGCGGCGACGAACTGGTCGGGCAGGATCATCATCTCGCCCATCACCTCGGCGACGAAGGCGCCGCGGGCCTTCGCGGCCTCGATCTCGGCGCGGTCAGCCGGGGAGAGGCCGTGCGTGGGCGGCGCGACCAACCCCTCGAAGATCCGCGGCGAGGTGACGATCGCGGCGGCGGCGGGATTCGCCAGCGGCACCTTGATCACTTCGATGCGGAACAGCGCCGAGTTCGGATCGCTGGCCGGCGGGGCGTTCACACAGCCCGGGAGTTCGGCGGCCGGCCGGACCGGGGCGGAGCCGGACACGTACACGTACACGTGCTCCGCGTCGCGCGGGTCGACCAGCACCGAGTGCGTGTGCGAGCCGCGGCAGGTCTGCACGTTCCCGAGGTACTTCGGTGCCGTCAGGTCCGTGATGTCGAAGATGCGGATGCCGCGGAGGCGCTCCGCACTGGTGGCGGTGGCCACGCCCTGCGCCCCGCAGTCCAGCCGCCCTTCCATCCCCTCGCCCGAGACGAAGAGCAGGTGCTTGTAGACCGACACATCGCTCTGCGACGCCGGGCAGACGAAATCCTTGACCAGCACCGGTGCGGCCGGGTTCGCGATGTTCCAGATCTGGAACCCCGAGAACGAGCCCTGGATGACGTGGTCGCCAATGAACGCGAGGTCCGAATTGACCTTGCCGACGAAGGCCGGCGGCGGTGGCGTGGTCGAGACGAGCCGGAGATTGCGGATGGCCTCGCCGGCATTGAACAGTCCCGGTGCCAGGCCGATGCGGGGGTCCGGTCCCATGGCGGGCGCAGGAACGATCCCCGACGGGATGGGAGCGGCGCACGCACCGCTGAACACGAGCGCCGCGGCCGCGAGTGTGCGAGCGACAGGGGAGGATGGAGACATCAGGACCTCGGGAGAAAAGAGTGAACGCGGACCCTACGGGCGGCGCGGTGCAGGGGTGTCACGGAGCGCCCCGAGCATCAGCCGCATCCGGGCGACCTCGGTGCGCTGATCGACCTGCACGTCGGAGGCGAACTTGAAGACGGTCTCGTCCTGCGCCGCACCGTCGGTGGCGAAGAGGACGTCGACCATCGCGACGGCGCCTTCGTGATGCATGATCATGTTGTGCAGGAAGAGCCGGTCGAAGGCGGTGCCGCGGGCCGCGGCCAGCGCCTCGAGCTGTGCCGCGGACAGCATCCCCGGCATCGACGCATGCGCGTCGTGCCCCGCGTCGTGCGCGCCGTGGACCATCACGCGCCACCCGTCGTGGTGCAGATCGGGGGCCGCTTCGTCGCGCCGCCGCAGCCAGGTCTGCATCAGGGTGATCTCGTCGGTCTGCGCGTTGTGGATGCGCGCCGCGAGCGTGCGGACGCTCGGATCTGCCGCGTGGGACGCGGCCAGGTTGGCCATTGCCAGCGCCTGGGCGTGATGCGCGATCATGTCGCGCATGAACCGGGCGTCGGCGGGGACGTAGCGGCGGCGTGCGGAATCCTGCCGGGCGCGGTAGAGCTGCTCCAGCGCACTGGAGGGCCCGGCCTCCGGTGCCGGTGGCGCCGGCAGGCCGGCGGGCGACGCCGTGCCCCGGTGGCACCCGGCGGCAACGAGCAGCAGCAGGACGAGTGAACGCATCACATGAAGGATACCACATCAGCGAGGTGGAGGTTTCGTGTGACGCCGCTGATCGCACCGACGATGCACCCCGTGTTGACGGGGGCGGCGCGTGCCCCGAGCTTCCGGCATGCACACCGATATGCACACCGAGTCCGCGCCCACCGCAGGGCCATGACACCGAGCGCGCTGCCGTGCCGCTGATCGCCCCGGTCGCACTGCGCTCGGTCCTCATTGTCGATGACGACGAGTCCGTTCGGACCGCGCTGCGCCGTGCCTTCGAGCAGCGCGGCTGGCGCGTCGCGACGGCGGGCGATGCAGCGGCCGCCCTCGAGGCCATTGCCGCAGGGCCCATCGACGCCTGCCTGATCGACTGGCGGCTCCCCGGGATGGACGGCCTCGCCCTGCTGCCCGAACTGCGCGCCCGCGACGCCGACGTCTCGCTCGTGATGATGAGCGGCGCGGCCGATGTGTCCACCACCGTGGCCGCGATGCACGCGGGCGCCGAGACGATGCTCGTCAAGCCGCTCGACATCGAGCACGTGACGATGACGGTCGACCGCGCCGCCGAGAAGGCGCAGTTGCGACGTCAGAATCGCGCCTTGGCGGGCCGGCAGGTGCAGCAGTCCTCCTTCGACAGCCTGGGCGACGCCCTGGCCATGCGCGAGCTGGCCACGCAGTTGACGTTGCTGGCCGACGGCGCCGCGCCCGTGCTCATCGTCGGCGAGACGGGCTCCGGAAAGGGCTGGGCCGCCAAGCTGGTGCACGCGGCGAGCCCGCGGTCGCGGGGCCCCTTCGTGTCCGTGAACTGCGCAGGCCTTTCGGCGACCTTCCTCGACGACGAGCTGTTCGGGCACGAACGGGGCGCCTACACCGATGCCAAGACCCGCAAGCCCGGCCTGTTCGAGGTCGCCCACGGCGGGACCCTGATGCTGGACGAGATCGGCGACCTCGCCCCCGAGCTGCAGCCCAAGCTGCTGACGGTGCTGGAGACGCAGCGCTTTCGCCGCCTGGGCGGAACCCACGAGCTGCAAGTCGACGTGCGGGTGATCGCGGCCACGCACCGCGACCTTGCAGCGGCCGTGCGTGCCGGGCGTTTTCGCGAAGATCTCTACTACCGGTTGGCCGTGCTGCCGGTGCGCATTCCCGCCCTGCGCGAGCGGGGGCACGCGGGGATCGCCGCGCTGGCCCAGCAGTTGCTCGACGACCTGCGGCGCAGCTTTGGCCGCGGCCCGGAGCGCATCAGCGACGCCGCGCTGGAGGCCTTGGTGCACTATGAGTGGCCGGGCAACGTGCGGGAGCTGCGGAACGTGCTCGAGCGGGCCATCGTCCTCGCCGGTCCCGTCGACGCGCTGCCCGTCGAGAGCCTGCCGCAGGAGATCATCGGTGCCGTGCGCCGGCACGACCCTCTCCCGGCCCCGCAGGTCGAAGATCTGACCCTGAAGACGGCCCAGCGACGCCATATCGAGCGCGTGCTGTCGCTGACCTCAGGTAATCGTCATCAGGCGGCACGGCTGCTCGACGTGTCTCGGCAGACGATCTACAATCACGTGCCGTCCGAGAAGCCGAAGATCTGACGCATGGCAGTCCAATATTTGGACTAAGTAAAAATATTAGACGTTTGCTTCGGGCCATTCGATCACGAATGGTCCATTTTTTTGTACAGCATGTGGCTGCGGCACCGAGGCTCAGCGCCGTCCAAGTATTGAAACCGCAACAGCTTATGGCGTCGAAGCGTTCCGTGGCACGATTCTCGCCAAATACAGGCTCAGAAGCCCGTGACCCGCACGGGCTCTGCTCGCCGCGAATGCGACGACACGTTCCACGAGCCACCCCCGGAGAATCGCCCATGACGTCCCGCATCCTCACAGCCGCCGCCCTCTCGTTGTTCGCCGTGTCCGCCGTCCATGCGCAGGCGTCGGACGACCAGATTGTCACGTTCACGGTCGAAGCCATCAACGAGCTCGTCGTCAGCGGCGCGCCAAGCATGACGATCAGCACCGCCACTGCCGGCAACCAGCCGGACGCGGATAACAGCACCGGCGTCGCGACCTATGCCATCACGACTAATGAGACGGGCCAAAGGATCAGGGCCTCCATCAACTCAGCGATGCCGACGGGGCTGACCCTGAAGATCACGCTCGCCGCGCCGGCCGCGTCGGGGTCCAGTGCCGGAGCGGTGACACTCAGCACCAGCCCGGCTGACGTCGTGACCGCCATTTCGAACGTCGCCGAGTCGGGACTGGCGATCACCTACAGCCTCGAAGCCACGGTCTTTGCGGCGGTGCCGGAAACACCACACGAGCGCACAGTCACCCTGACGATCACTGCAGGCGCCTGACCGCACCCGCTGTGACAGGGCGATCCGCCCTGTCACAGCACCGCGTTTCCCCCACTCGGCCCCGATCCTCCCATGTTGCGCCCCGTCGCCGTCCTCGCCGCCATGCTCTCCCTTCCCGCGCTCGCGCCTGCGCAGATCGCGGTGACCTCCGGCACGCTCGTCGAGCAACGGACCGCAGCGGGGCAGGAGTACCTCACCCGCATCGCGCTGCACAACCCGACCACCAGCCCGCGCGTAGCCCGGCTGACCCGCAGGGACTACAACGCGCAGGCCACCGGCGAGACCGACGCGGCCGCCCTCGGCCAGCAGCCGCGCTCCAACGCCCTGTGGCTGCACGACGTCCCGGCCACCGTCACGGTCCCGCCCGGTAGCACCGCCACCGTCACGGTCCGCGTCGTCGTCCCGAACGACTCCAGCCTCGTCGGCACCTACTGGAGTGCCATTTTCGTGGAGACCGTCGACGAGTCCGCGCCGGTACTGCGTCCCGCCGACGCCACGCAACGCGGCACCTTCGGCATCTCGATGCGCGTCCGCTACGCCGTGCAGGTCGCGACGCACGTCGGCGACGCGGGCGTGGCCAAGCTCGACTTCGCTGCCGTGCGCTCGCTGGTCGACTCGACCGGGCAGCCGGTGCTCGAGCTCGACGTGCTGAACCCGGGCGAGCGTGGCCTGCGTCCGCAGATGACGGTCGAACTCTACGACGCCGCAGGTGAGCTCGTCTCGCGGCAGCAGCAGCAGCGCGGCCTCCTGTACCCGGGGGATCAGCTCCAGCAGCGTTTTCGCTTCGAGGGCCTGAGCCGGGGGGACTACACGGCTCTTGTGCTGGCCGATGCGGGTGGCACCGAGGTGTTCGGTGTGCAGCTTCGCCTCCGCTTCTAGCGGCATGACGCCGGTGAGGTGCTGACCGTGCTCCGCGTGCTGCCGCTGCGCCGTGGTGTCGTGGCCGCCATGCTCGTGGCGCTGTCCGCTGCCGCCGGTGCGCAGGTGCAGCGCGGGACCTCGCCGCCGGCCGATTCGCTGCGGCTCGAACTGCTCGGTCCTGCAGAGCGGATCGTTGAACCTGGTGCGCGCGTCACGTTCGTTGTCCGTGTGAGTGGCGGGGCCGGGACTGCGCAGACCGAGGTGCAGATTCCCGCAGGCTGGCACCTGGTGTCCGGGCAGGGGCCCGTGGTGCTCACCGCCTCGCAGGCCGCGTCGGTGCTGGTGAGCGCCGTGGCCCCAGCCACTGCCGCGCCCGGCCGATTCCCGATCACCATACGGGTGCTTCCCAGCGACACCGCGCGAGCAGCGGGGGCGGCGCCGAGCGCTGCTGCCGTGGCACAGGCCACCGTCGTCGTTCCCGAGCGCGCGGCGTTCACGCTGCAGTGGCTCGACGCGCCCAACCACCTCATGCAGTCGCAGGAGTACCGCAGCACCGTGCTGGTTCGGAACAGCGGCAACCGAACGGCCGACGTGCTGCTCACGGCACGCACCGTCCGCGGCGGACCGGCGGCACTCGACGTGCCGACGTTCCGGCTGGGTGCGGGGCAGCAGCGTGTGGTGTCGGTCCGTGCCACGGCACCGCCGCCGCCGATCGCGCAGGACGAGCTCATCGTCACCGTCGCGGAGGCCATGCCGAACCCCACCGACACCGCAGCCGCCCGTCTCGCGCACCGCATGCGCGTCGTGCCGCGCCACGCCGACCTCGGCTCCGCGCTGCAGACCATTCCGCTGCGAGCCACCCTCCGCGCGGCTGGAGCCCCCACGGGCGGCGTGGCCGTCGCGTCGGGCACCACGGTCGAACTCGTTGGGCGCGGCCCCCTGCAGCACGGGTCCGACACCCGGGTCGAGCTGGTCGCGCGCTACAGTGCAACAAACAATGCGCCCTACGCCATCCGCAACGAATTTCGTGCCGCCGCGACGGGCGACTGGGGGAACATCACCCTCGGCCATGCCTGGTACGGACTCACGCCGCTGACGACGAGCATGCTGCTGCTGCTCGGAGCCGGTGGTGAACTGCGCATGGGACCCGTCAGCGTTGCCGCCCACGCGGGCTACGACGACCTCCGCCCCGACGACACGCGCGAGGCGTCCGCGCAGCTTGGCTTCCGCATGCCGCTCGGGGTCGAGCTGGCCGCGACGACGCTGCTGCGGCAGGACGTCGACGGATCGACGCGGAGCCACTACACTGGCCGTGTCACGTTGCCGCTGCAACGCGCCGGGGTGGTGAGCGTCGAGGCCACGATTCCCACCGAGGCCCGCGCGCCACTGCGTGGCTGGGCGATGAACGCCAGCGGTGCTCCCTTCGGCTTCACCTACAACGCCCAGCTCATCGACGGCGACTCGACCTGGATCGGCCCGCGCCGCGGAGTCCTGGAGCGCAACGCCGCGATCTCCACACCGTCATTCGCGCGGATCCGGCTCTACGCCAATCACGCGGCACGGCAGCAGAACCGGCTCGACCTGCTCGACCTCACCGATTCGCTCGGCACGCTGAGCGCAATCACCGACCGGTCCGCGCTGACCACCGCCGGTGTGGCGGTTGGCTCGTGGCTCCGCGCCGAGCGCCGCGACGTGCTGCAGGCCTACCACTTCGCCGGCACACGGTCCCTGCGGGAGGAGACGGGCGTGAACCTGATCGGCTCGTGGCGCGGTGGTCGCCGGTTCACCGCGACCGCGCTCCACTTCCGCGGCGATGCGCGCACGGCGGACTCCGCGCAGTGGCGGTCGTTCCACCGCAGCACCGCCACGGCGACGCTGCGCCTGCTGGGGCGCAACGCGATCACGCTGCTGGCGGATCGCCAGGTCACGCCGGATCGCTCCTCGTCCGGGAACATCGTGCGCACCGGCATCGGGGCGCACCTCACGCTCGACGCACGCCGGACAGGCTCCACACTGATGCTCGGCGGACGTCAGAATCGCGGCTCGGGCTTCTCGCTCGGCAGTGGGGCCGGGATCGCCGTGCTCGCCCAGCGCTCCTGGGACGCCGCGCTCCAGCAGACACTCCTCGGCGGCTACACCGTCGGGATGCGCTGGCGCGCGGTCGAGTCAGGGACGCGCGGGGCCCCGTGGCTGCAGGTCGGCGCGGTCGAGCTGTCGATGCCACTGGCCCTGCCGGTCGGCCCCCGGCGTGACGTCGGCGGCATCACGGTGCAGGTGATCGACGAGTCCACGGGGCGCCCGGAGCGCGGCGTGCTCGTGCTCATCGGCAAGCGTGCCGCCATGACGGATCGCAGCGGCCGGGTCACCATGCATGAGCTGCCGCCGGGGTCGTATGCGGTCGAGATCGATCGCAGCACCCTCCCGCGGGGCCGCGTGAGCACACACGACGCGCCCGAGGTGGTGACCGTGGCCGCCGCGGAACGCCGCACGGTGCAGGTGCTGCTGCTGCACGGGGCGCAGATCACCGGCCAGCTCCGCCGCTTCGACGTGCCCCCGCGCCAGCGGCTCGACGACACCGCGTCGCGCACG